>NZ_LT629710.1:2234750-2554000 GCF_900104535.1 Nakamurella panacisegetis | reverse complement strand
CACCTCGACCCCGGCCGCGGCGGCCACCCGCAGCAGGTCGTCGAGCATCAGTTCGTCCCCGGTGACGATCAACGGCCGTGTGTCCATACCGCCTCCCAGCAGTCCGCGCGAGCCGGCGCCGGTCGCCTGTCCGACCTTGTGCCGGTGGCTCGGCGCCACGCATCAAGTGGACCGTGCGCGACGACGGCGGGGACAGCAGCGAAGCGGAAATGTGGATGGCTCGGCGGTATGGGGACAACGTCTCCGGCGACCACGAGGGGCGCCCGGTTACGGTCAATCGTGCGTTCGCGTCGAGGGCCTGCGCGCGAGCCCGGAGACGACAGATGCCGGGCCGCCCTCGCGGGCGATCCGGCATCTGTGATCAGTTAGGGGCGGCCCCCGCCAGGGGGGAGGGCGGGGGCCGCGGGGGTTCAGCTCCGGGGGGTTGAGCTGAACCCGGTGGTCGGCTCCCGGGGGGGTGGAAACCGACTAGCCCACTGTAGACCGCGACGACCAAGCCGTCACGTCGGAGCTCGGCCGTTTTTGGGTATTCCCATGGCTCACCCAAGAAATGAACCCGTTTGGGCGAATCACTGAATCGGTCCGGTGGTTGGGGTGGCCGTTAGCTGTTGCCCAGGAGCCGGATCAGCGGTACCAATGACTCACGGACCCCCGGAGCGGCCAGGGACTGTGGTGGAGGAGAAACCACAGTTCACCCGCCTCGGAGCTCCGCACCTGGACCCCGGTACTCACTCACCGCTATGAGCCGCGAAGGGCACGTCGCCAGGGCTTTCCGCGAAACTCGCGCAGTCCGTTCAACGACGAACGTGGTGAAGCCTGGTAGCCGGCCAGCCCGGGTAAAGACGGCACTTCATCCTCGGATGGAGTGCCGTCTTTGTTTTCCGGTCCTCCTGCTCCCCGGCGGCCCCACGCCCGCGAATCAGCCTGGGACACATCACGATGGGTGTCCGCGCGTTCACCGAGAGAATCGCATCGGCGGACGTCCTCAGCTGTCTGAGCGGTAAGGCCGGCCGGTTGAAGCGCCCATTGTCAACAGATCGAAAGGCCTCACTCGTACGGGTCATGCACTTTCCATCTTTCGGCCCTGGCTTCGTTGAGGCGTTTGAGCACGGTGATGCGCTTCACCCCCGTGACACCCGGTCTCGATGCACGCGCATACATCGACACACCTCGATCTGTCGGGTCCCGACCCTCCTCCGCGAAGGCCGCGGAAACGGCCCGACCGCCCCTGAGCTTCGTCCGTCGCGACGTCAGTTCGCCGCCTCGGCGATGGAGGTGCCCTCCCGCGCCCCGGCTTCCAGGGCAGCGCTGACATGCACGATCCACGCGGCCACCCCGGATCCGTCGGCGAATGCGGCCGCCGACTCGGGATAGACCGAACCCACACGGAGGTGCCCGACTTCGGGCGTCGTGAGGCCGTGCGGGTCGAGTCCCGAACTGATCAGCGTCAGCCGGGCGGCAGCTCGGGCCACCACTCCGTCGGCCGTTCCGAAGGGCCGTAGGTCGAGGATTTCGCCGTGCACCACCGCCACCATCACCGGAGCCGGCCAGGGCGCCGCCAGCACCGTCTGAGCCAGCGCGGACAGACGTGCGGCGAGGTCCGGCCGGTCGGGGGCCGGCCGTCCCAGGAGGTCAGGGTGGCTCAGATCGGCGGCGGCCAGGGTGTGCAGGCGAGCCAGCGCTTGCAGCGGCGCCCGTTCCCAGACCGGGACCAGGCCGCCGATGGCTGCGGCCACCCGAAGGGCACCGGCCAGGACCGGATCGCTCACCGACGCCGCGGCCGGGTCGATCTCGCCGGACCCGCCATCCAGCATCGCCGAGGCCCGGGCCGCGCGGACCGACGCCGCCGCCGAGGTCCGGGGCCACCCTCGTCGGTTGGCCGGATGACGGTGAACCTGCTCGATGGCCGTGCGGGCCCTGGACACCGCCTCCGGCACGCCGGGCAGCGCCAACAGATCAGGCCAGGGCGTCGAGGTCACCCGCTCACGGTAGTCAGGTCGCCGGGGTCTGCTCCCCAGGCCGCGACCACGCCGCGCCGTGCCTCCCGCGACGAGACGGAGCCGGTGGCGCGAACTGACCACCCCGCCCCGGGCACTGTCCGGGCTCCCCGATAGTTTGCTGGTGGGAAGGTGGCTCGTTGGCGTCCGTGCGTCGCGAGGCAGGGCCACCGGGCCGACCTGGGCCGCGTCGCGCGACGCAGTCGTCGCGTCATATCGGGCCAGGCGCACACCGCACCAGCCGACACCGCTGTCGAACAGGGAGACACCCGATGAACGAACAGGCACCCGAAGCCGCCTTGTCCAATCTGCTGGCCGAGGACCGGACCTTCCCGCCCAGCGCCGAATTCGCCGCCGCCGCGAACCTCACGGCCGACGCCTACGAACGGGCCGAGGCCGACCCCGAGGCGTGGTGGGCCGAGCAGGCCCGTCGCCTCTCCTGGTCCACCCCGTTCACGCAGGTGCTCGACTTCTCGGACGCCCCCCACGCGACCTGGTTCGCGGACGGCAAGTTGAACGTGGCCTACAACTGCGCGGATCGCCACGTCGAAGCCGGGAACGGCGACAAGGTGGCCATCCACTGGGAAGGGGAGCCGGGCGACGCGCGGACCATCACCTACTCGCAGTTGAAGGACGAGGTGTCCAAGACGGCGAACGCGCTTCTGTCCCTGGGCCTGAACGCCGGCGACCGCGTGGCGATCTACCTGCCGATGATCCCGGAAGCGGTCTTCTCGATGCTGGCCTGCGCGAGGCTCGGCCTGGCCCATTCCGTCATCTTCGGCGGTTTCTCCGCCGAGGCCCTGCGGACTCGTATCGCCGACGCCAGCGCGCGCCTGGTCATCACGTCCGACGGGCAGTACCGACGCGGGTCGGCCGTGCCGCTCAAGGCCGCCGTCGACGATGCGGTGGCCACCGAGGGTTCACCGGTCGAGCACGTGCTGGTGGTCAACCGCACCGGTCTGGACGTGGCCTGGACCGAGAAGGACATCTGGTGGCACGACCTGGTGGACGAGCAGTCGACCGAGCACGTCCCGGAAGGGTTCCCGGCCGAGCAGCCGCTGTTCATCCTCTACACGTCGGGCACCACCGGAAAGCCGAAGGGCATCCTGCACACCTCCGGCGGCTACCTGACCCAGGTCGCGTTCACCCACCACGCGGTGTTCGATCTCAAGCCGGAGACCGACGTGTTCTGGTGCACCGCCGATATCGGCTGGGTCACCGGGCACTCCTACAACGTCTACGGTCCGCTCGCCAACGGCGCCACCGAGGTGATCTACGAAGGGACGCCGAACACCCCCGACGAGGGCCGGCACTGGGAGATCATCGACAAGTACGGGGTCACCATCTACTACACGGCGCCCACGCTCATCCGCACCTTCATGAAGTGGGGAGCCGAGATCCCGGCCCGGTACAAACTCGATTCCCTGCGGGTGCTCGGCAGCGTGGGTGAGTCGATCAACCCCGAGGCGTGGATGTGGTACCGAACCCACATCGGGCACGATCGCTGCCCGATCGTCGACACCTGGTGGCAGACCGAGACCGGCGCGATGATGATCTCCCCGCTGCCCGGTGTCACCGCCACCAAACCGGGCTCGGCAATGCGGGCCCTGCCCGGGATCGCCGCGCAGATCGTCAACGACGAGGGCGTCCCGGTCGGTCACGGTGAGGGCGGCTACCTGGTCATCGCGAAGCCGTGGCCGGCCATGCTCCGCACCATCTGGGGTGACGACGAGCGCTACCGGGACACGTACTGGTCGCGGTTCGCCTCCCACGGCTACTACTTCGCCGGCGACGGCGCGAAGTACGACTCCGACGGCGCCCTGTGGCTGCTCGGTCGGGTCGACGACGTGATGAACGTGTCCGGTCACCGCATCTCGACCACCGAGGTCGAGTCCGCGCTGGTCGCCCACCCGAGCGTGGCCGAGGCGGCGGTGGTCGGGGCCAACGACGCTCTGACCGGGCAGGGCATCGTGGCGTTCGTCATCCTCCGTGGGGACGCCACCGCGCGCGTGGCCGATGGCGGCCCGGCCGCCGGGGAAACACTCGTCGCCGAACTCCGGAAGCACGTGGCCACCCAGATCGGGCCGATCGCGCGACCGCGCCAGATCATGATCGTCCCCGAGCTGCCCAAGACCCGCTCGGGCAAGATCATGCGGCGACTGCTGCGCGATGTGGCCGAGAACCGCGATCTGGGTGACGTGACGACCTTGCAGGACTCGGCCGTCATGGGGTTGATCACCTCCGGCCTGTCCACCGGCAAGAGCGACGCCTGAGCGCGACTGCTCGGCACTCGCGGGCGGGGTCGCGCCCCGCTCGCGAGAGTGCCCGAGTCGCCCACGGTCCGGTCAACCGGACAGGTGAAGTCTCAGCGTGTCGGGTTGACAATTACTCATCCGGGCTGTTGTCGGTGGTGCTGGTGGGATTAATGTGACGCCTGTGATCAAGAAGCTGGTGCTGTCGGTCACCGCTGTCCTCACCGTGGTCGGCGCCATCTATGTCCTGCCGGCCGCTGTCCCGTCCGGCTCGGCCGAGAAGAACCGTCCGTCGGACGTGGCCCTGCCGGTGTCGTCATCGAGCCCCGTGTCGCCCTCGGGCCCTACCCTCGCGGCCGGCTCCAGTCAGATCTTCGTCCCGAACCTGGCACCGACGACGAGCTTCGCGAACTCGTCCACCCGGTCGGCGTCCACGTCCGCGGCGAGCCGCTCGTCCAGCCTGCCGGTGGTTCGATCGACCGCGATCCCCCGCCCCGTCGCTCCCCCGACCACCACACGCGACGCGACGACACCGGCGCCCGCCGTCGCCGCCGTTCCGTCGACGCCCACGGTGACGACGTCCAGCGCCGCAGCGCCGACGTCGTCCACCGCCGCCCCGACACCCGTGGCCTCGCCCAAGCCGGTCGTCACCGCCCGGACCACCCCGAAACCGGTTGCCGCGTCGACGGCGCCGCGGCCGCCCGCCCGAACAACGTCGGTGGCGCCGAAGCCCACCGTCAGGACCACCCCCAAGCCGACGGCCACCCCCAAGCCGACGACCACCCCCGCCCCCGTCCAGGCGTCGACCACCGCGCCGAAGGCCAGCATCCCGGTGACAGTGGGCAATGCGACGCAGATCATCACCGTCAGCGCTTCATCGCGGTACTCCACCACGGCCACCCTGATCGCCTGGCAGAAGCAGACCAACGGGTCGTGGGCCAGGAAGTTCGGGCCCGTCACCGCCCATCTGGGCCAGGACGGCGTCGGCGCCCCCAGCGAGTACAGCTCGCGCACCCCAGCCGGCACCTGGACCCTGACCCAGGCCTTCGGCCGTAGCTCCAACCCCGGGACGGGCCTGTCCTACTTCCGGACCGACCCGCTCGATTGGTGGGACGAGAACCCGGATTCGCCCACGTACAACCGGCACGTCCGGAGCTCGTCCTCCCCCGGCGGCAGCAGCGAGCACCTGTACTACGAGGTCCCGTACTACAACTACGCCGTCGTGATGAACGTCAACACCGCCGGCGTGCCCGGCGGTGGCAGCGCCTTCTTCCTGCACGTCACCGACGGCGGCCCGACGGCCGGTTGCGTTTCCATCGATCAGGGAACCCTGGTCAAGATCATGCAATGGCTCAAGCCCGGCGGTCACCCACGGATCGCCATCGGCGTGAGCTGAGCCCCGAACACCAACCGCCCGGGGCGGCACCGATCCTCGGCCCGGCGCCGTGGGGCGAAGGACCGAGACGGCCGCGCGACATGGCACGATGAACCCTCGAGCCCGCAGTGCGGCGGTCAGCTCCACCCGATGCATCGGCCGGCCATGTGCCGGTGTCCCAGAACGAGCAGCAGGAACCTTTGAGAGAGGGACGTGACCATGTCAGGCACCCCGCAGCCGCCCGTCAACTACGGCGGGAACACCGGCCGTCCGGCGATCGGGTTGGTCGCCGAGCCCGATGTCGACACGAGCGCGTCCATCGGAGCCCTCGTCAAAGACGCCACGGTGCAGATGTCGACGCTGGTCCGGGCCGAGATCGAACTGGCCAAGTTGGAGGTCGCCGCCTCGGTCAAGACCGCTCTGACCGGTGCCGTTTTCTTCATCGTGGCCGGTGTGATCGGGTTGTTCAGCCTGTTCTTCTTCTGGTTCATGATCGGCGAGATCCTGGACATCTGGCTGCCGCGGTGGGCCGCTTTCACCATCGTGTTCGGTGCCATGCTGGCGATGGTGGGGTTGCTGGCCTTCCTCGGCATCAAGAAGGTCAAGAAGGTCAAGAAGCCCGAGCGCACCATCTCGACCCTGTCCGAGACCGCCTCGACGCTGAAGTCGGCGGCCAAGCATTCCGAGCCGCCCGCCGCGCGGTGAACCCGGGCGATCCGGTCGATCTGGCCAGGGCTCCGTCTCGACCTCCACTTCCGCCGGTGACCGCGGCATCCGTCACCAACAACTCGGCCGCCCTGGCCCACCGGTCGGTCAGCGCCAACGGCATTCGGTTCCATCTGGTCTCGGCCGGCACCGGCCCGTTGGTGCTGATGCTGCACGGCTTCGGCGGAATCTGGACGAACTGGCGTCACCAACTGCCGGACCTGGCCGAAGCCGGACATCACGCCGTCGCCGCGGACCTGCGCGGCGCCGGGGATTCCGACAAACCACCGCGCGGATATGACGCGTTCACGCTGGCCGCCGACGTCGCGGGGATGATCCGCGCCCTGGGCGAGCGGGAGGCGATCCTCGTCGGTCAGGGTTACGGCGGCGTGCTCGCGTTCAACACCGCGATCATGTACCCGGACCTGGTTCGATCGGTCGTCGCCATCAGTGCCCCGCACCCCGGTCGGATGGCGCGGCTGCGCCGTCCCGTCCGGACCGACCCGTACGGGCGCCTGCTGACCTTCGCCGCGCTGCCGATCGCACCCGACCGGCGGCTGGCCGCCTCGGGTGGATCGCTGCTGGAACGGATCGTCCGCTCGCACGCCGGGCCGGCGTGGGCCGCCTCCACGGACTTCACCCGGACCATCGCCGGGATGAGGCGGGCCATCGTGACGCCCGGCGCCGCGCGCGGCGCGATCGAACCATTGCGGTGGGTCGCCCGGTCGCCGTATCGCTCTGACGGTCACCGGCACCGCGAGGCGCTGGCCCGCCCGCTGACCGCTCCGGTGCTGCATCTGGTCGGCGAGGGCGACCGGTTCACCCCGGCCGCCGCGCTTCGCGGCACGAAGGACCAGTGCGCCGGTGCCTACACCTTCGAGGTCATTCCGGGAGTCGGCCACTACCCGGCCGAGGAAGCGCCCGGCATCGTAAACGCCCGGATCGCTGCGTTCTTGAGCTCGTCGGTCTGACGCAGCCGGTCACTAGTCGGCCGTGCAGGCGCCGGTGGCCGCCGGGGTGTCGTCGACCAGGCCCCGGGCGACGACCGGCGCCACCTCGGCCGTGGTGAGTGCGAAGCCGATGTCCGGCTTGTCGATGGCGGCGCCGAACACCACGCCGAGGACGGTGCCGTCGGCGGCGAGCAGTGGTCCGCCCGAGTTGCCGGCGCGCACATTGGCGCGCAGCGTGTACACGTCGCGGGTCACGGTGGCCGACGAATAGATGTTCGGACCGCTGAGCGTGATCCGGCTGCGGATCCGGCCCGGAGTGATGGTGAACGGGCCGTCCAGCGGATAGCCGGCCGGGGCCGCCGAATCCGGGGCCTTCGCCGGTGTCCGGTCGAAGACCAGCGCCTTCCTGGTCATGCCGGGCACGTCGAGCACCGCGAGGTCACGGTTCGGGTCGTAGACGACCACCGTCGCATCGAGCGTCTTGGTGCCCTCCTCCACCGTGACCTTGTCGGTTCCGGCGACCACGTGCGCGTTGGTCAGCAGCTTCCCCGGAGCGATGACGAAACCGGAGCCTTCGATCCGGCGCGAGCAGGACGGGGCGGCGCCGCGGACCTTGAGCACCGACTGTCCGGCCTTCTTCAGCACGGCGGAGGACCCGAGCGTCGAGTCCGGCACGCCGACCTGCACGTCCGGGGTGGGGGTCAGCGGGTCGAGGATGGCCGGGAACCCGGACTCGTCGAACAACTGCCGCATGCGGGTGGAGATGTTGCGGGCGCCGTCGGGCATCACCTTGTCGACCGCACCCAGCACCGCCGACGACCGGACCGCCGACGCCAGCCAGGGGAACGGCACCGACCCGAGCGGCAGGGCGATCATCCAGGCGACCACCAGGACGGCCAGCGTGTTCCCGACCAGCCCCAATCCGCGGTCGAGGGCCATCGCCGGCCGCCAGGTGACCCGCTCGGAGAGCGCGCGGCCGAGAGCGGCACCGGCGATCTCGCCGATGCCGATGCCGAGGACGACGCACGCGACGCCGGCCGCGACCTTGGCCGCGCTGTCACTGATGTGGCTCATCAGCACGGGGGCGATCTTGATCCCGATGACGGCACCGCCGATCGCGCCGATCAGACCGATCGAGGCATTGATGAACCCGCGCCGGTATCCCGACCACGCGGCCCCGAGCAGGAGCGCGATCACCAGGGCGTCGACGAAGGTCACGTGGTGACAGACGTTTCGTCAGTGGGTTCGTTGTCTCCCAGGTGCCCGGCCTCGGGATCGGTCAGTTTCCCACCCGATTCCGGCAGGTCGATGTAGCGCTCCTGATCCCACGGCACCGCCCAGCCACCGAGATCCAGGAGTGCCTCGACCAGGCCCGCGGTGAAGCCCCAGAC
Source organism: Nakamurella panacisegetis (assembly GCF_900104535.1). Lineage (NCBI taxonomy): Bacteria > Bacillati > Actinomycetota > Actinomycetes > Nakamurellales > Nakamurellaceae > Nakamurella > Nakamurella panacisegetis. The sequence goes on along the minus strand of NZ_LT629710.1, from coordinate 2,545,330 downwards.
GACCAGCCCGGCCACCTCGAAGGCCGGGCCGACATACCCGCTCGGATGCCGGACCCGTCCGCGTCGGGCCGGATCAGCCAGCTCCGACACCGGTACCCGGGCGACAGCGGTGGTCTCGCCCGGATCGACGGGGGCCACCGGGCCGGGTGAAGGCCAGTACGCCAGGACCGGGGCGACCAGGAATCCGGTGACCCCCAGGAAGAGTTCCGGGAGCAACGCGACGGGCAGCACGGTCGCCGGATCCAGCCCCGTCTCCTCGGCTCCCTCCCGGAGCGCGGTGGTCACCGCGTCCTCGTCCCCGTCCTGCTTGCCGCCCGGGAAAGCCGGTTGTCCGGCGTGCGATCGCAGGGTGCCGGCCCGCTCGGTGAGAAGGAGATCGGGCCCGGCCGGCCCGTCCGCGAAGAGCATCAGCACCGCGCTGCGCCGTGCCACCTGCGGAGCACTCAGGGCCGGCCGCGGAAGCAGGTCCTCGATGGTGGCTCCGTCGATCCGTCGCACCAATCGGGCCATCCACGCGGGCACCAGGTCGTCGGCGACGAGCCGGCGGCCCACCCGAAGGAAGTCGCCCCGAGACGCGTCGGTCACGTCTCGTCGGCCAGCCCGACCAGGGCCAGCAGGTGCGGACGCTCCGGCCCGGCGACCAGCTGCGCAGCCAGGGCCGGCTCGACCGGACCGGCTCCGTAGGACGGACACAGATCGGCGATGAAACAGGCTCCGCAGGCGGGCTTCTTCGCGTGACACACCCGACGGCCGTGATAGATCGCCTGATGGGAGAACATCGTCCAGTCGGCCGGCGGAATCATGGCGTTGAGCTCGAACTCGACCTTGACGGCGTCCGTCTCGGTGGTCAAGCCCCAGCGGCGGACCAACCGCCCGAGGTGGGTGTCGACGGTGATCCCCGGGACGCCGAATGCGTTGCCCAGGATCACGTTGGCCGTCTTCCGGCCGATGCCGGGCAGCGTGACGAGATCTTCGAGCGTCCCGGGCAGCACGCCGCCGAACCGTTCGACGACGTCGCGGCCCAACCCGATGATGGAGTTCGCCTTGTTCCGGAAGAACCCCGTCGTCCGGATCATCTCCTCGAGCTCGGCGCGATCGGCCCCGGCATAGTCGGCCGCGGCCGGGTACTTCGCGAACAGCGCCGGGGTCACCATGTTGACCCGCACGTCGGTGCATTGCGCCGACAGAATGGTCGCCACCGCCAGGTCCAGCGGCGTGGTGAAATCGAGTTCGCACACCGCATCCGGGAACTCCAGGGCCAGCTGCCCAGCGATCTTGCGGGCCCGGCGCGTCCGGGCCAGCGGTGTGGCCGGCACGGTGGCCCGCTTGATCCTCGGGGTTCGCACCGGCACGGCGACCGGGTCGGTGACGGCGACCTGATCGCCGGTTGTCCTTGGCACGATGCCAGCGTCCCACAAGGGACCGACATCAGTGCCGTGCGGCCGACGAGCCGGGACGCTTCGGGGCCGGTCGGCCCGGGACGGGGCGCCGCGACACCGCCCTGGTTCCTGGCCGACCGTCGCGGCCGAGTGACCCGATAGACCGACGAATCCGAGCGTTCCGCCACCGGGCACCGGCCGCCGGATGCGATGATGACCCGATCATGACGGTCTTCCTGGTGCTCCTGTTCCCGCTCCTGCTGATGGTCTTCGCGCTGCTGATGAGCCGCGTCGAGGACCGGCTGCGACCTGCCCTGGTCACCGAGGACGAGGTCGGTGAGTTCCTCGACCAGGCGCGCCCGGAAGAGGTCAACACCCTGATCCGCGAGGGCTGGTCCGGTGCGCTCGACCGCTTCCGGCTGCGCCGTCGCCCGCGCGGCCGCAAGGTTCGCCGGGGCTGACCTCGGGACCGCTCGAACCCGTCGCTCTCCGGCCCGCCACGCCCGCGCGTTTTGCGCCCCAGCGTGTGCGCAGGGCAGTTGCCGTGGTGGAATGTGATCTCTGGCTCCGCCAGTAGGCACTGTTCGCTCGTCTGCGGACAAGAATGCTGCGCGAAGGCAATTGCTGATCAGGAGGACACGTGGAGGAAACCCTTGCCAGGGCCGGCATCTTCCAGGGGGTCGACCCGGATGCCGCGTTGGCGCTCGGGTCGCAGCTGGAATCGGTCGAGTACCCCCGCGGTAGCTCGATCTTCTCGGTGGGCGAGCTCGGCGACCGGCTCTACGTGATCCTGTCCGGCAAGGTGAAGCTCGGACGCAACTCCCCCGACGGCCGGGAGAATCTGCTGGCCATCATGGGTCCGTCCGACATGTTCGGCGAGCTGTCGGTCTTCGACCCCGGTCCCCGCACGTCCAGCGCCACGGCCGTCACCGACGTCCGCCTGGCCACGATGGACCGCGCCGCTCTGCGGGAATGGATCGCCAAGCGCCCGGAGATCGCCGAACAGCTGCTCCGCGTGTTGGCCCGCCGTCTCCGGCGCACCAACAACAACCTCGCCGACCTGATCTTCACCGACGTCCCCGGACGCGTGGCCAAGGCATTGCTGCAGCTGGCTCGCCAGTTCGGCCAGCAGGAGGGCAGTCACCTCCGGGTCACCCACGACCTGACGCAGGAGGAACTGGCCCAGCTGGTCGGCGCCTCGCGCGAGACGGTCAACAAGGCACTGGCCGACTTCGGGCACCGCGGCTGGCTGCGCCTGGAAGGCAAGAGCGTCGTCATCCTCGACGCCGAACGTCTTTCCCGCCGGGCGCGCTGACCTCCCGCTCACAGCTCACTCAGGGCCGGTAGCGGCGTCCGCCCACGGGTGGACACCGAACTACCGTCCAGCCGGCTTCTCGAACGTGCTCACGGTGACCGTTGCGGTGACCGGTAACGGTTCCGGCAGGGCCTCGACCCGCGCGGCCAACCCGTCCGCGGTCAGGTGCCGAGCGCTCGGGCCCATCCGGACCAGGGCGGAGACATCGGCCCGGGTCAGGCTCATCGCGAACTCGACCACGCGGTGGCCGACCGGGGTCAGCAGTCCGTCGAACGCGGCGACCAGACGGTCGGCCTTGCCCTCGTCGACGGTGAGCATGTCTATGCGATCCCGGAGTTCACCCAGGTGCTTCGGGTTCGGCGTGACGGCGATCAACCGACCGCCGGGTCGCAGTACCCGGCGCACCTCGGACGGATCGCGCGGCGCGAACACGCTCAGCACGGCACCGAGCGACTCCGACCGGATCGGCAGCGACGACCAGGCGTCGGCCACGACGCTCAGCACCCGCCGGTCATGGGCCGCCCGGCGCGCAGCGAACTTCGACGAGTCCAGAGCGATCCCCACCTTCGCCCCGGCCAGATCCCCCGTCGCCCCGGCCAGATCCCCCGTCGCTCCGGCCACATCCCCCGTCGCCCCCGCATCCAGGACGGCGCTCAGGTAGTAACCGGTCCCGGCCCCGATCTCCAGCACCGGCCCCGACACCGGGCCGAGAGCCGCCGCGATGGGGGCGTAGTGCCCGGCCCCCAGGAACTGCTCGCGGGCGGTGACCATGTCCGAACTGTCGCCGGTGTCGGTCCGCGCCCGGGCGGCGAGCAGGGCGACGTAGCCCTGCCGGGCGATGTCGAAGGTGTGCCCGTTCTGGCAGGTGAAAGTGTCGTCATCACAGGTCAGGCCGGTCCCGCAGTGCGGGCAGGCCAGAGCGGCCACCGCGGCCGGCGGGTACCGGTGGGTGGGGTGCCGCACGTGGTGCAGGGCGGCGGCCCGCACGTGTCCGGGCTTCACCCGGAGGTGCGGAGGTAGGCGAGCTGGGCGGCCACCGACAACTCCGCCGCCCCGCGCACGGCCGGCTCGATGTCGGTGTAGACCAGATCCGTCACTGCGTCGACGCCGGCGTCTGCGCCGAGCACCAGCAGCGCCGCCCGGATCGAGTCCAACCGCTGCTGCCGGTGTTCGTAGTAGTCGCGGCAGACGGCAGCCAGATCCGGCAGTTCGGGGCCGTGGCCCGGCAGCACCATGGCGCTGCCCAGACCGGCCAGCCGGTCCAGCGACTCCAGGAAGGATCCGAGGTCGCCGTCCGGATACGCGATCACGGTGGTACCGCGGCCCAGGATCGTGTCACCGGTCAGGACCGCACCGGGCCCGTCGGGCTCGGGCAGATGGAACGACACCGAATCATCGGTGTGACCCGGCGTGGCCAGTACCCGGATCTGCAGACCCGCCGCCTCGATCAGCTCCCCGTCGACCAGCGGGAGACCGCGATGGCAGTGGCCCGGGTCGGCCGCCCGGACGGGCGCCCCGGTGATCTCGGCGAACCGGCGCGCGCCGGCCGTGTGGTCGAGATGGCGGTGGGTGATCAGCACAAGTTCGACCGGCCCCTCGGCGGCCAGCGTCTGCAGGTGCTCCTCGTCCAGCGGACCGGGGTCCACCACGACGAACCCCACCGAATCCGGGCCGGCGAGCAGGTAGGAATTGGTTCCGTCGAGCGTCATCGGGCCGGCGTTGTCGGCCAGCAGCACGCTGACCCCGTACGTGACGCCGCGAACGCGGCCGACCAGCGGGTGCGTCATGTGCCCTGCCTCCGCAAGGAGAAGACCCGGCCGTCAGCTTCGATCTCCAGCGGCTCCCCGGGCCGGCTGCGGACCACCGGCGTGAGCGGGGTGACCGTCTTGCTCTGACTCATCGCCCACTGCACGGTGCCGGCCCGCTGGAGATCGATCAGCATGGACAGGGTCGGCGGCATCATGGCGAGCTGACCGCCGGCGTGCTCGGCCAGCAGGTCCACCGGTCGCGCCCACCGCCCGGATTCGGCCTCGGAGGTGAGCATCTGCGCCTCCTGGCCCTCCGGCTGTGCGGCCAGGAAGAAGAAGGTGTCGTAACGGCGCGTGTTGCCCGGCGGGGTGATCCAGTTCGCCCACGGCCGCAGCAGTTCGGACCGGAGCCTGAGCCGGTGCGGGTCCATCACCTCGCGAAGGGTGCTGCGGTGTTCGGCCACGGCCTGGCGTTCGGACTCGCCCAGGCCACCTTCCGACAGCAGGACGCCGGTCTCTTCGAACAGTTCCCGCACAGCCGCCACCACCAGAGCCGACGCCAGATCCTGCTCCTTGGCCAGCGCCGTCGCCCACCAGCGTCGGTCGGGTCCGGACCAGACCGGGGCGTCATGGTCTCCAGGGTCGACGCCACCACCCGGGAACACGGTGACCGAGGGGGCGAAGGCCATGCCGGCGACGCGGTGCATGACGAAGACCTCGAGGCCGGCCGACCCCTCGCGCAGCAGCATGACGGTCGCCGCCAGGCGCGGCTCGACCGGTTCGGCACCGGCGGGCCCATGGGGACTCTGTTCTGCCACGACGTCACGCTAGCCCGCCCACCCGCCGGTCATCCACGCCGACACCGGATGTTGCCCTGCACATAGGCTGCCGTGATGAGCCGGACGATGGTGGAGGTGGCATCGGGGGTGCTGGTCGCGACCAGCCGCCGGGAGGTCACCACGTCCACCGTCGTGGTGCACGCAGGCACGGCGTTGCTGGTCGACCCGGCCTGGGATCCGGACGAACTGTCGGATCTGGCCGACTTCCTGGAGGAGTCGGGGTTGCGGGTGGAGGCCGGCTTCTCCACGCACGCCCACCACGATCACGTGTTGTGGCATCCCGGGTTCGGCGGCCCTCCCCGGTGGGCCTCGCCGGCCGCCGCCGACCTGGTGGCCGAGTACCGCGGCGAACTGGTGGAGGCATTGGGGCCGAGTTGGCCGGTGGCCTTGATGCCACTCGTCGGGATGGTTCGGCCGCTGGACGGCGACGTCCTGCCGTGGGACGGGCCGCGGGCCGAGATCGTCGTCCACGACGGGCATTCCGCCGGGCACGCCGCGGTCTGGTTGCCCGGGCCCGGCGTGCTGCTGGCCGGTGACATGCTCAGCGACGTCGAGCTGCCGTTGGCCCAGGAAACCGGCCTGGCCGCCTACGACCAGGGCCTCACGGTGCTGCTGCCCTACGTGCGCCAGGCCCGGGTCCTGGTGCCCGGACACGGGCATCCAACATCGGATCCCATGCGGCGGTGGGAGGCAGACCGCCGGTATCTCGACGCCGTTCTGGCCGGCCACGAGGTGAGCGACCCGCGGCTGGCGAACATGGGCATGCGTGACGCCCATGCCGCCAACCTGGCGGCCGACTGACCACTGGGGCCCGGCCGGATCCCTAGCGGACCTCGAAGATCGCTTCCACCTCGACCGGGGTGCCCAACGGCAACTCGGCGACACCGACGGCCGACCGGGCGTGACGACCGGCTTCGCCCAGTACCTCCACGAACAGGTCGGACGCGCCGTTGATGACACCGGGCTGCGCGGTGAATCCCGGGGCGGAGGCCACGAAACCGACCACCTTGACCACGCGGACGACGTTGTCCAGTCCGACTGCGGCGTCCACCGCGGCCAGCGCGTTCAGCGCCGCGAGCCGGGCGTAGCCCTTGGCGTCCTCCGGGCTGATCTCGGCACCGACCTTGCCAGTGGCCGGGAGCTTGCCGTCGACGAACGGCAGTTGCCCGGACGTGTACAGCATCGACCCCGACCGCACGGTCGGGACGTAGGAACCGGCGGCGGCCGCGGGGCTCGGCAGCTCGATGCCGAGTTCGGCCAGACGATCGGCGACGGTCATGCGCGCTCCCGCTTCAGGTAGGCGACCAGCTGCTCGGGGTTGGGTCCGGGGACGACCTGGACGAGTTCCCAGCCGTCCTCTCCCCAGGTGTCCAGGATGGCCTTGGTGGCGTGCGTGAGCAGAGGCACGGTGGCGTACTCGAAGGTTCGCCGGGTGGCGGGTGTCGTCATGGGAACAACTCTAGGGGCTGACCGGCCGATCACCCGGACCAGCGCCACCCGGGCCCGCGGTTGTCTCGTCCGGGCCGCGCCGCACCGGGGATAGTGTGGCGCGCATGGACGGGTGGCACGCCCTGGCGGCCGGGGTCGAGGCGCTGATCCTCGGGGTGCTGGTGCTGCTGCGCTACGACACCCTGCGCGATCGGCCGGCCTGGACCCTGGGCCGGGCGACCAGGGCGGCGGCCAAGCTGGCCGTCGTCGTCCCGATCGGATTCGTGGCGGTGCTCTTCGTCCCGATCTGGGTCGGGTTGATACTGATCGCCGTGCCGGCGGTCACTGTGGGCGTCATGGCGCTGTCGAGCTGAGGGGAACCGGACCCGACATGACTCCCCGAGAGGCCGCGGACGCGGCCCCCCGCACCAGGATCGACCCCGACGCGTGGCCGGCGGCCGCCCGCCGCGCGCGGCTGCACGTCGTCACCGGGAAGGGCGGAACCGGCAAGACGACGGTCGCGGCGGCCCTGGCCCTGGCGCTGGCCGCCGACGGCAGGCGGGTGCTGCTGGCCGAGGTCGAGGAGCGGCAGGGCATCGCCCGGCTGTTCGACGTTCCGCCGTTGCCCTACGAGGAGCGGAAGATCGCCGTCGCCTCGGGTGGCGGTGAGGTGCGGGCGCTGGCCGTCGACATCGAGGCCGCCCTGCTCGAATACTTCGCGATGTTCTACAACCTGGGCTTCGCCGGGCGGACCCTGAAGCGGATGGGAGCGGTCGAGTTCGCTACCACCCTGGCCCCGGGCCTGCGTGACGTCCTCCTGACCGGCAAGGTCAAGGAGACGGTGACCCGGCGCGGTCACGATGCCCGGCCGGTGTACGACGCGGTGGTGATGGATGCCCCGCCGACGGGCCGGATCGTGACGTTCCTCAACGTGACCGTGGCCATGGCCGATCTGGCCAAGCGCGGTCCGATCCGGAACCAGGCCGACGGGGTGGTCGAACTGCTGCACTCGGCCGACACGGTGGTGCATCTGGTCACGCTGCTGGAGGACATGCCGGTGACCGAGACCCTGGAGGCGATCACCGAACTGCGCTCGGCGGACCTGCCGGTCGGTTCGATCATCGTCAACGCCGCCACCGTCTCGCATCTGGGCCCGGCCTCGCTCAGGCCGGCGGCCGAGCACCGTCTCGACATCAACCGCCTCGGCGCGGGACTGGCCGGCGCCGGTATCGATCCTGACCCCGAGCTGCTGGACGGGCTGGCCCAGGAGACGGCCGACCACGCCATCCGGGTACTGGCCGAGCAGGAGTGCCGCGCCCAGCTCGCCGCGGCCGGGGTGCCGATGCTGTCGTTGCCGCGGCTGGTCGACGGGGCCGATCTCGGCGGGGTGTACGAGTTGGCCGACGAGCTAGCCGGACAGGGAGTCGGGCGATGAAGGCGCCACTGGATCTGGCCGGGGTGCTCACCGACCCGTCCGTCCACGTCGTGGTCACGTGTGGTTCCGGCGGGGTCGGGAAGACGACGACCGCGGCGGCGATGGCCCTGTACGCGGCCGACCAGGGACGCAAGGTGGCGGTGCTGACCATCGACCCGGCCCGCCGGCTCGCCCAGTCGCTCGGACTGGGCGAACTGGACAACGTCCCCCGCAAGGTCGACGTGGTGCACGCCGATGACGGCGGGGAACTGTGGGCCATGATGCTCGACACCCGGCGCACGTTCGACGAGATGGTGTCGTCCAACGCGAACGCCGATCACGCCGGGAAGATCCTCTCCAACCCGTTCTACAAGACCATCTCGACCTCGTTCTCCGGCACCCAGGAGTACATGGCGATGGAGAAGCTGAGCCAGTTGGCCGCCACCAACGAGTACGACCTGATCGTGGTCGACACTCCGCCGTCCCGCTCGGCGCTGGATTTCCTCGATGCGCCGCAACGACTCTCATCGTTCCTCGACGGCCGGATGATCCGCCTGCTGGCCAGCCCGGGCCGAGGCGTCATGCGGATCGTCGGGGCCGGCTTCCAGATCTTCACCAAGGCCGTGACGTCGGTGATCGGCGGCCAGATGCTCAGCGACGCCGCGACCTTCGTGCAGCTCTTCGAGGGAATGTTCGGCGGCTTCCGGGAGCGGGCCCAGGCCACCTACGACCTGCTGCGCTCCTCGCGGACGGTGTTCGTGGTGGTCGCGGTTCCGGAGCCGGATGCCCTGCGCGAGGCGTCGTACTTCGCGGATCGGTTGCGGGCCGACCGGATGCCGTTGGCCGGGCTGATCCTGAATCGCACCCATCCACCGACGGCGGATCTGGATGCGGCCAGCACGGCCGCGGCGATCCGCGACGCGGCCGGTTCGTCCCCGCTCACCGCGGCGGCCCTGGGCATCCACGCCGACCGGCTCAACGTACGGGCCCAGGAGCAGCGCATCCGGGCCCGGCTGGACCGGGCCCACCCCGACCTGCCGGTGGTGGAGGTGCCGGCTCTGGCCTTCGACGCGCACGACCTTCCGGATCTGCGCATCATCGCGGCCCGGTTGACCGGCGGAGCGATCAGCTAGCCGCTTCCGCCGTGGCCGATGCCCTGGCCTCCTCGAGCAGGGGACGCCAGCTGGTGACCTCCGGGGACTTCTTCAGGACGGCGCGGCGCTGCCGCTCGGTCATACCGCCCCAGACGCCGTACTCGATCTGGTTGTCCAGGGCGTCGGCCAGGCACTCCAGGCGCACCGGGCAGGCCTGGCAGATCTTGGCGGCGTCACGCTGAGCGGCGCCGGTGACGAAGAGCGCATCCGGGTCGGCCCCGGCGCAGACCGCGCGGACCGTCCATTCGGAGTCGCGGAGCAAGGTGGTGATGGCGGGCCGGCCGGCCTCGATGTCCTGCCCGCCGTAGCTCGCAGAGACACCGGCGTCCTCGGGGACAACGCTCAGCGTGGGTCGGACCATCTTCGACACATCCCTTCTTGCTCCTCGCGGAGCTCTGACATCGATCGGTTGCGCCGGGCGCCCCACCTGCACTGGAAGTGCTCCCGCAGCCATTCGTTCAAACCGACCCCCGGATCGGGTGGCCGGTGACGACGGCAGTTGTGACGCAGCCCGCCTCCCGGGCGTTCCATGTCGGGAAGAGCAGGGATCACCGAACGCAGATACGTCCCGTTCGGAGGAATCTGTGTGGCCTGCGCCTCCACCGGGTGTCAGGCGACCCGGGCCGCCGTCACCGAACGTGACCAGCAAGTGGCGTGCTCGTGGTCCGGACGGGAGGAAACCTCGACCTCACCCTGGCCCCGGTAACCTTGCCGACGTGCGAGTTCTAGGTGGTATCGGCCGATTGACGATCGCGACTCTGCTGGCCGGAGTGCTGGTCGCGGGTCTCCTGCTGCCGTATTCGCTCGGGCTGGGGCTGGCGTCCAACAAGATCACCGGCGCCTTGGCGGCCACCAACGAGAACGTCCTCGACGGGGTGATCCCGGAGCGCAGCGCCATCTACGACAACACCGGCACCAACCTGATCACCTACGTCTACGACCAGAATCGACAGATCGTCCCGAGCGCGAAGATCTCCCAGACCCTCAAGTCGGCGATCGTCGCCATCGAGGACAAGCGCTTCTTCATCCACAAGGGCGTCGACTGGCGCGGCACCGTGCGGGCGCTGCTGAGCAACGCATCCGGCGGGCAGCAGGGCGGATCCACGCTGACGCAGCAGTACGTGAAGAACTACCTGTTCCTGGTGCAGGCGAAGACCGATGCCGAGAAGGCCGCGGCCATCGCCGTCACGCCGGGCCGCAAGCTCCGCGAGGCCAAGCTGGCCTTGACCCTGGAGCAGAAGGAGACCAAGGACGACATCCTGACCGGCTATCTCAACCTGGTCGCGTTCCTGCCGAACGTCTACGGAGCCGAGGCCACCGCCGAGGCCCTGTTCGGGGTGCACGCGTCGGATCTGACCCTCGCCGAGGCGGCCATGATGGCCGGAATGGTCAACAACCCCAACAAGTACAACCCGACCGACCAGTCGTCCTACCAGGACTCCATCGACCGGCGGAACGTGGTGCTCACCCTGATGACCCAGCAGGGCTACATCACCACCGCCCAGATGCAGGCGGCCAAGAGCGACGACCTGCGCGCGGAGCTGAGCAAGCGCAAGTCGATCTCCACCGGCTGCGTCCCCCGCTCGGATGCGGTCAGCGACAGCCGTTTCACCAACGGCTACTACTGCCAGTACGCACTCGACTACCTGGCCACGGCGGGGATCAGCGCCTCGGCGATCGCCGACGGCGGGTACAAGATCGTCACCAACCTGGACAAGACCGCGACGACGAACGCGAAGACCGCCGTCAACAAGACGGTGTCGCCGACCACGTACAAGAACATCGCCAACGTCATGGCGGTGGTTCAACCGAACTCCAACCGGAAGGTTCTCGCCCTGGTGGCGAACCGGCCGTATGGGCTCGACACCACCAAGGGTCAGACCGTGCAGAAGCTGACCACCACGTTCGCGCCGCTCGGTGCCGGTTCGACGTTCAAGATCTTCACCGCCGCGGCCGCGCTGAAGGCCGGCCTTGGCATCAATTCCAAGGTCGACAACCCGGTGCAGTACGCCAGCACCATCGCCCCGGCCCACGCCTTCCACAACAACACCGACAACGCCGAGACCTTCCCCACCCGGCTGTCCATCACCGATGCCCTGGCTACGTCCCCCAACACCGCCTTCGTCGAGTTGGAGGACAAGCTGACCCTGCCGGTGGTGGTGAACATGGCGGTCGCGCTGGGCATGAAGGGCTACAACCTGCCGGCCGGCCAGGTCGACACGTTGTTCACCGGCAGCACCAACACCTACGCCCAGGAATTGGTGACCCAGAAGGTGGCATCGTTCACCCTGGGTGTCACGCCGGTCAGCCCGCTGGAACTGGCCAACGTCGGGGCCTCGCTGGCCGACAACGGTGAGTGGTGCCCGCCCAACCCGATCAACATCGTGACCGACCGCAACGGCGGGGTCGTCACGGTCAAGGCGCCGGCCACGTGCACCCAGGCGGTCAGCCCGGACATCGCCAACGCCTTGGCCCGGGCCATGGGTGAGGACATCGACGGCAGCAAGGGGACGGCGAACCAGTCGGCCAAGGCGGCCGGCTGGAACCTGACCCCAGGGACGGCGGCCGGGAAGACCGGCACCACCGGCGACTACAAGTCCTCGGCCTTCCTGGGCTTCACCCCCAAGTACAGCGCGGCCAACCTGACCTGGGACTACACGCCCAAGCCGAAACCGATCTGCATGAACCCGCCGAAGGCCGCGACCGACCCGCTGGCCTTGACCGCCGCCGGAACCTGCACGGTCGCCCAGGCGAAGAGTTCCGAGGGCAACACCACCGCGACGATCACCGGTATGACGGGCGGATCGGTCCCGGCCACGACCTGGTTCCAGGCCATGCTCGGCATCCAGAAGGCCGACCCGACCTACGACCAGGCCAACCCCACCCTGTTCCCCCCGGCCAGCGGTTACTCGGTCGACGGCGACCCGAAGACGGTCGTCCCGAACGTCGTCGGGGAGCTCTCCACCCAGGCTGCGGCCGATCTCCAGGCCAAGGGCTTCGTGGCCGATCTGCAGATCGAGACGCAGAGCCAGTCGGTGGCGGTCAACCACGTGACCCGGCAGTCCCCGGCCGGTTTGGAGAATGCTCTGCCCGGCAGCACGGTCACCGTCTACTACTCGGCGGGACCCACGACCAGTGGCGGCTGATCGCGCCCTGATGAGGTCGGCCGCCGCAGTGGCCGGGACCGCCGCCGCCGGCCTCGTCTACTCCACCGTGCTGGAACGTCGGTGGTACGCCCTGCGCCGGGTCGAGGTGCCGGTGCTGGAGCCGGGGGCATGGCCGATCCGGCTGCTGCACTTGTCGGACCTGCATATCACGCCGGCCCACCACCACAAGGCGGCGTGGGTGAGTGCTCTGGCTGACCTGCGGCCCGACCTGGTGATCAACACCGGTGACTCCCTCTCGCACCACCAGGCCGTCCCGATGGTGGTCAAGGCGTTCGGAACGCTGCTGGACGTGCCGGGTGCGTTCGTCTTCGGCAACAACGACTACTACGCTCCGCGGCCGAAGTCGCCGCACCGGTACTTCTTGAAGTCGACTCCGCTGCCCAAGACGGACCCGCTGCCGTGGCGTGATCTCCGGGCCGCCCAGGCTGAACGCGGTTGGGTCGACCTGTCCAATCGCAAGCAGGTCCTCACCGTGCGTGGGCAGCGGATCGCGTTGGCCGGAGTGGACGACCCGCACCTCAAGCGCGACCGGTACGCCGAGATCGCCGGCGCGGCCGACCCTGACGCCGTGGTCCGGATCGGCGTCGCCCACTCCCCCGAACCCCGGGTCCTGGACGCGTTCGCCGAGGACAGCTACGACCTGGTGGTGGCCGGGCACACCCACGGCGGCCAGCTCCGCATCCCCGGGTACGGGGCCATCGTCACCAACTCCGGCATCGACCGGGGTCGCGCCCGCGGGCTGTCCCGGTGGGGGGCCGACATGTGGCTGAACGTCTCGGCCGGCCTGGGCAACTCGCCGTACATGCCGGTCCGGTTCTGCTGCCGCCCCGAGGCCACGCTGCTGACGCTGGTGCCAAGAGCATGAATCCCAGCCCACCTCGCCGGTCAATCTGGTTCGGAGCACCCCGTCGGATCGGATAGACTTTTCGAGGTTCACCGGGGTGTGGCGCAGCTTGGTAGCGCGCTTCGTTCGGGACGAAGAGGTCGCAGGTTCAAATCCTGTCACCCCGACCAGTGACACCGCAGAAGAAGGGCCAGCCTACGCCAGTCGGAGGCTGGCCCTTCTTCTGACCTTGGGCAGTTTTCGGCACAACCGCTGCAGACGCTGCCTGATCAAGCGCGATTGCGACGAGATCCAGGTCGTCGGGAAACAGGTCCGCGTAGACGTCCAGCGTCGTCGCAGCCGACTTGTGCCCCTGCATCATCTGCACTGACTTCACGTTGGCGCGGCGTTGGCGCTTGCGCACGATCGCCGGCTCGAGCAGACCCTGGGGCCCAATCGGGTCGACCCCCTCAGATCGGGCCTGCTCCACCAGGGCCTGGCCGAACGGCTGCTGATCAATCCGTTCCGATTCGGCATGGCATCGATGATCTCGGTTCCTTCCCGCCAAGCTGAGCGCGGCGTGTCAAGGACCAAGATCATGTACACCCTTCCCCGGATACTCCCGATTTGTGTGCTCACGCTGGTCCTTAGAACCAGATGATTTGGCGACCGAATAATCTCACGGGGCGGCGATCTTGAGCAGTTTCAGTTGGTGGCCGTCCCAGTCCAGGGTTGCGGTGTAGTTGCCGCTGGCCTTGCCGGTGTGGGGTCCGTTGTCAGGTGAGAGGGCGTTGCCGTTGGTGGTGGTGTAGTGCAGGTCCATGTGGTAGTTGCCGGTGACGGCGAAATTGCCGTGGGCGGTGTCGAAGGAGACGAGCGCGCCCTGCACGGGGTCGCTGGTGAGGGTCCATTGGGCGCTGGTGACTGTGCCGACTTGGATCACGGCGGCGCTCTGAGGGCAGTTGGGGATGGCCAGGCCGCCTGCGGTGAGCGGAACGGCAAGGGTCGCGCAGTCGGTGAAGCCGGCCTTGACGGCGGTCAGAACCGCGGCGTCCGCGACCTCGGTGGGGCGGGCGAAGGGCGGCAGGTTCGGGGCAGGCTCCGCGGCGGCCGCGTCGCTGGAGAGGAATTGGACGTTCTGGAATGAGTGTCCGTCCCACGTCATGGTGGCCGCCGCGATGCCACCGACGTAGTCGAGGAAGGGCCGCAGACTCTGACCGCCGATCGTGTAGGAGACGTCCATCTGGTATAGCCCGAATACAGTGACCTGACCGGCCGCAGTCGCTACGCCGGGCTGGGCAGGCGCGGGGACGGCGACGGCGTAGTCCAGGGGTCGGTTGAGGACCCTCCAGTGCGCGGTAAGGGCTTCACCGGCGGCCAGGCTTTGGGGACAGTTCGGCGGCTGCAACGAGGTCGACTGGGCGCAGGTCAGGAACGCGACGGTGGTGGCGCGAATCGCCTGCACGGACCAGTCCAGCGGAAGTCCCGGCGGGACGGACGTGGAGGGTAGCGGGATCGGCGGTGTGCATCCCGGCAGTGACGCGCAGGGCATGGCTGTTGGGGTTCCAGGCTCGGTGAGGTTGGAACTGCAGCCGGCTGCTAGGGCGCAGGCCGCGACCGCGACCGCGACCGCGAGTAGCCCACGTCGCAGGGGGCCGTTGGTGGCAGCGGTCGGTGGATGTGCGGTCATTGCGGACCTCCGGATGACGGGCGAGCGGTGGCTGGTTATCGGTCGATTGTGACCAGGGTGAGTTGCTGCCCGTCCCATGTGAGGGTGGCGGTGTAGGTGCCGGTGCTGCGGGATGTGCGCGGGCCGGCGTAGGGGACGTTGGCGATCACACTGTTCAGGGTCATGTCGTAGCTGCCGGTGAGCGCGAAATTGCCGTGTTGGGTGTCGAAGGACACCAGCGCGCCCTGGATGGGGTCGGCGTTGAGGACCCAGCTGGCGCTGACGGTGTTCACGTCCAAACCGCCGAGCAGTTGTTGCGGGCAGTTGGGGACGGCGGGCGCTGTGCTGTGGATGCCGACCACGGCCGAAAGCGGCATCTTCAACGTCACGCATTGCTTGAATCCTGCTGTGACAGCCTGCAGCACGGCGGCGTCGCTGACCTCGGCGGGGCGGCTGAACGGTTTGACGGTCACCGAGGGCAGATCAGTGAGCAGAGCACTGTTCTGGGGGAACGCGACGTTGGACACGGCGCTGCCGTCCCAGGTCACGATGGCCGCCGCGGTGCCGCCGATGTAGTCGCGGTAGGGGCGTAGGCCCTGGCCCGCGAGGGTGTAGGAGACGTCCATCTGGTACAGGCCGAAGACCGCGACCCTTCCCGCGGAGTGGGCGCCGCCCGTTTCGCCGGGTGGTTCCATCCGAACGGCGACGGCGTGCTCGAGGGGCTGGTTGAGCAGGTGCCAGTGGGCGGTGAGGGCATCGCCGTAGGTGTTGACTGCTTGGGGGCAACCCGGCGGCGTGAGGGTGGCGGCCTGCGCGCACGCCCGCAGGCCGGCGGTAGCTGCGCGGATCGATTGGACGGACCAATCGGCCGGCAAGCCGGGCGCCGAGGCCACAGATTCTGCTGCGGTCGCCGAGCCGGTGAGCCGGCCCGGCGGTGGCGCGGAACGCACACCGGAGGCGACCGAGACGTCCCGGATCGGCGGACCGGACGCGGTGGGCGGCGGCGAGGCGGTGCCGCCGCACCCGGCCAGAACGACCAACAAGGCGACGCCCACCAGCGCCCCCAACAGTGTCCGGGCGGCTGGGCCGGTCTCTGTGTTCATGACAACCTCCAGGTCGGTTGCTGTGCTCGGCCGTGCCGAGCGCAACGGTGGCAGTGGTGGGATCGAGAGTCTGGGGAGTTCGGGCCACCGGGAGGTGGCGGCCCACACTCGAGGCCGGGCGGCGGTTCTGATCGCGCTCAAATGACTGCCGGTCGCCATGCTCGGCACGTGGTCGCAGTCTTTCGGCCCAGATCCGACGGTGGTCGGGCTTGGGTCAACTGCCGATGGGCCGGGACCAGCCGAGGTACCGATTAGTCAAGTAGCCGGTCACCGGGTACTGCCTGACGGGTAGCCGTTGCCCGTCGAAACCGTAGGTTCCCACTTCCTGGCCGCCACCGATAGAGACCGCAACGTGTCCGTAGGCGCCGCCAGCGTAGAAGACCAGCGCCCCAACCGGCGGGTAAGGATCCAGGTGGATGCGGCCGTTGTTCTTCTGCCAGTAGTAGTCGGCCAACGCGGAACCGAACTGGAACCGGAATCCTTCCGCCTGTTGAACGAATGCTTCGCACAAGCCGCTCCAGGGGCGATGAAAGTAATCGCTCCATGTCGGGTCCGGGGAATTCTTCTCGCCGACGGCCCAGTTGGCGGCGTTCTGCATCTGCGGGGTGACAGCCGGCGACGGTGCGGGCGGGCCAGGCGTCGCAGGTAGGCAGGGCAGTGTGCCAGGTGCGTAGTTGTTCCAGGATGGGGTGGTGGTCAGGTAGTCGGTGATCGCACCGACGACGCCGTTGCCGAATTGCACGCTGTCCCAGGTAGCGTTGCCGCCGATGTTGGTGCCGCCCTGCCACTGGCAGCGCAGGGTGAAGGTTGCGCCCGCGGGTTCACCGCCGATGACGGCGGCGTTGGTGCCCGGGCCGCTGCGGACGTTGACGGCCGCCGTGGTGGAGAAAACGCCGGTGGCCGAGGCGATACCGCCGCTTTGCAGGGCGACCACGCAGCTGGCGGCGACCGCGGCGGCGACCAGGACGGCGCGCCGGACCCAGCCCCCACGGCTGGTGGCGGCGCCAACCGCCGCATCTGGATGCATCATCCTTCGCTTGCGCTCCATCTCTTTTGCTCCTTGCCTAGGGGGTCAGTCTCTGGTTGCCGTCGGTGACGGCGCAGGTGGACGGAGGTGCTGCGCGCCGTGTCAGTCCGGCGGGGCCGTTGGCGGCGGGAGTTCCGCGCGGCGGGGCTTCGCGGCGGTGCAGGAAGTTGTTCCCAAACGGTGGCACCCGCAGTCCGGTGTTGGCTGCGGGCATTTCGGCGTTAAATGTGTGGGTATCGGTTCCTGGTGTGCAGCGGCATCGGCCGCGTTGATGTCAATCGGGATCACCGGCGATGTGGCTGGAACCACGCATCGTGGACAACGGCGTGGGTCCTCTCGGTGGAGGCGCGGATGGTCCGGCTCGAGGTGCATGACGGCAGCCGCCGCCGGACCGTGTCCGTGATGGTCGACCCGGTCCGGATCGGGCGGGACGAGACCTGCGAGGTCCAGCTCCCCGGAGATCCCACGGTGTCCCGGCTGCACGCCATCTTGCGGACCCAGGACGGGCACTGGGTGGTGCAGGACGGTGGGAGCCGCAACGGCACCTACCTCAACGGGCGCAAGGTGTCCGGTCCGGCCGCCATTCGCTCATGTGATCGGCTGTTGATCGGCGACTACGTCGTGGTCTTCCAGGGCGACGAGGACGCTCCGGTGCAGACCATCGACGCGCAGGGGCGGGACCTGACCCGGACCCGGCTGGAGACAGGTTTGTCGGCGCGGGAGCTGGATGTGCTCCGGCTGGTCTGTGCCGGGCACGGTGACCTGCAGGTGGCCGGCGAGTTGTTCATCAGTGTCAAGACGGTGCATTCGCATCTGGACCGGATCCGCGACAAGACCGGCTGCCGCCGCAGGGTTGAGCTGGTCCGTTACGCGATCGATCATGGCATCGCCTGAACACCCCGAGGACACCCTCGCCGCGACCGCCCCGGCCGCGGGGGGTGCGGCACCCCGCGGGCTGCCCACGGTTCCCGCGCGGGTGCGGGTGTACCGGCCGCGTCGTTACCGGGCCCGAGCCTTCCTGTACGGGTTCGTCGTCGCTGCGCTGCTCGTCGCCGCCGCACTGATGTGTTGGCTCCGATGAGGGAACAACGCCGTGGTGATCAACCGGCCCACGTGGGCCGCTACCGGGTGAGCGCGGTGCTGGGATCGGGAAGTTTCGGCACCGTCTATCTGGGCTCTGACCCGACCATCGGGTCGCCGGTCGCGGTGAAGGTGCTGGACCGAGATCGCACCGACGACCAGGCGTCCATGGCCGCATTGCGGTCCGAAGCCGATGCGATGCGGCGCATCCAGGATCGGCATTGCGTCCGGGTCATCGACGTCGTCGATGAGCCCGATGTCACCGCGATCGTCACCGAATTGATCGACGGCGCATCGCTGCGGGCCGTGCTGACCCGCGCCGCCGGTCGGCTCACCGGCCCGCAGGCATTGGACGTCATGCGCGGGGCCCTGCTCGGTTTGACTGCGGTACACACCGCAGGCCTGATACATGGCGACGTCAAACCGGACAACATCCTGGTCGACCGGCGGGGAGTGTCCCGGCTCATCGACTTCGGCCTGGCCCGCCCGCAGGGGGCGGTGTCAGCGGACGGCTCGGTGGCCGGTTCGCCGGCATACATGAGCCCGGAACAAATCACAGGCCATCAGGTAACGGGACGCAGCGACATCTACGCCTGCGCGGCGGTGCTGTTCGAGTTGCTCACCGGGCGCCGCCCCTACGTATCGGACCGGGTGGTCGACGTTGCCCGGATGCACCTGAACGCACCTGTGCCCGACCCCAGGGAATTCGAACCCACCCTCGCCGCCGATTTGGCGCAACTGTGCATGAAAGGGCTGTCCAAAGACCCCGCCGACCGGTACGCCACGGCCGCGGACTTCCTGGCCGCCCTGGAGCAGGCCGCCCAGCAGAGGTACGGCGCGGCGTGGCGAACCGGCCTCGGCCTGGGAGCCCTGGCCGGCGCCGCCGCCGCCCTCATCACCCACGCAGTCGCACAGACGGACTCGGTTTCCCCGCCGATCACAACGACCCCCGAATCCGTCTCAAGCCGCACCCCAGCCGCTGGGCATCGCCCCCGTTCTTCGTCGGCCCGCAGGATCAGCCGACTCACCAGACGGTCCCGGATCGGCGCGTCCGCCGTAGCGGCCGTAGTCGCCACCGCCGTCATCGTCGTTGTCGCCGGGAAGATCACTTCCCATCCGTCGGCTGCTGCGGGAACCGCAGAGGCATCCACGACGGCTGGGCCCGCTTCCGTCACGACAAACCTTGTTGGGCAACCACCAGCAGGCGGGCCGACCACACCCGACACCGTTGCCCACCCCACCCTCCCTGCCACCACCTCGACGAAAAGCGAGCTGACCACCCACTCGACCGGTCCGGCGCCCCCACCTTTGCCTGCCGTCGGTACCGGGGAGTCCACCACCGCCCGCGCGACGGCCCCGGCCCGGGCGTTCGCCGCAGTGGCTGCGCACGCCTTCACCCCGGTCGCTGCCGTTGCCGCGAATACCTACTACAGCGCCAGTTGCCCAACATCGCCAACCTGTCTCGCCGTCGGCAAGGACGCGGCCGGGCAGCCGATCCTGAGCACAACCACCGACTCCGGCCTCACCTGGCACACGACGTACCCCCCTGTTGCCTACGCGCTCGGGCTGATCACCTGCACCAGTCCAGCGCACTGTATCGGCGCACAAGACACCGGCCACAGCGACGCCCTCGTCGTCTCCGATGACGCCGGCGCCACCTGGCAGCCCGCAAGCGCGCCACCGCTGAGCGCACTGCACAGCACGAGCTGCCCCACCGCGAACGACTGCCTCGCCGTCGGCGGCGACGAGCGGTCCGGGCTGGCCGAATCGGTGGCGAGCACCGACGGCGGCCACCGCTGGCATCCCGTTACCGCGCCCGGGCCCGCCATTTCGCTCGACTGCATCGACGCCACCCACTGCTGGGCCGTCGGGACACGCGCGTGGTTCAGCGCGGACCTTGGCCAGTCCTGGCGCACGATCCCTCTTCCCAGCGACTTCGACCAGGCCACCGGCGCGCCCCCGCCCACCGGCCCAGGCCGATTCTTCGGCGGCGAGAGAATCGTGCTGAATGGGGTCGCGTTCGGCTCGGACACAGACGGCATCGTCTTCGGCGGCGCGCAATGCGGAGGCCAGGGCGTCACAAAATGCGCATCCGCCCTGTTCAGCACGCACGACGGCGGAGACACCTGGACCTTCTGGGCGCTGACGGACGTCACGAGATATGGCGACGGCACCTTCGCCGTATGTCGCGACACCGCCTGCCTGCTCCGCACCGACACGTTCACCAACTCCGTTCTTGCCAGCACCACCGACGGCACCACCTGGACCACCCGACAAACCTTCGACGGCTACCTTGCCGGGCTCGCCTGCGCCCCCGCTGGCGGCACGTGCCTCGCCCTGGCCAAGACCGGCATCTACGTCAACCACATCGGCTGACAGCCGGTGCATTCACAACTCAGGGCCGCGCAACCGAAACGGTGCACCGGCACCACAATCCTTGACTGGCACATGGAGATCGAGGTGCCGCGGGACCGGGCTGGCACGTTCGAGCCGCCGATCCCGGGAGGAGCGGCAGCGCCGACTGGCCGGGGTCGATGAGATCGTGCCGTCGTTGTACGAGAAAGGCTTGACCGCCGGGGAGATCTCGGCCCACTTCCAGGAGAGCTACGGCGGCGGCGGTGTCCAAAGAAACGATCTCGCGGATCACGGACAAGGTCATCGAAGAGATGACGACCGGGCAGACCCGGCCCTTGGGCTCGATTTACCGCGGCAGATCTACGTGCAGGTGGAAGACCTGGTGGAGTGGCTGCGCCGGGGGATGAAACCGGGCCCGACAATGCCGGTCGCCATCGCCCCTACAGGTGCTCCAACTCCTGAACGTCCCCGTCGAGGGAATGCAGAAATATTCGAGCCGGCCCGGAACCGCGGGCCAACTCGGCAATGTGGGTCAGGGCCGGGGAGAGCGCCTCATGGGCATCGAAGACCGTTTGACCGTGACGACACGCCCACGTGCCATCTCCCTGCTCCATCACCCGAAAGAACCATGCCATCCCACCGACGGTAGGTGGTTGTCGCCAGGGTGCCAAGGGACCAAAGACCCTTGTCGGGATACTCCTTATACCCGAGGGCGACGCCGGATGGGTGTTTGTCCCCTGCATTTACCACACCATCGTCTACCCGGCCGGTCCGGACTCTTCGTCCACATCCGGCCAGATCGTCTGGTCATAGGATTCCCTGAGCTTCGCTCGTTAGCCTCGACCCAGCTACTACCCCTCTGATAGTAGCTTGGCTGTGCGGGATTGGACTCTCCGGTGCGACGCTGCTCCCCGGTACGACCGCGCCGTTCGCTCGTCGGCGTGATCTGACCGGCTTCGAGAACCACTCCGGCCAAACGATCTTGTCGGATGGTCAGCAGAGCCTGGGGCGCGTCGTGAAAGGCTGGGGGAACAACAGCGACGGCGGGACCGAGGGCGCGATCACCCGAGGCGCTATCGGCACCTACCTGCAGGACCCATCCTTCCCAAGAATCCTGCCCTCACTGATCATCTGCTTCTTTCCGCACTCCGCCGTCGCCACGTGATCGACGAGCTGAGGCCACTCGACGACCGGCTGGAGCGAGGCGCGGCCCAGGAGGCGTCCGGGCGCCCTCACCGGATGGTCAATCGGATGGAGCGCAGAAGGGCGGGCAGCGAAGGTCTCGATGCCGGCACCCATCCGGCTCTGGCCGCAGACACCCACTGAGCAGGGCCGGAACCCCGTCGGGAGAAACCCCTAAAGTGGTCGTATGGGTTCGCCCGGGAGCGCAGAGCAGCTTCGCCAGTTGCGTTCGGCCGAGGCCGCGCTGGCCGTCCTGGACGGCCTGCCCGGCTTGGTTGCGCTGTGGGACCGGGACCTGCGCAACGTCCTGGCCAACCGGGCCTATCAGGACTACTTCGGCTACGCCCCTGAGGCCATGCCGGGCCTTCACATCCGCGAGGTCCTCGGTGAGAAGCTGTTCCAGGCGAACCGCTCGTACATGGAACTGGCCCTGCAGGGTGAGGAGCAACTGTTCGATCGGACCCTGGTCGATCAGCAGGGCCGCACCCGGCACACCCAGGCCTCCTACGTGCCGCACATCGTCGACGGCAAGGTCGAAGGTTTCTTCGTGCTCGTGACCGACATGACCGATCGGGTCGAGGCCGAGCAGACCCTGCGGCGCAGCGCCAAGCAGTACCGGGCACTGGCGGCCAGCATCCCGGGCGGTTTCGTGCTGCTGTTCGACTCCCAACTCCGGTTCCAGATCGCCGAAGGCAGTGAGCTGGCCAGCTTTGGATACCGACCGCAAGATCTGGAGGGCAAGACGGTCAGCGAGGCCTTCGACCCCGGCCTGGCCGCCGATCTCGAACCGCGTTATCGGAGGGCGCTCGGCGGGGAGCTCACGGTGTGGACCCAGCGGGTACGTGACCGCGTGTTCAGTCTCAGAGCAGCCCCGGTGGCCGACGCCGACGGCACCGTGTTCGCCGGAATGGTCATCGCGCAGGACGTCACCGTGCAGCATCGCGCCGAGGCGCTGCAGGCGGCCCTGCGCGAGATCGCCACGGCGGTCGCCCGGGCTGAGCCGATCGACCGGGTCAGCGCCCAGATCGCGAACAGCCTGACCGCCATCTTCAACGCCGACACGGCGGCCGTCGTGAAGTTCAGCGACCCGGACCACGGCGAGATCATCTCCATGGCACCGGTTCAGCCCGACACCGTGTCGGCGTCACTGACGTTCGGGCCGGAGGACTGGTCAGCCACCGCCCAGGTTGCCAAGACCGGCCTTCCCGCTCTCGTCGGCTACCGGCAGCAGGACGCCGGCCTGGTCGGCGCACTCCGCGCCGAGGGACTCGTCGCCGGAGCCGCTGCCCCGATCCGGCACCAGGGCCAGTTGTGGGGCGCCATTGCCCTGGCCGCACACGAGGCCGACCAGTTGACCTCCGAGGTGCTCGAGCAACTGGCCAAGTTCGCCGAACTGGTCGAACTCACCCTCACCAACCTCACCGCCTGGTCGACCCTGACCGCGCAGGCCGCCACCGATCCGCTGACCGGCCTGTCGAACCGCCGGGCCCTGGACGATCACCTCGCCCGGGAACAGGAGACGGCCCGACTCACCCACGAGCCGCTCAGCGTCATCGCGATGGACCTGGATCACTTCAAGGAGGTCAACGACACGCACGGTCACGCCGTCGGTGACCGCGTCCTGACCGAGGTCGCGGCCATCCTGACCTCGGTCGCGCGAAAGTCCGAGATACTCGCACGCATCGGCGGCGAAGAATTCCTCTGGGTGCTCCCTCGCACCGACACCGCGTCCGCGACGTTGGCGGCCGAACGCGCCCGCGCCGCGATCGCCGGCCACCACTTCGACGAGGTCGGCCGGGTGACCCTCTCCTG
Source organism: Nakamurella panacisegetis (assembly GCF_900104535.1). NCBI lineage: Bacteria > Bacillati > Actinomycetota > Actinomycetes > Nakamurellales > Nakamurellaceae > Nakamurella > Nakamurella panacisegetis. The sequence goes on along the minus strand of NZ_LT629710.1, from coordinate 2,521,835 downwards.
CGGCGTGTGCTCGACCGACGACGTCGAGAATCCGCAGTTGCTCCTGGCCGAGGCGGACGCCGCGCTCTACGCCGCGAAACAGGCCGGCCGCAACCAGGTCGTGGCCCACCGGAGCCGGCCGCACTGATGCGAGCCACCGACGGCCGCCTTCGCCGAGCGCAACGGCAGCCGCGCCGCGGGCCAGGAATCTGTTGGGTGTTCGCCGGTCCAAGTGGCGGCCGTCGGCCTAAGCTGCCCCATGACCTCACATAGCCTGCGCTGGGCATCCACGGCGGCGCTCCTGCTCCTCCTGGTCGCCTGCGGCAGGCCGTCAACGTCCACGACGGCCGCGTCGAATGGGTCGGTCCCGGCCGGCCCTCCGTCGGCCATGGGCGGCCCTTCAGCGGCGATGGCCGGCCCTTCGGCGGCCGCTGGGGCGAGCCGGGCCGGTTCCATCGATGTTTGCGCACTGCTCAGCGAGGCCGACGCCGCGGCGGTCGCCCGGGAAAGGGGCCTCAACGGAGCCCAGACGTCGGCCACGAAGTACACGCTGAAGGCGACCAGGTCGGCCACCACCGGGGGCGCCACCATGCCGATGTCGGGCTGCACGTTCACGATCGACGGTGACGGAGCCTCGGGCACGGTCGAGATCGATGTCCTCTCCGCCGACAACTTCGCCATCTACGCCGGCGGAGTGAAAGTCCCGGGACTGGGGGACGAGGCCTACAAGGGAGACGGTCAGACCGTCGTCCGGGTCGGTGACCTCATGCTGCAGACATCGGAGAATTCCTTCACCGACGGGTTCGCCGTTGCGCTGTACCGAAAGATGATCCCGCATCTGAAGTAGGCCACGCCGGCACCGGCGGCTTGTAGGGTGTCGATGGTCTGACGATGCCACGCTGGCGGGAACGGCTGGGACGGCGTGGTCGAGCCGGAGGGAAAACGTGGACAGCTGGCTGGATCTCGACCCCGACGCACCCTTCGGACTGGGAACGCTTCCCTACGGCGTCGTCTCACCCTCGGCCGGAGGTGACCGACGGGTCGCCGTGGCCATCGGCGGCCAGGCGCTGGACCTGGCGGCCGCCGCCGGGGCCGGGATCCTCGGGCCTCGCCTCGTCACGGAATGGTTCGCCGCGGACTCCCTCAATCGCTTCATGAGCACCGGCCCGACCATGTGGCGCGAACTGCGGGAGCGCCTGGTCGAACTGCTCAGCGCCTCCCGCCACCAGGACCGCACCCGAGGTGTCCTGGTGGAGCGCCAGTCCCTGCGCGAATGGCTGCCGTGGGACGTGACCGACTACGTCGACTTCTACTCCTTCGAGGCCCACGCCAAGGCCACCGCCCGCATCTTCCGGCCGAGCAGTCCCGAACTACCTCCGAGCTGGCGCTCCCTGCCCATCGGATATCACGGGCGGGCCGGTTCCGTCGTGGTGTCGGGTACTGAGGTGACGCGGCCGCGCGGGCAGTACCTCGATGACGCCGGCGCCGTCGTCGATGGCCCGACCCGCAAACTGGATATCGAGGCCGAGGTCGGATTCGTCGTCGGCGTAGGACGCGACGGGCCGGCCCGGCTGCAGGAAGATGTGCTGGAGGACCACGTTTTCGGGGTCGTACTCGTCAACGACTGGAGCGCCCGCGACGTGCAGCGCTGGGAATACGTACCCCTCGGACCGTTTCTCGGCAAGTCCTTCGCCACGTCGGTATCGGCCTGGGTCACGCCCCTGGTCGCCTTCGATCAGGCTCGGGTGGAAGGCCCACCGCAGGATCCGCTGCCGCCGCCGTACCTGGCGGGCTGCGACCGCCGCGGAATCGATCTCCGCCTGCGGGTGGATGTGAACACGACGACCGTCGCCGAGCCGCCGTTCGAGGGCATGTACTGGAGCCCGGCCCAGCAACTGGCCCATCTCACCAGCAACGGCGCGCGCCTTCGCACCGGTGACCTGTACGCCTCCGGCACCGTCTCCGGATGGGAGCCGGGCCAGGCCGGCAGCCTGCTCGAGGCATCCCTGGACGGCACCGTCCCCGTCGTCCTGGACGACGGGACGCAACGCGGCTACCTGCGCGACGGGGACACCGTGACCATCACCGCCCGCACCGGTCGTGGCCCCCGGGTGGATCTCGGCCCGGTCGTCGGACGGGTGCGGCCGCCGCTCGCCGAACCGTTCTGAGCGAGTTCTCTTCTCGCTGCTGCCTGGGTCAGATCTGCGGGCGGTCTGCGGTCAGGTTTGCGGCTGGATCCGCTTCGCCGACTGCGACGCCGCCGCCCGCCGGTGACGCTTCTGCTCGTACATCGCGGCATCCGCACTCTGCCAGGCACCGGGGAACCCGGAGATGATGCTGTACGGGGCGTACCCGATCGAACCAGGAGTGCCGACCAGCGTCAACTGCTCGGAGAGACGGTCGACGAGATGCTGGGCCTGCTCGGAGTTGGTGTGGGCGGCCAGGATTCCGAATTCGTCACCGCCGAGGCGGGCCACGATGTCCATATCTCTGGTCGTTTCCGCAATCGCCCGGGCCGCCTGCCGGATGTGGGCGTCACCGGCGTCGTGCCCGTAGCGGTCGTTGACCAATTTCAGGCTGTCCAGATCCAGAATGATCACTGAGCCGGTGTGCCCGAACCGGCGATAACGCGCCTCTTCGGTGGCCAGAAACCGGTCCCATCCGCGTCGGTTGTACAAACCGGTCAGAACGTCGGTCTCGGCGGCTGTGGCCGAGCGTTCGGCCAATTGCTCCGCCTGCGTGCGCATCAGATCGGTCTGCAGAATCGTCGTGAGCAATTGCGCGAGAATCTGCAGCAGTGGCTCGTGTTCCTTCAATTCGGCCGGCTGACGTTCTTCGTCCAATCCGCACAGGGTGCCGAACACCTCACCGTCGGCCTGCAGCAACGGCAGGCCGACGTAGGCGCCGATCCGCAGATCCCGTCGCACGCCGGCACCGGCGTAGGCCGGGACCTGTTCGACGTCGGGCGCGATCCGAGGCCCATCGCCGGCCAGCATGTATTGGCACATCGAATCCGACCACAGGTGGGAGTTTCCGGCCCGCTGGCCATAGACCGAGTCCTTCACCGCCAGGTAGAGCTGCGTGTCCTGGCTGTGCCGGGTCACGGACCAGAATCCCATCGGTATCGCGGCCTGCAGGTACTCGAGTACCATCGCGCAGGCATCGTCGAACGTCGTGCTGGCGCCGAACTGCGGAATCTGCATCTGATACCCTCCTGACCTCGGAAAATAACCTATCACGGCCGATCAGCGAGGACTTTCGGGCCGCGACCGGGACGACCGGAAATCGAAATCGAAACCCGCCCCGTTCGCGGATCGGCCGAGACGGCGCGTTCGGTCGGGGTCGCGACTTCGCCCGGGTCGCCGGCATGGCGGTCGACGCCGGGTCAGAGCCGATCGACGACCAGGGCCGACAGCGGCACCGAACAGCAGGGCAGGAACCGGCCCTGGGCAATCTCTTTCGGCCGGATGCCGCCGGCGTGCTGCATGTCCACCTGGCCCGATACCAGGCGACTCTTGCAGGTACCGCACAGGCCCTGCGAACAGGACGACGGCAGGGTGATACCGGCCGCGGCAGCGGCCTGCAGCACCGTGCTGCCCGGCGGGCTGTGCACGGTCCGCCCCAGGTGGGCGAACTCGATGGGAAAACCGGCGTCGGCCAGATGCTCGGCCGGATCGGCGTCCTGCCGCTGCAGCGCCACCGCCGGGTCGGCGAAGGTGAAACTCTCGCGGTGCAGATCACCCGGGTCGCAGCCGAGGGCGATCAGTTCGTGCTGCAGGTCCGACATGAACGATTCGGGGCCGCAAGTGAGCACTACCCGCTCGGCCAGATCGGGCGCGATGTGGGTCAGCAGCCCGGCCGACACCCGCCCGCGGTAGCCGGGCCAGCCGTCGTCGTCATGGCTGGGTACGAGAACGGTTCGCAGTCCGGTGGTCTCGGCCGTGAGCAGGGCCAGCTCGGCCCGCTGGATCAGATCGTCCGGAGTGTGCGCCGCGTGCACCAGGACGATGTCGTGGGCGCGCCCGCCGTCGTGCAGGGCGCGGAGCATGGCCAGGAACGGGGTGATACCGCTGCCGCCGGCCAGCATCAGGTACTTCGCCGCCGGGTGATCCTCCATGGTGAATTCGCCCAGGGGATCCGAGATCGCCCGCACCGTCATGCCGGGCCGCAGGTGGTCGTGCAACCAGGTCGAGACCACTCCGCCCGGCCGGCGGCGAACCGTGATCGAGATGGTCTCGGGGCGGGTCGGCGGCGAGGACAACGTGTAGCTGCGCAGCACCTCCGCACCGTCGATGTCGAAGGCGAACACCAGGTGCTGACCACCGCGGAACGAGAACCGCTGCGGGGTGCGGGCGGCCAGCACGAAGGTCTTCACCGTCGCGGTGACGGTCCGCACGGCCCGGCAGACCAGCACGTCGTCCCGGTCGGGATCCCAGACGGGCAGGCTCACAGAATCTCTCGCACGCGCTGGACGTACCAGTTGCAGAACGCCTCCACCTGATATTCCGGCGGCAGGTAGGGCCCCGGGACGTAGGCCGGGTTCCCGACCCCGGCGTGGGCCCGGGCCACGAACGCCCGGTCCTGGTCGTTGGTCTGCTGCCAGACATAGGTCAACTTGTCGACGTCGTAATCGACCCCTTCCACCGCATCGGCGGCCACCAGCCAGGTGGTCCGCAGCAGCGAGCTGTCCGCGGTCAGGGGCAGCACCGAGAACGTCACGATGTGATCGGACAGGAAGTGGAACCAGGCATTGGGCTGCAGGTGCATCGAGAGCCGGCCGAGCCGCGGTTCGGTGAAGTCGGCCAACAGCTTCCGGCTGGCCAGGGTGCCGTCGATGGTGAACGACTCCCCCGCCATGTCCAACGGCTCCCGTTCGATGCGGAACCCGGTGCGCCGGGTGTCCAGCTCCTCGATGGCCGCCCACGGCAGGCCGTTGCGGGCGCAGATCCCCTCGAATTCGGCCTTGGCGGCCAGGTATCGGTCCCAGGCCGGACGCAGGCGCGGCCCGATGTCGGACTCCTGGTAGCCGTAGACCGGGAACAACGAGCACAGCAGCTCCGGGTGCCCGCCGCAGTGCGTGCACTCGCGGTTGTTCTCCATCACCAGCTTCCAGTTGCCGTTCTCCACGATGTCGATCTGATGGGCGATCTTCGTCGTCGGCAACCGGTGCGGCGCCAGGTAGGGCGTCACGCGCGAGGCGAACTCGTCGAAGTCCTCGGGCGGATCGTCCGACAGACAGACGAAGATCAACCCGGAGACGTTGCGCAGGTTCACCTTCCGGAGGGAGAACAACGACCGGTCGAAACCGGGCGGCGTCGATTCCGCGTGCAGCAGGTGCCCCTGCTGGTCGTAGGTCCACTGGTGGTAGGGGCACACGATGTTTCCGATGGAGCCGCACTTGTCGTCCAGCAGCCGGGACCCGCGGTGCCGGCACACGTTGTGGAATGCGCGGATCTCCTCGTCGTCGTCCCGGGTGATGATCACCGAGTAGCGCCCGACCGAGACGGTGACGTAGTCGCCGGCCTCCGGCAGATCCGGCTCCACCGCGACGAAGATCCAGCTGCGGTAGAAGATCGCGTCGAGATCGAGGTCAAGCGCCTCGGGCGAGACGTACAGGTCACCCTCGAGCGAGCGACCTGGGGTTCGGGTCGCGATGAGCCCGGCGACATCTTCTCGGATCCGGCTGGTGGTCACGGTGCTGCCTCTTCCATTTCGGCTCTCACGTACGGTCGCGTGAGCGGCGGTGCGGTTCTCGGTTGCTGCGTGCGGTGTCGGGGGCCGCGGCCAGCCGCCGGTCGACGTAGTCGTGCAGGAGGGCTCTGGCCCGCTGTGGTCCGATGGGTCCACCGGGGAGGAAGGCCTGGGCCGCCCAGCCGTCGAAGACGGCCATGAATTCCATCGCCGCGACGTCGATGTCGTCGAATTCGAAGGTGCCGTCCGTCCGGCCCCGTTCCAGGATGGCCACGATGTCGGCCCGCCACTGGACGTACACCTTCACCTGCCAGTCCGCGTGGAACTGGTCGTGGGCCGACAGGGTCCAGAAGTCCAGCCAGAGCCGCCAGTGCTCGACCGTCCGGGCGCCGTCGGCGAAGAAGCCGTCGATGATGGTTCCCAAGGCCGCGGCGCCGTCCGGTTCCAGGGCGGCGCGGGCCGAGATGGGCCGGTAGAAGTCGTCCATCTCGGCGTGCAGCACCTCGGCCAGCAGCTCGGCGATACCGGTGAAGTGATAGGTGACGGTGCCCAGTGAAACCCCGGCCCCCTGGGCGATGTCGCGCATGCTGGCCGCGAAGAGCCCGCGATCGGCGATCAGTACGCGGGCCGCCTCCACGATCAGCTGCCGCCGGATCTCGGTCGGCTGACGGACCCGGTCGCCCTCCCGCCGGCCTCGGGCCACACTGCCGCCCGTTCCCCGAGCCGGGGTGCGGCCGGTCAACACGACGTCCTGGGTGTGCGCCGGCGCCAGGTGTTGACGAAGACGTCCTCGCCGTCGAGGGTGGCGGCCAGACGGTGTTCGGTCACGAAATGCGTGGCGTCGGCGGTCATGGTGGCGGTGACGTCGATGCGCACGTCCCAGCCCTCGCGCACCAGGCCGATGTGCCAGCTGGAGGTGGCCGTGGCCGACAGCGGGTCGTCGGCCCGGATCGAATACGTCTCGAGGGCTCGTTCGTGGAAGACCAGACCGTCCGGATAGGTGCGGCTGCCGCCGTAGTTCGGGTCGACGGTGAGGGTCCACCGGCCGCTGGCCGGTTCGTACCGCACCTCGCGCTCGGGGATGTCCGGCGCGGCGGCGTGCATCACCACGGCGAGCGGCTCGGACTGTTCGGGCGGCAGGAAGGTCACCGGTTCGCCGGGTTGGTCGAGCGACCGGCAGGGCACGTGCAGGACGCCCGCCGTCAGGTCCAGCGACAGCACCGAAGGTTCCGGGTGCGGCCAGACCCACGGCCAGTAGCTGTTGCTGACGGCGATCCGGATCCGGTGCCCGGCCGGGAAGGCCCAGGCCATGGCGACCAGCGGGACGTCGACCTCCATGTCCTGGCCCGGCACGACCGGGGAGATGGAGTCCATCCCGGCCCGGCTGAGCAGATTGAGGCAGCCGCGGGTGACCAGGGTGGAGCTCCCGTCCGGGGCGACATCGCAGATCCGGACGACCACGTTGGCCGCCGCGGTGGCGGTCAGCCGAAGCCGCAACGACGCGATGCCGAGCATCTCCAGCGTCTCGGCCAGGGGCGCCGTGTCCAGGCAGGTCGACCGCCCATCCTCGGCGCGCTGGTCGGGCGGAAGATCCGACGGGTTGCCGAACGGGAAGTACCGGCCCGCGTCGACGCCGGTGTGCTGCGGCGCCGACACCAGTACCCGGCCGGCATCGGCTGCGGCACAGGTCATCTCGGCCAACGAGAAGGCCACCGGCTGCACGGCCGGACTGGGCCAGGTCGCTTCCCCGATCCACCGTCCTGGACGCTGCGCGTAGCGGGTGGCGGGCCGGACCGAGTCCTGCATCCAGACCCGCAGCGCCGGATCGTCCTGGACCCCGTTCGGGACATCCTTGAGCCAGTGGTCCCACCAGCGCAGCGTCTCCTGCAGGAATCCGATGGCCGGGCCCGGTTCCAGATCTCGGTCCGGGTACTGGTGCGACCACGGCCCGACGATGCCCTTCACCGGCGCCGAGAGATTCTCCAGCAGCCGGAACACCGTGTTGCGGTACGGATCGGCGAAACCACCGACGGCGAGCACGGCCGCACCGATGCGGGAGTAGTCCTGGCAGACGCTGCCGTGCTGCCAGTACTCGTCGCGTTCCTGGTGCGCGAGCCACTTGTCCAGATACGGCTCGGCCGCTACCAGCCGTTGCTGCCACATCTCGCGCCAGGCCGGTCCGACCCGGGCCGGGTCAGGCGGACGGGCGGTGAAGGCGAGCATCGTCGTCGCCCAGCCGGCCATGTCGATCCCCAGCACGGCGCCGCCGAAGTAGTGCACGTCGTCGGCGTAGCGGTCGTCCGTCGAGCAGACGGTGACGATGGCCTTCAGCGGCTCCGGGGCGATGGCGGCCAGCTGCAGGGAATTGAAGCCACCCCAGGAGATGCCGAACATCCCGACCGCGCCGGTGCACCAGCTCTGCCGGGCCAGCCAGTTGATGACCTCGACCCCGTCGGCCAGTTCGGTCGGGCTGTACTCGTCGGTCATCACCCCCTCGGAGTCGCCGGAACCGCGGAGGTCGACCCGGACGGAGGCGTATCCGTTGGCGGCGTACCAGGGATGGCGCTGAGCATCCCGCGGCGCCGTCCAGTCGCCCTTGCGGTAGGGCAGGTATTCCAGCAGGGCCGGCACCGGCCGGGCCGCTGCGTCGGACGGCAACCAGATCCGGGCCGAGAGCCTGGTGCCGTCGGTCATCTCGATCAGCACGTGGTCCAGGACCTCGACCGATCCCGCGGTCGGGAGGATGGTCGTCATCGGGCATCGACCAGTTCGCCGGGGTGGTTCAGGTCGGTGAGCGGCAGGTGACACCGGATCCGGTGGCGGTCGGCCGGCTGCCGGACGGGCGGTGCCTGTGTGTTGCAGGTTCCCTCGATCCGCAGTTCGCACCGGCGGTAGAACGGGCAACCGGCCGGCGGCGGTGCCGACTCGGGCTCGTCGGCCCTGGTGCGCGGCGCGGCGACCCGGGCCGTCGCCGTCGGTACCGGGTCCATCACCGAATCCAACAGCAGCCGGGTGTACGGGTGGTTGACCGCACCCGCGCCGTGCACGCCGAAGACGTCCTCGACGGTGCCCTCTTCACAGATCCGGCCCAGATACAGCACCACCACCCGGTCGGCCAGGCCGCGCACGACCGCGAGGTCATGTCCGATGAACAGGTAGCCCAACTGGTGTTCGGCCCGCAGATCGTCCAGCAGCCCGAGCACCGACGCCTGCACCGAGACGTCCAGCGCGGAGACGACTTCGTCGGCCAGTAGGAGGGCCGGATCGGCGGCCAGCGCCCGAGCGATACCGGCGCGCTGCCGCTGACCGCCGGACAGCTGGGCCGGCAGCCGATCGGCGAACGACGTCGGCAGTCCCACGTCGGCGAACACCTCGTCCCGGCGTGCGGTGGCCTTCTGGCCCCGGAGGCCGAGCAATCGCAGCGGGCGGGCGACGGCATCGCCGACCGAGCGCCGCGGGTTCAGCGAGGTGTCGGCGTTCTGGAAGATCAACTGGACCTGCCGGCGCCACTGCGGGGCACGCTTGGCCGCCGGCAGCGTCAGATCGGCCGTGGCCCCCGTTGTTCCGGCCTGGCGCGGGTGCAGGGTGAGTTCTCCCGCGGTCGGCCGTCGCAACCCGGCCAGGGTCCAGGCGATGGTGGATTTCCCGCTGCCGCTCTCACCGACCAGCGCCACCACCTCACCCTGCCGGACCTCGAGGTCGATCCCGTCCACGGTCGGGCCGGTGGCGGCATCGGGCTTGGCCCGGTAGTCGACCTGCAGCCCGCGCACCTGGAGCAGGACCGGGCCGAACTCCCGGTGCTCGCGGGGCCGGACCTGGGACGTCCAGACCGGTTGGTCCAGAACGTGTTCGGTCCGCAGGCAGGCGCTGACCCGACCGTCGGTCAAGGGCCGGCGGGTGGCCAGGGCCGGCGCCGGGTCGTGCGTGCAGGCCTCCTGGGCGAACGGGCAGCGGGGCGCGAAGGCGCAACCGGGCAACGTTCCCGGACCCACCGGTGAACCGCCCGTCATCCCCACCGGAAGGCCGGGGGCACTGATCCGGGGCACGCTGGCCAGCAGGCCGCGGGTGTACGGATGAGCAGGCGCGGCAAACAGTTCGGCCGTCGGGCCGGCCTCGACCACCCGGCCCGAGTACATGACCAACATCCGGTCGCACAGCCGGGCCACGGCGCCGAGGTCGTGGCTGACCAGGACGATGGCCACCCCCAAGGTGGCGCGCAGGTCGGCCAGCAGCGCGAGGATGCCGGCCTGGGTGACCACGTCAAGGCCGGTGGTCGGCTCGTCCATCACCAGCAGGCGAGGCGAGCCGGCAATACCGATGGCGATCGCCACGCGCTGCAACTGGCCGCCGGACAGCTGGTGCGGATACCGGGCCAGCAGTTGCTCGGGTTCCGGGAGACGTACGAGCCCGAACAGCCGGATGGCCTCGGCCCGGGCGGCCGCGCGGTCCATCCCCCGTCCGAAACGGAGCACCTCGCCGATCTGGTCACCGACGCGCATCGACGGAGTCAACGCGTGGCCGGCGTTCTGCGGGACGAAAGCAACTGTGCCGCTGCGGATCCGGCGGAGCGTGGGCCCGGAACTGCGGAACAGGTCCTGGGCGCCGATCAGCACGCGGCCCTGGGTGATCTTCGAACCGGCCCGCAGGTGGCCGACCAGGGCCCCGGCCAGGGTGGACTTCCCGCAGCCGGATTCACCGACGACGGCGACGATCTCGCCCGGCGCCACGGTCAGATCCACGTCGACCAGCACAGGCATCACCTTCTTGCCGGCCCGGTAGGACACCGTGACCTTCTCGACCACGACGACCGGCCCTCCGGTCGCCTCGCCCGAGACCTCCAGCGGCGTCGCCGCTTTCGTCGTGTCCATCAGGCACCTCCGGTGATGCGGTCGATGCCGCGGGCCTTGGCCAGGCCGTCGGCGGCCAGGTTGAGTCCGACGATCAGGGTGGCCAGCGCGATGATCGGCCCGATGGCGGCCCAGGGGGTGACGGTGAGCAGGCTGCGGCTCTCGGACACCATCAGGCCCCAGTCCGGCGTCGGCGGATTGGCGCCGAATCCGAGGAACGACAGCGAGCTGACCAGCAGGACGATCCACGAGGCGCGCATGGCGAACTCGACCAGGACCACGTCCAGAATGTTGGGCAGGATCTCGCGAACCATGGTGGCCCAGGGGTTCTCGCCCCTGGCCCGGGCCGCGGTGACGTAGTCGAGCCCGACCACGGACTGCGCCCCGGCCCTGACCACCCGGATCACCGCCGGGCAGTAGACGACGGTGGCGGCCAGCACGATCACCGGTGCGCCGGCCCCCAGCACCGACACCACGACCAGCAGGGCGAGGATGGCCGGTACCGACAGCACGGCGTCCAGGATGCGCATCAGGACCTCGTCGAACCAACCGCGGAAGTAGGCGGCGGCACAGCCGAGCGCCGTTCCGATCCCGACCGACAGCACCGCGGCGGCCGCGCTGATCAGCATCGCGTTGCGGCCACCGTAGATGACCCGGGACAGCACGTCCCGGCCCAGCTGGTCGGTGCCGAGCCAGTGCGACGATGTCGGGTTGACGATGGCCTCGAGGGGGCTGGTGGCGATCGGCGAGTACGGCGCGATCCAGGGAGCGGCCACGGCTACCACCACGTGCAGCAGCACCAGGACGACGCCCGTCATGGCGACCGGCGATCCGAGCAGGGACCGCAGGGTGCCGGTACCGCGCCGGGGCCGGCCCTTCGGGTCGTTGCGCTGCGGCGCGTCGCCCACCGGACCGGAAATGTTCTCGCTCATGACGCCCGCGCCGGGGTGCGCAGTCGCGGGTTCAGCGCGGTCGCGGCCAGGTCGGCCAACAGGTTGGAGACGACGTACACGAGCGCGCCGATGACGGCGATGTACTGCAGCACCGGGACATCGCGGTTGTGCACGGCGTCGAGCATCAGCGTGCCGATCCCCGGATAGTTGAAGACCGCCTCGACCACCACCACCCCGCCGACCAGCCAGGCGATGTTGATGGCGATGACGTTCAGGGCGGGCAGCAGGGCATTGGGCAGCGCGTGGTGCAGCAGCACCCGGCGGCGGGGCAGGCCGCGCAGGGTCGCCATGGCCACGTACTCACTGGCCATCACGTCGATGACGCTGGTCCGCATCATGCGCACGATGTAGGCCGCCATCACGATCGACAGGGCGGCGGCGGGCAGCGGTACGTTGTGCAGGATGGTGCTCAGCGGGGCATCCGGCCCGTCCGTCACGACCGCCGGGAACCAGGCCAGCTTCACCGCGAACACCAGGACCAACAAGGTGGCCAGGGTGAACTCCGGCACGCTCATCGCCACCAGGGCGACGCCCGAGATGAGGACGTCGGGCAGCCGGTCCCGGGTGAGACCGGCCACCACCCCGAGGATCAGGGCCAGGGTGATCCCGACGACGATGGTGATCCCGGCCAGCACCGCGGTGTTCCGCAGGTAGTCGCCGGCCATGGTGACCACCCGCTGCGAGGTGGCCAGCGAGGTGCCGAAGTCCCCGTGCACCGCCCCGCCCAGCCAGCTCAGGTAACGCAGAACGCCCGGGCGATCGAGGTGCAACTGCGCGGTGAGTTGGGCCACCGCGTCCGGCGTGGCGTCCTTGCCGAGGATCTGGGTGGCCAGATTGCCCGGCAGTGCCTGCAGCGCAACGAAGACCAGCACGGTGGCCAGCACGATCGTCAGGACCGCGAGCGCGAGCCGCCGGGCAATCAGCTTTCCCAGCATGCTTATGCGCCGAACCCGATGTTGACGTAGTCGAACTCGAAGCCGAATTCCTTGTAGTTGACGACCTTCTTGGACAGGCCGATGATCCGGTCGGCGAAGAAGGGCACGATCGAGGCGCTGGAGTCGACCAGGATCTTCTGCGCGTCCTGGTAGTACTGCTTCCGCTTGGCCGTGTCGGCCTCCTTGCGGGCGCTGTCCAGGATCTTGTCGAAGGAGGAATCGGACCAGAGCGACTCGTTGTAGGACGAACCGGTCCGGAAGATCTGGTTGAGCAACTGGTCGATGGGCCGGCCTGTGTACCAGTACGACACACAGAACGGCTTCTTGATCCAGACGTCGGTGTAATAGGAATCGGCCGAGGCCGTCTGGATGCTGATGTCCAGCCCGGCGCCCTTGACCGAACTCTGGTAGGCCTGGGCCAGGATCGACATGACCGGCTCGTAGCTGGAGGTGTAGAGCTGCTGGCTGCCGGAGAATCCGGCCGAGGCGAGCAACGACTTGGCCTTGTCGGGGTCGTGCGGGACCGAGTAGTCGAGGTAGTTCGGGTCGGTCGGGGGCACCGGGTTGTTGTTGGCCACGGTTCCGAGCCCGTGGATCGACAGGTCGATGACCTCCTTCGGGTCGTAGGCCAGCTTGAATGCCTGACGGACCTTCACATCAGTGAAAGGCTTTGCCGTGTAGAGCATCGGCATCACGTACCAGGCGGCGTTCTTGACGGTGGCTGTGGTGGCGGTGCCGGAGGCGGTGACCGTCTTCGAGGTGGCGTAGTCCAGGTTGGTCTGGGCCACCAGGTCGACCTGCTGGGCCAGCAGGGCGTTGACCCTGGCCTGCACGTCGGCGATCGCGGTGAACTCGATGCTGTCCACCTTCGGCGCCCCGCCGAAGTAGTTCGGGTTCGCCTTCACCGTCCCCTTTCCGGCTGCCTTGAACGAGACCAGGGAGAACGGCCCTGTCCCGATTCCGGTCGATCCGATGGTGCCGGCCGAACCGGCCGGAATGACGTAGCAGTTGTAGTTCATCAACAGGCTGACGAACTCGGCGTTGGGCGACTTCAGCTTGACGACAAGGGTTTTGGCGTCCTTGGCGGAGACACCGGAACTGTCGAGGAACGGCGAGAGCACGCCGGCCTGCGGTGACTTCGTCTTCGGATCCAGGATGTGTTGCAGGGTGTAGACGGCGTCGGCCGAGGTGAACGCCTTCCCGTTGTGGAAGGTCACCCCCTCGCGGAGTACGAACGTCCACGTCATCTGGTCGGCCGAGACCGACCAGCTGGCGGCCAGATCCGGGGCGACGGCACCCGAGGCATCCTGCTTGACCAGGCGGTTGTAGAGCGCGCCGAGGTACTCGTAGGCCGAGAGCGAACTGGCCGGGTCCAGCGTCTCGACCGTGGAGGCCGGGGGCCGCGCGATGCGCAGGGTGCCGCCCGACTTCGCCGTTCCGGTCGCGCCGCTGGTGACCGCCGCCGAACCCGCGGCACTGGTGGTGGCCCCTCCGACCGCAGCCGAGGAGGTGCCCGACGTCGATGACGAACTGCTTCCGCAAGCCGCCAGAATCCACGGCGCGACCACAAGGCCGGCGCCTCCGAAGAGCACGGCCCTTCGCGAGATGCCTTGCGCCAGACCTGGTCTGGCAGCGGGAGGCATGGCCGGAACTACGCTCGGTGCCGGTTCTGAAGCATTGCTGGGCGTGGCATCCATTTCAAGGACCTCTCAGCTGGTGTCGGATCGACCGGAAACGACTTGCGTGTCGAGTCGGGTATCGACTGGCGGCGGCTCTGCGCGATACTCTAACGACCGTACGATTAAACCGTACGACCGTGCGATACGGGAAGATAAATCTCCTGTTTCCGGCAAGTAAATCGCCGCTCCCCACCTCCCGATTGACCAGAGACGAGTCGAGAAGATGTCATCGCTGCTCACCGATCCGCTCCTCGAGCCCTTCCAACTCGGGCCCCTGACCCTGCGCAACCGGGTGGTGAGCACGTCGCACGAGCCGGCGTTCTCCGAGGACGGCATGCCGAAGGAGCGTTACGCCGCCTACCACGTCGAGAAGGCGAAGGGCGGAGTGGCGCTGACGATGATCGGCGGGTCGGCCGTGGTCTCCCCCGACAGCCCGCCGGCGTTCGGGAACCTGCTGATGTACAAGGACGAGATCGTCCCCTGGCTCTCCCGGCTCACCGATCAGGTGCACGAACACGGCGCGGCGGTGATGTGTCAGCTCACCCACCTCGGTCGGCGGACCAGCAACTACGCCGGCGACTGGCTGCCGGTCCTGGCCCCCTCCCCCCTGCGCGAGCCCGCGCACCGTGCGTTCCCGAAGCAGGCCGAGGGGTGGGATCTGGCCCGGGTGGTGGCCGACTACGCCGCCGCCGCCCAGCGAGCCGTGGCCGGAGGGCTGGACGGCATCGAATTGGAGGCCTACGGGCACCTCCTGGACGGGTTCCTCTCCCCGGCCACCAATCGCCGCGCCGACGGATGGGGAGGCACCCCGGAACGCCGGCTGCGCCTGGCCCTGGCCGTGGTCCGGAGCATCCGCGACGCGGTCGGGCCGACCTTCCCGATCGGGATGCGCCTGGTCATCGACGAGGACGTCCCGGGCGGCATCGACCCCGACTCCGGTATCTCGGCGGCCCGCACTCTCATCGCCGAGGGCATCGACTTCATCAGCGTCATCCGCGGCCACATCGACACCGACGCCGCCCTGGCCAGGGTGATCCCGCCGATGGGCACGCCGTCGGCCCCGCATCTGGAGTTCGCGGGCTGGGTGAAGAAGGAACTCGGCGTGCCGGTGATGCACGCCTCCCGGATCGCCGACGTCGCCACCGCCCGACATGCGATCCGGGACGGACTGCTGGACCTGGTCGGGATGACCAGAGCGCAGATCGCCGATCCCTACCTGGTGGCCAAGATCGCCGCCGGCCAGGAGGACCGGATCCGGCCCTGTGTCGGGGCCGGCTACTGCCTGGACGCGATCTACCAGGCGAGCGACACCAAGTGCATCCACAACCCGGCCACCGGACGCGAACTGCTGCTCCCACACCATGTGCCGCCGTCCACTGGGCCGAGCCGGAAGGTGGTGGTGATCGGGGCCGGCGCGGCCGGGCTGGAGGCGGCCCGGGTCCTGGGCGAACGAGGACATCGGGTGGTGGTCCTGGAGGCGGCACCGGAGGCCGGCGGCCAACTGCTGCTGGCCGCCCGCTCGGCGGCGCGCAGGGATCTGCTCGGGATCGTCGACTGGCGCCTGACCGAATCGGCGCGGTGCGACGTCCGTATCCGATACAACACCTACGCCGATGCCGCGACGGTGATGGCCGAGGCGCCGGATGTGGTGGTCGTGGCCACCGGCGGGATGCCCAACACCGGCTTCCTGGAGTCCGGGTCGGAGCTGGTGCTCGACACCTGGGACGTCCTGGCCGGCTCGCGGCCGCCGGCCGGTGACGTGCTGCTCTACGACGACCACGGCGGACACAGCGCCATGGACGCCGCAACGGCCATCGCCGAGTCCGGAGCGCGTCTGCACATCGTCACCCCGGAACGCACCCTGGCCATGGACGTGGGCGGGATGAACTATCCGCGCTACTTCGGGATCCTGGACCGAGCGCACGCGAGAACGACGCTGCTGCAACGACTCCGCTCGGTCCGCCGCGGTGCCGACGGCCGGCTGGTGGCCACCCTGTTCAGCGAGTACAGCGAGCTCGAGACCGAATTGACGGTCGACCAGGTGGTGGTCGAACACGGGACCCTGCCCAACGACGAGCTCTACCACGCTCTGGTGCCGGGCTCGAAGAACCTGGGCGCCGTCGACCATCGGGCCCTGCTGGCCACCGCGACCCAGTCGTTGACGCCGAACCCGGCCGGCCGGTACCAGCTGTTCCGGATCGGGGATGCGGTGTCCAGCCGCAACGTGCACGCCGCGGTGCTCGACGCCTACCGGTTGTGCCTCGCGATCTGAACGACGTCTGCTTCCTGGACCGCTAACCGGTCCGGCCCGGAGCCGCCGGCGGGACCACAACCCCCTGGTGCCAACCCGCGGCCCGGGCGGCCAGCTCCGCCGCCCGGAGCACGTCGGGCTGGCTCCGGGACAGCGCGGCGGCCCGGGCCGCGACCGAGTCGAACTCCGGGGTGACCTGGCTGACGACCCCGTCCCGGAGCGCGATCTTGACCGACACCGGGCCGCCGTCCACGTCGACGTCGACGAAGAAGCGGCGAAGGGCGTGTTTGGCCGCTTCGACCTGACGGACACCGATGGTGCTGGTCAGGTCGTACATCCGGTCCCGCAGTCCATCCGCCCGTTCGGGCCGGCACAGGACATTGAGCGTGTGGGCCGGACGGCCCTTCTTCATCAGAATCGGCGTGAGCCACACGTCGTCGGCGCCCGAGATCAGCAGCTCCTGCAGGACGCCGGGCCAGAGCCGCGGGTCGAGATCGTCGACATTGGCCTGCAGGATCAACGCCGCACTGGTGGCGGGAGAACCCTTCTCGATCAGGTCACCGAGCAGGATCCGGGTGACGTTGGCCCGACCGGTGATGTCACGTGTCCCGGCGCCGACGCCGACGGTCCGCATCACCATCGCCGGAAGTTCCGGCTCAGGCCGGGCCAGCGCGGCCAGCAGCGCCATTCCGGTCGGTGTGGTCAGCTCACCATCGCCACCGGCGCTGACCGGCCAGCCGAGGGCGAGCTGGGCCACGGCCGGCACCGGGACCGGGATGGTGCCGTGGGCGACCCGGACCTGGCCCGAGCCCAACGCCACCGCGCCGGCCGAGATCGACGTG
This sequence comes from Nakamurella panacisegetis, assembly GCF_900104535.1. Lineage (NCBI taxonomy): Bacteria > Bacillati > Actinomycetota > Actinomycetes > Nakamurellales > Nakamurellaceae > Nakamurella > Nakamurella panacisegetis. Next base: position 2,504,658 of record NZ_LT629710.1, on the reverse strand, counting down.
ACGCCGAGGTCCGCCACCGCGGCGCACACCCCGACCACATCGGCGATCGAGTCGAGCGCCCCGACCTCGTGGAAATGGACCTGTTCCGGATCGATGCCGTGCACGTGACCTTCGGCCCGCGCCAACCGTTCGAACACGGCCTGGGCCGACACCCCGACCGCCCCGGGCAGCCCGTCCAGCAGCCCCCGCACGGTGCGCCAGGTGCGATGCGGCGGATCGTCGACCAGGACGTCGACGTGAGCCTTGGTGGCCCGCTGCCCGGCCCTGGTCACCGCCTCGACCCGCAGGCGCACCGATCGGGCCACCACCGAATCGATCGCGCCCTGCACCGCGGTCAGGTCGGCCCCGGCGTCCAGCAGGGCTCCGAGCAACATGTCCCCGGCCACGCCGGCCGACGGGTCGATCCACAGGTGCGTCATGTCGGGGCGGTGATCTGCGCGGCCAGATAGCCGGCGCCGTAACCGTTGTCGATGTTGACCACGCTCACCCCGGGCGAACACGAGTTCAGCATGGCCAGCAGAGCCGCGATGCCACCGAAGGACGCGCCGTAGCCGACCGACGTGGGCAGCGCGATGACCGGCGCTTGCACCAGTCCGCCCACCACGCTCGGCAGGGCGCCGTCCATTCCGGCCGCCACCACCAGCGCCCCGGCCCCGCGCAGGGTGTCCAGCCGGGCCAGGATCCGATGCAGCCCAGCCACTCCCACGTCGACGATCAGTTCGACCTCCCGACCCAGGTAGCGCGCGGTCAGGGCGGCTTCCTGGGCCACCGGCAGGTCGGAGGTGCCGGCGGCGACGACCACCACCGGTCGTCCGGTGGGGGCCGGCGGTTCCGGGGGCCAGGCCAGCAGCCGGGCGGTGGTGTCGTACCGCGCGTCGGGCAGGTGGGCCAGCACCGCGGCGGCGTGCGCGGCCCCGGCCCGGGTGAACAGCGTGGTGATCTCCCGGTGCCGGGCGATCTCGGCCGCGATCAGGCCGACCTGCTCGGCCGTCTTGCCCTCGCAGTAGATCGCCTCCGGATATCCGCGCCGGCGGACCCGGTTCAGATCCAGGTCGGCGATCCCGGCCAGCGCGTCGTCAGGCACCGGAGGCCAGCACGGTCAGGGTGAAGGCTCCGGACGCCAGGCCGCCCAGATCCACGGCCGCGTAACGGAATCCGGCGTCCAGCACGGCCTGGCGGATCTGGCGTCGCAACGGGTCGGCCGCGGCCCGGACCAGGTCGGCCGCCGGGAGTTCGAGTCGGGCGATGTCACCGTGGTGGCGGACCCGGAAGTCGGTCAGTCCAAGGCGGCGCAACGCGCTCTCGGCCCGGTCGATCTGGGCCAGCTTCTGCGGGGTGACCTCGTCGAAATGCGGGATGCGGGAGGCCAGGCACGGCGCGGCCGGCTTGTCGGCGCAGGGCAGCCGCCAGGACCGGGCCAGCCGGCGGACGGCCGCCTTGTCCAGCCCGGCGTCGGCCAGCGGGCGCAGCACCCGATGCCCGGTCGCGGCTCTCGACCCCGGTCGGTCCGGACGGACGGCGTCATCGGCGTTCTCGCCGTAGGCGATGGCGTCCAGCCGGTTCCGGTGCAGGACCTCCTCGTCGATCCGGGTGAACAGCTCGTCCTTGCAGTGAAAGCACCGGTCCGGCCCGTTGCGGCGGTACGCGTCGTTGTCGCCTTCGTGGGTCTGCACCTCGACCAGGGTGGCTCCGATGTGGGCGGCGGTGGCCCGCGCTGCCTCGTGCTCGTCGGCGGCCAGGCTGGGCGATACCCCGAGAATCGCCACCACCTGGCCGGCACCCAGATCACGCACGGCCGCGGCCAGCAGGACGGACGAGTCGACGCCGCCGGAGAAGGCAACGCCGAGCCGCTCGACGCCGGCCCATCCGTCGGAAAGTGAACGGGGGACCGGGAGTTCGGTCCGGTCGGCGCTCATTTCTGTTCCAGACCCAGCGCGTCCAGCGCCCGGCGCAGCACTTGCTCCGGCGATCCTTCGATGCTGACGGCGACGCCGTCCTCGCCTGGCTGCAACGGTTCGAGCGTGGCGAACTGGGAGTCGAGCAGCGAGGTCGGCATGAAATGCCCGCTGCGAGCGGCCATCCGGACGCCGACGGTGTCGTGGCTGCCGGACAGGTGCAGGAACCGGACCCGGGCCGCGGCCTGCACCAGGCGGTCCCGGTAGATGCGTTTCAGGGCCGAGCAGGTGACGACGGCGTTGTCGTCGATCGAGTTGATCCAGTCCACGATCGACGCCAGCCACGGCCAGCGGTCCTCGTCGGTCAGCGGGACGCCGGCGGCCATCTTGGCCACGTTGGCCGGGCTGTGGAAGTCGTCGGCCTCGGCCACCCGCCACCCGAGCGCCGCCCCGAGTTCCTGCGCGACGGTCGTCTTGCCCGATCCGGCCACCCCCATCACCACGACGACCGTCTTGGCCTTACCTGCCCTTTCGGCCGCCGTCATCCCTGGGCTCCGTCGGGCCCCGCGCTGCGGCCGTCGGGCTCCCCGGTCCCCGGGGGGCCGCCGGGGCGACGGAGGCGGTACAGCACCTCACCGGCGTGCGGTTCGACGAAGGTGTCCGGATCGGCCTCGTACTCGGCGATGTCGACGGTGGCCGGATCCAGGTAGTCGAGGTTGACCGCGCGCACCACGTCCTCCGGAATGCCGGTGGCCAGGGTGACCTGGACCCGGTTCCGCTCGCCGTCGGCCGGGCTCCAGGTGCCCTGCCCCCGCAGGTGGGTGGAGTGGGCCAGATCGCCCCAGGGCACGTCCTTGAACCGGTCCCACTGACCCAGGAAGTAGTCCCGATTGTGGTACCCGATCTCGGCGATGTGCGGGTGCATCACGGAGATCTCGGTGATGTGCGGCGCGTAGATGATCACCTCGCCGCCGTCGGCCACGATCGGCTCCAGCTTGTAGAAGCCCTTGGCCGCGGTCCAGATGTCCTCGTACTTGCTCGGCATGATCGACAGCACCCGCCGCACGGGCGCGTCCCGATAGGTCACGTGGGTCTCGGCAGAGATCTCCGCACATGCCGCCCAGGCGTCCTCCGGGGTACCGAAGGCGATGGCGTGCAACGAATCCGTGCCGGACGCGACGACCAGGCACAGGGCCAGCCGCTGCGCCGGGATCAGCCTCGACGCCTCGTTGATCAGCGCTCGGACCGGGGTGATCCCGCTGGTGCCGATCATGTCGGCACTGGTGATCAGCGCGCCGACCCAGTGCGACAGGTCGATGAGTTCCTGACCCGACACCCCGGGGAAGAAGTACTTGTTGCCGCCGGAGAATCCGACCACCTCGTGCGGGAACACCGGCCCGATCACCAACGCGATGTCGGCCTGCGCGACGTGCCGGTTGATCCGGACCGTGACCTCCGGCCCGTTCAGCAGTCCGTGAGTCAACTCGGCCAACCGGTCCGCGGTGATGGTGCCCAGCGTCGTGAACGTCTCGGGCCGCCAGGATTCGTGGTTGATCACGGTCCACCCGGGGTACACCGACCCGACCTCTCCCTCCGGATACCCGAGGTGCCGGGCCAGGTGCTCGGGGGTCATGCCCTGGTGGGTGCCCAGCGCGATGACGACCGTCACGGCGTCGGTCTGCGGGGCGAGCACGGCGTGCACGGCCCGCAACAGCAGCGGCAGCGGGCAGGTCCGGGTGCCGTCCGGCACCACCAGGGCCACCCGCTGACCACGGAAGTCGATGTCGGCCAAGGCTTCCCCGATGAACGCCGAGACGTCCTCGTGGCTCAGCTCCGCGCCCGGGCCGCCCAGCGTATGCAGAGCGGGAACCATCGTGGTCATTCCTTGTCCTTCCGGTGACGGGCGGGGCCGGCCGAGCCACGCTCGATCAGGTGGGTGGGGACCACCAGCGCGCCACCGGCTCGTGGTTGGGCACCGTTGATCACCGCCAGCAGGTTACGGACCGCGATGACGCCCATCTGTTGCAGGGGGGCAGCCACCGTGGTCAGGGCCGGGGTGATGAGGCTGGAGGCGAAGATGTCGTCGAAGCCGATGACGCTGACGGCCGTGGGGACGACGATGCCGGCCTCGGCGAGTTGGTTGATCACACCGATGGCGACCTGGTCGTTGTAGGCGAGCACGGCGGACGGGAGGGGCGACATCAGGTGAGTGGCGGCCTCCCGGCCGCCGTGAACGGTGGGAGCGAAGGGTCCGATACGGCGGGTCGAGACCTTCAACTTCGCACCGACCTCCAGCAGCGCGCGCCAGCGGGCGCCGTCCGCCCACGAGGCTTCCGGACCGGCCACGTAGGTGACCGATCGGTGTCCGAGGCCCAGCAGGTACTCCACCACCTGACGGACGCCGGACTGGTTGTCTGTGGTCAAGCTGGGGACCTCCGGGATCGAGCGGTTCAGCACCACCATGGGCTTCTGCCGGGCGGTCACCTTGATCGCCGCGTCGGACATCCGGCTGGTCGCGAGCACGATCCCGTCCACGATGGGAATGACCCGTTCCAGTGCCTCTCGTTCCAGCACCTCGGACTCCTGGCCGTCGGCCAGCACCATGGTGAATCCCGCTTCGGCCGCCGCCGCCTGGGCCCCCCGGATGATCTCGGCGTAGAACGGGTTGGCCACGTCGGAGATGGTGAAGGCGATGATGGAGGTCCGGCCGGTGGGCAGGGCGCGAGCCAGTGGGTTCGCCCGGTAGCCGAGGCTTTCGGCGGCGCCACGGATGCGTTCGGCGGTGACCGCGTTGACCCGGCCCGGCCGGGCGAAGGCCCGGGAGACGGTGGAGGCGGCCACGCCGGCCTTCCGCGCCACGTCGTAGATGGTGGCGGACTTCGGCGCGTCCGTCCCGTCGTCGCCCGGACCGTCGGCCCTGGTCCGGGGGCTGTCGGACTTCACCGCGCGACTCGATCCAGGCTTGCCCCGGGCCACCGGCCGGGCCGGCGCCGGGCCAGGTCGGACTGGGCGTACACATCGGTCACGATGCGCAGAGTCTCCATGGCCGCGGCCGGATCGATCCAGAACGGGCGCCGGCGGCGGACGTGCCGGTAGAAGTCGTCGATCAGCCGCTCATGGGACAGGCCCCAGTACGCCTTCTCTCCGGTGGCGATCCCGTCCGCGGCGACGAACAGGGTCTGCCCGTCGGTGTAGGTGACGGTCAGGTCGTTCTCCAGCCGGACGGTGGCCCGGTCAGCGAGCAGCTCGATCATCACCGGCGCGTTGTCGATGTAGGAGTTGGTGGCCTGGAAGATCGATCCGGCCCCGCCTCGGTGACGCAGCACGATGCTGGCGGTGTCCTCGACCTCGACCGGATCGTCCAACGTGAGTCGAGAGGCCTGCCCCCGGACGTCGACCACCTCGCCCAGGAACCACTGCAACAGGTCCAGGGTGTGGATGGACTGGTTGATGAGCACCCCGCCGCCGCCCTCGGCCCAGGTTCCGCGCCACGGCCGACGCTCGTAATAGCTGTTGTCCCGGAACCAGTCCACGCTGGCCCGGCCGCCCCGCAGGGCGCCGAGAGCGCCGGTGTCGATCAACGAGCGCAGCGCCTGGGACGTGTTGTTGTACCGGTTCTGGTAGCAGACGCCGACGATGGCCGAGCCGCCCTCGGCCGCGCGCTGGACCTCCTGCGCGTCGGCCATCGAGGTGGCCACCGGCTTCTCCACCAGCACGTTGACGTTCCGGCGCAGCGCGGCCGTCGTCATGGCGGCGTGCTGGGCGTGGGGGGTGCAGATGTGGACGACATCCGGCCGTTCGGCCTCGAGCATCGATTCGAAGCCCGGGTACGGCGTGACGTCCCACCGCTGGGAGGCCGCGGTCAGCCGGCTCCGCTCGACGTCACACACGGCCACCAGCTCGGCGTCCCCGTGCGCGGCGATGGCGTCGAGGTGCACGGCCGAGATGTCACCGCACCCGACCAGGGCGATCCGCAGAGCCGTCATCAGGACGATGCGCCCCGCGGCAGGGTCGACATGGCCCAGTCGTAGGCGATCTGGTGACACTCCCGCAAGGGCACCGTCGGCACGTCCACCTCGATCATGTAGTCGCCGGTGAAGCCGGAGGCGAACGCATCGATGCAGCCTTGCAGGTCCACGTCACCGGCGCCGGGCTCGGCCCAGATCCGTCCGGGCAGCGTGGCCTGACGGTAGTCGAGCCCGTCCGCATCGGCCCGGGCGATCCCGGCGGCGAACGTGTCCTTGAGATGGATCGCGACGATGCGGTCGGCGTAGTCGCGCAGCACCTGCGCGACATCCGCTCCGGCCCAGGACATGTGGCCGGTGTCCGGACCGAACGAGATCACGCCGGCGCCGAGCTCGTCCAAGACTCGGCGGATCTCGGCCTCGGTCTCCACCCATCCCCCGACGTGCGGGTGGAGAGCCGCCGTGACCCCTTCGGCCTGCATGGCCCGGCAGGCAGCACCCATGCCGTCGATCACCCCGGACAGCCGGCCTTCGTCGGCATCGGTTCCGACCGCCGGGCGGAGCATCCGGGGCGAACCGGGCGGCTCGATCGTCGAGATCATGCAGACCGACTGGCCCAGCCCGGCCTGCACGGCGGCGAACCGTCCGGCGGCCTCGGCCACCTCGGCGTGCCGCGCCGGGTCGTCGAACGATCCGTTGAACAGGCTCACCGCCGGGGCGAGGCCGAAACCCTCCAGCCACGGCAGGTAGTCGGCCGGGTTCATGTCGCTGGGCACGTCGGCCTTGACCGCGCGGTACCCGATGTCGGCGAGTTCGGCGAAGGCCCGGCCCAGGTTGGCCGTCGAACGGTCCGGTGTGCCGTCGATCAGCCAATAGGCGATCGGGTTGACCGCCAGCCGGGGTTGCGTGCTCATGGGTGTCTCCTCGGGGTGCAGGGCTACAGCGTGACAGGTAGGCCGGTGCGGGCCGATTCGTACAGGGCCAGGATGACGGCCAGCGAGGTGCGGGCGTCGGTCGTGCTCACCCGCGGCTGTCGGTCGGTACGGATCGCTTCGACGAAATCGGCCAGTTGCCTCTGGTGCGCGTCGCCCAGTCCCGCGTCCGCCGGGTCGAGTCTGAAGTCCGGGGTCACCTGGTTGAGCCCGGTCCCGCTGGACATCTGGATCTCCGGTGCGGGACCGACGTTCTCGTGGAAGAACACCAGTTCGTCGTCGGAGATCACCGCTGATCCCTTGGTGCCGAAGATTCGGAGGCTGGCGTCCAGGCCCGGGTAGGCGGCGGTGGTGCCGTGGATCAGCCCGAGGGCGCCGGAGGAGAACTTGACCACCGCGGCCGCGGTGTCCTCGACCTCGATGCGTTCGTGGGCCAGACAGGCGGTGTGGGCGAAGACCTCGACCGGAGTGCCCACCGTGGTGACCATCAGATTGATCGTGTGGACGCTCTGGTTCATGATCGCGCCGCCGCCGTCGAGGGCCCAGGTGCCGCGCCAGTCCCCGGAGTCGTAGTACGTCTGCCCGCGCCACCAGGCATGGGAGGCGATGGCCGAGGTGACGGTGCCGAGATGCCCGGCCCGCACCGCGTCCAGCACCTTCTCGGTCGACCGGTCGAACCGGTGTTGACTGATCACGGTGACCTTCCGGCCCGAACGTGCCTCGGCCGCGATGATCCGGTCGGCCGCGCCGAGGCTGATGTCGATCGGCTTCTCCACCACGACATGCTTACCGGCTTCCAACGCGTCGACCGCGACGTCGGCGTGCAGGCCGCTGGGGGTGCAGACGGTGACCGCATCGATGTCCGGCCGGGCCAGCAGGGCAGCCACGTCGTCGAACGCCTCGACACGGCCGAACCTGGCGGCCATCGCGGATGCCTTGTCCAGCTTGATGTCGGCGATGGCCACCAGTTCGGCCGAGTCGGCCAGACCGGCCAGGGCCCGGCAATGCACCTCGCCGATGACGCCGGCACCGATCACGGCGAATCTGATCTTGCTCATGCGTAGGTGATCCCTTCGTTGTCCAGCAGGGCGGTGAATGCGTTGGTGGCCCGGGTGAACTCGGCCGCGCCGGAGAAGCCACCGAGCGGATTCACCGCCGCCAGGTGGGGCTCCATGGAGAAGAACCCGTCGTAGCCGTCGGCCCGGAGGGCGCTGATCGTCTCGCGGACCTGACCGTCACCCTCGCCCGCAGCCACCACCTCGCCGGTCGCCAGCACCGCGTCCTTGACCTGGATGTAGACCGTGTGCGGACGGAGCCGGTCGTAGGCCTGGGTGAACGGCCGAACCCCGCACTGCACGTAGTTGGCCGCGTCCCAGGCCAACTTCAGGGTGGGTCGGTCGACCGATTCGACGATGTCCAGCACCCGCTCGGGGACGTCCCCGAAGATCTCCTTCTCGTTCTCGTGCAGGAGGACGACACCGGTTCCCTCCGCCCGCTCGGCCATCGCCCGCATCCGGCGGATCACCTCGTCCCGGTGATCAGCGGGGGGCTGGTCGGGACGCAGGAAGAACGAGAAGATCCGGATGTACGGCGCCCGCAGCCGGGCCGCGACAGCCAGGGCCCGGTCGAGACGGACCAGGTGTTCGTCGAAATCGTCCTCGATGTTGACCTTCCCGATCGGCGAGCCGATCGAGGAGACCGCGATCGAGTGCGCGGCCAGCACCTTCTCGACCTCGTCGAGTTGCTCGTCGGTGAGATCGAGAACGTTGACGTTCCAGGCCGAGCGCAACTCGATGTGGCCGATGCCGAGCTGATCCAGCAGCCGGCACTGGGTTTCCAGATCCGGGTCGATCTCGTCGGCGAATCCCGAGAGGGTCCACGTCATTACTTGCGCTCCCTTGCGTTGGTCCGTTGTGAGGTGATTCCCGTCGGGCCGACCAGTTCCCGGCAACCGGCGGTGACGGCGTCGACCAGGTCGCGGTCGCGCGTCAGGGCGGGGTCGAGCGATCCGAGCACGGCGACGACGGCTGCATCCAATTCCCCGGCGGCCAGATCCGCCAGGCCCGCGGTGGCGTCCTTCACCGGCGCCCCGGCCCCGCGCAGGTGATTGATCCAGGCCGAGACGACCCGGATCGCACCGGTCGGCATCCGTCCGGCCGCGCGTTCCCGGCGCAGCACGGGCAGGATGCGGACGCCGATCTTCTGCGATCCGTCGGCGGCGATCTGGGCCAGCCGGTGCCGGATCCCCGGGTTGGTGAACCGAGCCACCAGGGCGTCGCGGTACTCCTGGTTCTCCGCGGCGGGCAGGGTCAGGTGAGGCAGCGCCTGGGCCCACCACTCGTCGACCCAGCCCCGGCACACCGGGTCGGCCATCGCCTCGGCGATGGTGTCGTGCCCGCGGGCGCTGCCGGCGTAGGCCAGCAGACTGTGAGCGCCGTTGAGCATCCACAGTTTCCGCTGTTCGAACGGCCGGATGTCGTCGACGAAGCGGGCGCCGGCGGCGTCCCAGGCCGGCCGGCCGGCCGGGAAGTCGCCGGACAGCACCCATTCGCTGAACGGCTCGGTGACCACCGGTGCGGCATCGTCCGATCCGGTGAGGGCGGCGGCCGCCGCCCGATCGGCGTCGGTGGTGGCCGGGGTGATCCGGTCGACCATGGTCGTCACGAAGCTCACGTGGTCGTCGATCCACCGGGCCAGGGCCGGGTCCACCCGGTCGGCCAGCTCACCGACGACGGCCGCCGTGACCCGGCCGTTGTCGGGCAGGTTGTCGCACGAGACGACGGCCAGGGACCCGGCGCCGGCCGCCCGCCGTGCGCGCAGCCCGGCCACCAGCCGGCCCGGCATGGTCTGCAGCGGTCCGCCGGCCGTGGTCAGCGCGGCGAGGTCGGCCTGCACCTCCGGCCGGTCGATGCCGAGCCGCCCGTCCGGGCCCCGGACGTACCCGGCTTCGGTCACGGTCAACGTCACCACCGCCACCGCCGGATCGGACAGGTAGCCGGTCAGGGCCGCCGTGTCCGCCCCGGGATGGGCACGGGCCACCGCCGGGACGATCTCGGCCCGGTCCCCGTCGCCCCCCCGGGTGATGAGCGTGTACAGGCCGCCCTGCGCCTCCAGCGCCTCGGCCAGCGCGGTCGACCGACCGGTGAACGCCGCGATCCCCCAGTCCGGCGCATCCGGTGCGTGAGCGGTGTACCAGGCCTGATGGGCCCGGAAGAAGTTGCCGAGACCGAGGTGGACGATGCGGATCGGTGGACCGTCGCCGGCCCGCAGAAGTGCCCTCACAGCTTGAACACGGCCCTGGGCTGGTCGGTGACCAGGCGGCTGAGACCGTCCATCGCCTCGTCGAGGTCGAGCCGGTGCTCGGCCACCAACTCGGCCAGGAATCCGGCGTCCAGCCGGCGCGACATGTCGTGCCGCGCCGGAATGGAGCAGAACGCCCGGGTGTCGTCGATGAAACCGGACAGCCGCGACAGCCCGGCGATCTCGGAGACCGACCGCTGGAAGGTGCGGATCTCGGCCGGGTTGTCCAGGAACCACCACGGCGCCCCGACGTACACCGACGGGTAGAAGCCGGCCAGCGGCGCGATCTCCCGGCTGAACGTGTCGGCGTCCACCGTGAACAGCACCAGGTGCAGGTTGGGGTGGGTTCCGTACCGGGTCAGCAACGGCTGCAGGGCGCGGGTGTACTCGGTGGCGACCGGGATGTCGTGGCCGGTGTCGGAACCGAAGCCGGCCATCGTCGCCGGGTGGTGATTGCGGAGCACCCCGGGATGCACGGTCATCACCAGCCCGTCGTCGCACGACATCCGCGCCATCTCGGACAGCATGTGCCGGCGGAACGCCGTGGCCTGGGCCGCCGTCACGTCACCGGCCCGGGCCGCACGATAGATCCGCGCGGCCTCCTCCGGTTCCAACCCGGTGGTGATGACGTCGTCGTGGCTGTGATCGGCGGAGACGGCACCGTTGGCGATGAAGAACCGCCGCCGGGCCTCCAGGGTCCGCAGGTAGCCGTTGTAGTCACCGGCATCCATGTCGGCCGCGGCGGCCAGTCGATCGACCGCGGCGTTCCAGCCGTCCTCGAACGGCTCCAGGTACCTGTCGGGGCGGAAGGTCGGGACGACCCGGGCACCGAACGTGGGATCGGCGGCCAGCGCACGGTGGGCCGACAGGTCGTCGGACGGGTCGTCGGTGGTCGCCAGCACGTCGATCCGGAAGTGGGCGAGCAGCGCCCGCGGCCGGAACTCCGGTTCGGCCAACCGCTCCGCGACCTGGTCGTAGAGCCGATCGGCATTCTCAGCGCTCGGTCGCTCGGTGACACCGAAGATGCCACCCAGTTCGGAGTCGAACCAGTACCGCACGGGCGTGCCCCGGAAGACCGCCCAGTTCGCACACAACGTCCGCCACGCCTTCCGGGCCTTGGCTTCGGGCAGCGGGCCCTCACCGACCCCGAGTTCGGTCAACGGCGTGCCGTTGGCGTGCAACATGCGGGTCACGTAGTGATCCGGTTGCAGCAGCAGGCTGGTCGGATCGGCGAACGCCTCGTCGGAGAGCAACATGGTCGGATCGACGTGCCCGTGCGGGGAGATGATCGGAAGGTTCCGCACGGTTTCGTACAGCTCACGGGCGATGTCCCGGGTGCGCGACTCGGCTGGGAACAGGCGGTCGTCGTGCAGGGTGAGCGGGGCCGCCCGGGGGAGTGGATCGGTGACAGTCATTGGTTTTCAGCCCTTCTCGCCGCCGGCGGTCAGTCCGCCGACCAGTTGCCGCTGGAAGATCATGTAGAGGATGACGACCGGTGCGGCCGAGATCAGCGACGCCGCCATCAGTTGCCCGTAGAGCGGCAACGAACCGCCCTCCGTCGTCACGGCGAACGTCTGCAGCTTGATCGCCACCGTCTGCGTCTCCGGGGAGGTCAGCACGGTGGCGAACAGGACGTCGTTCCAACCGACCAGCAGCGAGAAGATCAGCGTCACCACCATTCCCGGGACCATCAGGGGAAAGATGATCTTGCGCAGGGCGCCGAATCGGGTCAGCCCGTCGATCATCGCCGCCTCCTCGAACGCCACCGGAATCTGCCGCAGATTGGTCAGCAACAGCCAGGTCGCGAACGGAATGGCAAATGTCAGGTAGGTGATGATCAGCGCCGGCCGGGTCCCGATGATCGGAATGCCGAGAGCCGAGCCGAACGAGGAGAACACCACGAACAACGGCAGGATGATCATCACGCCCGGAATTGACTGGAAACCGACCAGGGACGTCATCAACGGTCCCCGACCGCGAAAGTTGAACCGGGCCAAACAGTATGCTGCGCCCAGTCCGAAGAATGTGGCGATCACCGCCGCACTCAGCGAGGCGACCAGGCTGTTGATCAGACCCTGGGCCAGGTCCACCGTCGAGAACACGCTGACGTAGTTGCTGAACACAAACTGGCTGGGCCAGAACTCGCCGGACGAGGACTCGAAATCTGGACTGATCGAGATGATCACCATGTAGACGATCGGCAACAGCATGCACATCAAAAGGGCGACGATCACGATCGACAGCCATCGCGGCAGCAGCCGTTGCGGATTCCGGGCGCGGACCCTGGCCCCGGTTCGGGTTTGAATGGCGGTCATGTCAGTCCTCCCCGGCTCTGGCCGTCAACCTGGACGCCCGCAGATAGAACACTGCGGGGATGAGCAGCAGAATCAGCGACAGCACCGACATGGCGGCGCCCAGCCCGAACCGGAACGTCTGGAACGACGTCTGATAGATGTTCACCGGCAGGGTCAGCACCGGATCGGGGGCCGGACTGCCGAACAGGACGAACGGCAACGTGAAGTTGTTGAAGTGGGCCAAGGTCGACAGCAACAGGCCCAGGAACAGTTGGTTGCGGATCTGCGGGAGCACGACGTAGCGGATCTTCTCCCACCACGTCACCCCGTCCATGTCGGCCGCTTCGTACAACTCGTTCGGAATGTTCTGCAACCCGGCGATGGTCATCATGTAGACGAACGGCCAACCGGCCCAGATGTCGACGATGACCAGGGCCCAGAACGTGTTGTCACCGATCAGCCACTGGCCGCCGTCGATACCGAACAGGGAGAGGAAGTGATTGAACGCCCCGTTCGGCTGCAGGATGAATCGCCAGACCGTCGCCGTCACGAACGACGGCAGCACATAGGGCACCAGGAACAGTGACCGAACCAGGAACCGGCCGCGGAACGGCGTGTTGACCGCGAGCGCGGCCAGCAGGCCGATCGGCGCACACACCACCGTGGTCAACACCGAGAACGCCACGCTGACCCACAGCGAATGCAACAGCCCGGAGGTACTGAGAGCTTCGCTGTAATTGTCGAAACTGATGAACGGGGCGCTGATCCACGATTTGAGCGAGTACTGGTCCAGGTCCAGGAAACTCATCACCACGGCCAGTGCGAACGGCACCACGATCACCAGCAGCAACAGCAGCAGCGTGGGTGACATCAACCACAGCGGCCGCCCCCCAGGAGTGCGGACCTTACGCGGCTTCTCGGCACTCACCGCCCCGGCGACCACCGGGTGGGGTTGCAGGCCGGTGGTCATTTGTTCGCTCGGTCCAGACTCGACTGCGCCGCGCTGTTGGCCTTGGTCAGCAATGCCGTGATGGCGCCGGTGTCGTAGCTTCCCTTGACCAGGGAAGGCAGTGACTGCACCACGGTGTTGGTGACCCCGTTCTGCACATCCGACCACGCGCCGGTGAAGGCCGTAGGGGTGGAACCCTTCTCAGCCGCGGCGAACGGGGCCAGCGTGCTGTTCTTCGCGGCCAGCGCGGCGAAGGCGTCCTTGTTGGTCGGCAGGAATCCGAAGTAGTTGAACTGGGCGGTCTGCATCTCGTTGCCGGTCAGCAGATTCACGTAAGCCAGGGCCAGGTCCTTGTTCTTCGAATACGAGGCGATCGCCACGTTGTCACCGGAAACGATGCTCTGCGCGGCCGAAGCGCCGGCCGGGCGAGTGGTCATGCCGACCGGGACGTCCGGCAGCGGTGCGAATGCGTACTTACCATTCACCGACGACTTGTCCAGGCTCGGAATCGCACCGGGACCGGACATCACGATCATGGCCGCCTTGCCCGAACCGAACGCGGTCACGGCGTCGGCGTTCTTCCACCCGACGCTCTTGGTGTCCGTCACCTTGTACTTGGTCACGAAATCGAAGTACGTGGCGGTCGCGGCCACCACCTTGGGGGACGTCAGCTGGGCCGTCTTCAGATCCTTGCTGACGAACGAGCCCCCGGACTGCTCGCTCAGGGTCCAGATGTACTTCCAGGGGTCGAACCCGTCGGCGTAGTCCATGGCGAGGCCGTAGACGCCGTTCTTGGTCAGTTTCGTGGCCACCTTGATCAGGTCGTCCCAGGTGGCCGGCGGGGTGGTGATCCCGGCCGCCTTGAACATGTCGGTGTTGTAGACCATGGCGTACGGGCGCATCGCGACGGGGATGCCGATCTGGTGGGCGGCATCCGGGCCGGACATCGCCAACGACTCCGGGTAGTAGCGCGCACGTCCACCGATCTTCGCCCAATCGGCGTCGGTCAGGGTGGTGAAGCCCTTGGTCGCATAGGCGACCGGGGTGAAGGTGGTGCCCAGCTGGTAGACGTCCGGACCGGTACCGCTGACGATCGACGCCTGGATCTTCGTCGTCTCGTCCGAACTGCTGGCGTAGGTCTCGATCGTCAGGTCGGCCCCGGTGGCGGCTTTGAATTTGGCCGTGATCTCCTTCGACCAGGCCGCAAATTGATCGGGGTAATTGGGTTGGGCACTGATGAAGACGTCCAGGCTGCCTCCACCCCCGGATCCGGAACTGCTGCTCTTGCTTCCGCATCCGGTCAGCAACAGCGAGGCGCCGGCCAGGACGGCCACCGCGGTGAAAATGGGGCGTGATCGTCGCATGATCCACTCCTTCTCGGCGGACCCGGCCACTCTGGCGGGTTCGTGTGGTCCGACGGTAGGAGAGACGCAGGTCATACGGGAACCGGTTGCCATAAGTTGCCGCGAGAGCGTTGTGCCTGGTCAGCAAATTCCCGCCCGGAGATCCAGCGTCTTCACGGCCGATGTCGCATCACGTCCACCGGAGCAGCGACAACTGGGGGCGCGACATCAACTCTGTTCGGTGAACGCGTGCAGGAGGGAAGTCGATGCCTTCCCTGGGCACGAACTCCAGCGAATCGCCCGATTGGCCCGCGGCGAGCGTCATGGTGACGGTCCGCGGGTAAAGATGGTCCGTGGTTCCGAACTCGGGCCACCCGACCGTCGGAGGAGCTGTCCATGACTGAGCCGGACAGGCCAGATTCGGCCCGGCCGCACGTGCCCGCGCACGAGGCGCCCGGGGTCGCCACCCCGCACCCGGAGCACCGGCCGGCTCACCTGCGGATCACTGACGAGGACTCAGCGGACGGCACGGTGCGCGGACGCTCCGGACCCGAACCCCACAAGTGGTGGACACTGGTCGCGGTCTGCCTCGGGACGTTCATGCTGCTGCTGGACGTGACCATCGTCAACGTCGCTCTACCCGACATCCAGGCTGCGCTCGGTACCTCGTTCTCCGGGCTGCAATGGGTGGTCGACGCCTACGCGCTGACCCTCGCAGCGCTGCTGCTGACCTCCGGGAGCCTGGCCGACCTGTTCGGCCGGCGCCGGCTGTACGTCATCGGTCTCGTTCTGTTCACCGCGGCGTCACTGCTGTGCGGGCTGGCCGGCACGTCTCTGTTGCTCCAGCTCTCCCGCGGTCTGCAGGGCATCGGCGGAGCGATCATGTTCGCCGTCTCGCTGGCCCTGCTGGCCGACGCGTTCCGCGGCAAGGACCGCGGCGTCGCGTTCGGCGTGTGGGGCGCGATCACCGGTCTCGCGGTGGCCATCGGCCCGCTTCTCGGCGGCGCTCTGACGTCTGGTCTGTCCTGGCGGTGGATCTTCCTGGTCAATCTGCCGATCGGCGCGTTCGCCGTCGTCATCTGCCTGCTGCGGGTCGCCGAATCGCGGGCCCAGAACGCCCGCCGGCCGGACTGGCTCGGCTTCGTGGTCTTCACGCTGGCGTTGTCCAGCCTGGTCTACGGTCTGATCGAGTCGAATCAGAGAACATTCGGCAGCGGGCTGGTCATCGGCTGTCTGGTCGCGGCCGGCGTCCTGCTGCTGCTCTTCGTGCTGGTGGAGTTGCGCAGCAGGTCGCCGATGTTCGACCTGTCGCTGTTCCGGCTCCCGACCTTCAGTGGGGGCGCGGTGGCGGCGTTCGGGCTCAGCGCCTCCATCTTCGCGCTGCTGCTCTACCTGGTCCTGTACATCCAGGACGTGTTGGGGTTCAACGCCTTCCAGACCGGCCTGCGCCTGCTGGTGCTCTCCGGCGGCATCATCGCCACGTCGGCCGTGGCCGGCCGGTTGACCTCGCACGTTCCGGTGCGGTTCCTGATCGGCCCCGGTCTGCTGCTGGTCGGCGTCGGCCTGCTGCTCATGCGCGGGCTGGACGCGAACTCGACGTGGACCCACCTGATCCCGGGCCTGATCGTCGCCGGAGCCGGGGTCGGGATGGTCAATCCGCCGTTGGCCTCGACCGCGGTCGGGGTGGTCGACGCCCACCGGGCCGGCATGGCCTCCGGCATCAACTCCACGTTCCGGCAGGTGGGCATCGCGACCGGGATCGCGTTGCTGGGAACCCTGTTCACCGGTCAGGTGACGGCCGCCGTCCGGTCGGCCACCGCCGGCGTGCCGGCCCTGGCCGACCAGGGCGACCGGATCGCCACCGCCATCGGGTCCGGCGGCGTGGCCCAGCTGATCGCCGGGCTGCCGGCCGACCTGCGCCAACAGGTCGGTGCCTTGTCCCGCACCGCCTTCACCAGCGGCTTGGACCGGATCATGCTCGTCGCCGCGATCATCGTCCTGGTCTCGGCGGTCGTCGCCTTCTTCGCCATACGCAGCAAGGACTTCGCCCAGCAGAGTGCGCGCTGACCGACACCGCGGCAGCCGGGGCGGTCCCGGTCGTAGGTGGCGGACGGTGTTCCGGCCCCGGGGTCAGCGGAGCGTGCGGTGCACCACGCCCGACCCGGTGGCCAGGATGATGTCGGTGCTCAACTCGGGCGGGAAGATGCCGTGTTCGACCAGCCCGGCGGTGTCACGGAGGAACCGCGCCGTGACGGCCGGATCGTCGATCGCCCCGAAGAAGTCGGCGATGACGCCCCCGTCCGGGCTCGGCGGCACGTCACGCAACCGGGTCGAACCCAGCCGGCGCAGGGTGGAATCCAGCCCGAAGGCCAGGAGCTCGACCGGGATCGGCGCCCGGAGGACGTCCACCGCCTTCGACGAGTCGGCGATCACGACGAACCGGTCCGACGTCGCGGCGACGATCTTCTCGCGGGTGTGCGCCGCCCCGCCGCCCTTGACCAGCCACCCGTCCGGTGTCACCTGATCGGCTCCGTCGATGGCGATGTCGAATCGCACGATGCTGCCGAAGGGTCCGACGGCCAGGCCGAGCGCGGCCGCGGCCGCCTCGGTCTGCGGCGAGGTCGACACGCACCGGATGTCGAGCTGTCGCCGGGCCAGGGCGGGCAGCAGGTAGGCCACCGTCGAACCGGTGCCGAGGCCGACCAGCATGCCGTCCTCGACCAGCAGCGCCGCCGCCTCGGCGACACGCCGCTTCTCACCCTCCTGGCTGTCGTCCGGCGTGGCGGCGGGTGTTGCTGGACTGGATGTCACGGCTCTCCTCGTGGTCGATCTTCCGGTGCTCATCATGCCGATGCCGGACTGCGCCGGCGCCACCGGCCCGGGTCGGCTCGCCACGCTCAGTCGCCGCCGACCCGCCAGGTCGCGTCCGGCGGGATCGGTGAACGCATCGGAGACGCGTCGGTGAGCGGCTCCACGTCACCGACGAAGTCGCCCAGCGCCGGTCCGGACAGCGCGAGCGACGGACCCAGCGGTCCGTCCTCGGCGAGCACCAGTTCGATCGGCAGGTGCCCGGCCCGGCCCGCGACGATCACCAGATTGCCGACATCGCCCGTGGTCTGGCCGCTCACCACGATCTCGGCGAACTGCGTGGCCACGGCGGCCACGATCCGCCGCAGGTACATCGACTGCGCGGCCGCGGTGGTATTGATCAGGAGCAGGCCGGTCGAGCGCAGGACGCGGGCCACGTCGGCGAAGAACTCCGCGGTGCTCAGCTCGGCCGGGACCCGCCCGCCGCTGAAGGCGTCGATCACCACCACGTCGGCCGAGTCGGCCGGATGCGCGCCGAGCCCGCGGCGACCGTCGGCCGGCCGGAACTCGATCCCGGAATCGGGCGGCACCGGAAGCCTGGACTGCACCACCCGGAGCAATTCGGGGTGCGGCTCGAACACCACTTGTGCACTACCCGGCCGGACCTGGGCCAGCCACCGCGGCAGGGTCGCTCCCCCGCCGCCGATGTGGATCGCCTCCAGTGGCCCTTCCGGCATGGCGACGACGGCCTCGGCCAGGGCCTGGACGTAGGGGAACTCCAGGTAGGAGGGATCGTCCAGGGCGACGTAGGACTGCCGGACGCGGTCCAGCAGCAACAACCACCCGCCCGGACGGTCGTCGTCGGCCAACAGTTCGACCTGGCCGTCATTCACGCTGCCAACTGTAGGTCCGCCCGCCGAGTGGACCCCCACCGCGGCCAACGATCGGCGCGACGTCGCCGAACGGTCCGGCCGATGTCAGGGTCTGGCCCGACTCCGAGCAGCACACCGTCGACGCGGCCCTACGGCCGGGGCAGCACCGCGTCGACCAGTTCGGCGACCCGCGGCCAGGTGTGGGCAAACCCGTTGTGCAGGGGCAGTTCGGTGACCCGGGACGACGCGACCCATGCGGTGCCGGAGGATTCGTGGTTGTTGCGCGGCACGAACGGGACCACCAGCGGCGCGATGACGGTGGTGTACGACCACCCGCCGTGATCGTCGACGAACTCGGCTCCGGGCCGGACGTCGGAGGCGCGCAGGCCGATCTCCTCGGCCGACTCGCGCAGCGCGGCCTGGGCCGCGGACTCCGCCCGATCGCGCGCACCGCCCGGGATGCTCCACGTTCCGCCGTTGTGGACATGGGTCGACCGCAACTGCAGCAGCACGTCCGAGCCGCGGACGATGAGCAGCCCGGCCGCCCCGAACCGCCCCCAGTGGCGGTGCCCGAGGGCGCACACCGTCCATCCGTCGCCGCTCATGCGGCCGACTGTATCGCCATTGACAGAGCACCACCGCGGTCATAGCCTGGCCCGGCCGTGAACGTTCACGGCCATAACCCTCGCGGAGAGACGCTCATGGAATCCACCTGCGGCTGGGCCGTCCTCGGCCCCGGCGCCATCGCCCGTCGTTTCGTCTCGCAGCTCCCGTCCAGCCGCACCGGCCGGTTGGTCGCGGTCGGCAGTTCGGACCCGAGCCGGGCGCGCGCGCTGGCCGACGAGGTCGGTGGCGACGTCCGCGCCGGCACCTACGACGAGGTCCTGGCCGACCCGGCGGTCGATGCGGTCTACATCGCCACCGTGCACACCAGCCACGCCCGTCTGGCCCTGGCCGCCATCGCCGCGGGCAAGCACGTCCTGGTCGAGAAGCCGCTGGCGCCGAACCTCGGGAGCGTGATGGCGGTGGTCGACGCCGCCCGCGCGGCCGGGGTGACGGTGGTCGAGGCCTACATGTACCGCTTCCACCCCCAGACCGAGCTGTTGCTCCGCCTGGTCCGGGAGGGCGCCATCGGGGCGGTTCAGCACGTCGACGCCAGCTTCTCCTTCGCGGTCCCCGCCCAGACCGGCCGGCTGTTCGACCCGGCCCTGGCCGGCGGCGGCATCCTGGACGTCGGCGGCTACCCGGTGTCGATGGCTCGGGCCGTCGCCGGCGCGGCCATCGGCGCCGCCTTCGCCGAGCCGCTCGACCTGCGGGCCTCGGGCCGCATCGGATCCACCGGCGTTGACGAGTGGGCGCTGGCCCATCTCACCTTTGCCGACGGGATGACGGCGTCGCTGCGGACCGGGGTCCGGTTGGCCGACCCGCAGAGCGTGACCGTCTACGGCTCCAACGGCTACATCGCGTTGAACGACCCGTGGACGATCGGCGGCAACACCACGTTGACGCTGCGGGTGGCCGGAGCCGAACCGCAGGTCCACACCTTCGCGTCGGACTCGGCCGAGCACCGGCCCTACGCCCTGGAGGCGGACGGCCTGGCCGCCGCGGTCGCCGGCAGCGGCGAAGCGGGCCTGATGTCGCTGGACGACTCTCTCGGCAACGCCAGGGTTCTCGACCGGTGGCGGGCCGCGATCGGCCTGAGGTACCCGTTCGAGACCGACACCTCGAACATTCCGACCGTCTCCGGCCGGCCGCTCGCGGTCGACCGGTCGGCACCGATGCGCTACGGCGCCATTCCCGGTCTCACCAAGCCGGTGTCCCGGCTGGTCATGGGCTGCGACAACCAGCCCGACCTGGCCCAGGCGTCGTCCATCTTCGACGCGTTCTTCAGCTCCGGCGGCAACACCTTCGACACCGCCTGGCTGTACGGGAAGGGCTACTACGAGAAGCTCTTCGGGCAGTGGATGGCCAACCGCGGCATCCGGGACGACGTCGTCGTCATCGTGAAGGGGGCCCACACCCCGCACTGCGACCCGGAATCCCTGTCCCGCCAACTGCTGGAATCCCTGGACCGCCAGCAGCACGACCGCGCCGACATCTACATGATGCACCGGGACAATCCCGAGATCCCGGTGGGGGAATTCGTCGACGTGATGAACGAGCACGTCGACGCCGGGCGGATCACGGTGTTCGGCGGTTCGAACTGGACGCCGGAGCGGGTCGATGCCGCAGATGCCTATGCCGCGGCCAACGGCAAACGCGGATTCTCGGTCCTGAGCAACCACTTCGGGCTGGCCGAGGCCTACGACGTGCCCTGGGCCGGGTGCGTGCAGATGACCGACCCGACCGCGAAGGCCTGGCTCGAACGCAAGCAGATCCCGCTGCTGCCCTGGTCCTCGCAGGCCCGTGGGTTCTTCGCCCGGGCCGATGCGAACGATCACAGCGACGCCGAACTCGTCCGCTGCTACTACAGTGACGGCAATTTCGAGCGCAAGCGGCGAGCCGAGAAACTGGGCGCCGACCTCGGAGTCCCGGCGACCGCGGTGGCGCTGGCCTTCGTGCTGTCCCAGACCTTCCCGACGTTCCCGCTGTTCGGCCCCCGGAGCACGGCCGAGATGCGGTCGTCGATGGCCGGACTGTCGGTCGACCTGGACGCGGCCCAGCTCGCCTGGCTCGATCTTCGGGACTAGCCGGTGCCGGAGGAGGGGCACGCCGGCCCGGCCGCGTCGTCCGGCCGCCCGGCCACCATCAACGATGTGGCCGCGGCGGCCGGGGTCTCCCGGCAGACCGTCACCCGGGCGGTCAACAACATGCCCGGCATCAACGCCGCGACTCGCGAGCGCGTGCTGGCCGCCGCGCGGGACCTGCACTACCGGCCGTCGCGGTTCGGCCGGGGACTGGTGAAGCCGCAGGCCCGCACCCTGGGGCTGCTGATCGACGACCTGGCCAACCCCTACTACGCCGAACTCGCGTCGGCCGTCCTCGGTCTGGCCGCCGACGCCGGCTGGAACGTCGTCCTGGCCGAGCGGGCGCATGCCGCGGCCGACGAATTCCTGGTGGAGGCGTTCGCCGACCAGGTCGACGCGTTGGTGAGCTTCATCAGCACCGGCCTACCCGGCCGGAGCGACGGGCTGCCGGACCAGCCGATCGTCGAGATCGACCCGTGGAACCCGGTCACCGGGCACGGCCGGGTGGACCTGGACATGGAACCGGCGGTCCGGGAGGCGGTCCGGCACCTGCGAGATCGCGGGGTCAGGGCCCCGGTGGTGCTGGACCGGGTCGGGCCCAGCGCCCGGGCCAAGCTGTTCCTCCGCGAGTTCGGGGCCGCCGGCCTGACGCCCACGCTCATCGCCGGCGCCGCCACCGATCTCGACGGTGGCGCCCGTCAGGCCGGGTTGGTGCTGCGGCACCACCCGGAGGCGGACGCCGTGGTCGCGTTCAACGACGTCATGGGGTTCGGGGTGCTCCGCGCGCTGGCCCTGGCCGGGATCGACGTGCCCGGGCGCATCCGGGTGGTCGGCGTGGACGGACTCCGCATCGGCCGCTTCGTGACTCCCCGGCTGACCACCCTGGCCCTTGACCTGTCGGCCGTCGCATCGGCCGCCCTGGAGATCGTCCTGGCCATGCACGCCGGAACCGCGCCGGCGTCGGGTCCGGCCACCCACCGCCGCGTCGCCTATGCCCTGGACATCGGCGAGTCCAGCTGAACCGGGCCTATGGCTGCCGGTAGAGCTCGGTCAGGATGTCGACGATCTGCGGCGTGGCCGGGTGCGGGTCGTCCCGCCACCAGGCCACGTACACCGGCACCGGCGGGCCGTCCCGCACCGGCCGGTAGGTGACCCCGGGCCGGGGGTACTGCGCCACCGTCGCCTCGGTCGTCATGCCGACCGCCCGGCCCGCCCCGATCAGGCCCAACCAGTCGTCAACGTCGACGATGTCGATCACCTCGGCCGGGCGGGCCGCGCCCGGCCACAGGTCGAGCGTCGTCGTCCCGGTGCGCCGGTCGATACCCAGGGTGCGTCCGGCGTAGTCGGCCAGGACGACGCTGCGACGGCGCGCCCACGGGTCGTCGCTGGCCACGGCGCAGTACCGCCGCTCGAGGCCGACGATCGTCCCGTCGAACCGCCGGGGGTCCGGCGTGCTGCGCATGATCGCCGCGTCGCAGCTGCCTTCGGCCAGACCACCGGTGACGGAGTTGTGGCGGACCAGGACCAGCTCGGTCTGCTCACGCCGGCTCGGCCATTGGCGCTGCAGCGGCACGGTGTGACGGCCGACGGCAGACCACGCGTAGCCCAGCCGCAGCCGGTCGTGGCCGGTGGTGACGTCGGTGACCAGTCCGTCGAGATCGGCCAACAGCCGCCGGGCGTGCACCAGCACCCGGGTGCCGGTGGCGGTCGGCGCGACCACCCGCGTGGTGCGCCGGAGCAGCCGGACGCCGAGGGCGGACTCCAGGGCGGCCAGCGTCCGGGAGACGGCGGCCTGGGACACGCCGAGCTCGATCGCCGCGTCGGTCAGGGTTCCGGCATCGACAATGGCGACCAGACATCGCAGATGCCGGATCTCGACCATCCGTGCCGGATTCATGAGCAGATCGTATGACGCGTGCGATTCATGCATTTCATGAATAGCCGGCGCCGGAGAAGACTTTCCGGCATGAGCGACCGACCGACGTCACCGGAGGCTCGGCGCACCGGCCTGGCCATCCTGCTCGGAAGCGCCCTGTCGTCCCAGATCGGCGCGGCCGCCGGTTCGCTGGCCTTTCCGACGATCGGCGCGGTCGGGGTCGTCACCGTGCGGCAGTTCGTCTCCGCCATCACCCTGCTGTCCATCGCCCGACCGCCACTCCGCACGTTCACCCGCCGGCAGTGGATGCCGACCATCGCCCTCGGGCTGGTCTTCGGGCTGATGAACCTGAGCCTGTACGTGGCGATCAGCCGGATCGGTCTCGGGCTCGCGGTCACCCTGGAGTTCCTCGGGCCGCTGGGGGTCGCGCTGGCCGGTTCCCGCCGGAGGTCGACCTTCGGCTGCGCGGCGCTGGCGGTCGTCGGTGTGGTGCTGCTGACCGATCCGCGGCCGACCACCGACTACCTGGGCGTCGGGTTCGGCGTGTCGGCCGCGCTGTGCTGGGCGGCCTACATCCTGCTCAACCGCGAGATCGGACGGCGGCTGCCCGGAATCCAGGGATCGGCCGCGGCCGCCGGACTGTCCGCGTTGCTGTTCATCCCGGTCGGCATCGTGACGTTCGTCCTGCACCCGCCGACCATGGCCGCCCTCGGTCTCGCCCTCTGCGCGGGCCTGCTGTCCTCCGTGGTCCCGCAGGTGGCCGACCTGATCACGCTCCGCCGCCTGCCGGCCCACCTGTTCGGCATCCTGATGAGTGCCCACCCGGTGTTCGCGGCGACCGTCGGCACGGTGGCCCTGCACCAGCGCCTGGCCTGGCCCCAGTGGGCCGGCATCGCCGCCATCGTGGCGTCCAACACCTGGTCGGTGCTGGGCCACCAGCGGCGTTCGAGGTCAGACGCGGACGAGCGATCCGTCGTGGGTGATCTCGTGGGCATCGGGGTCGTCGAACCAGACGCCGCCCACGCCGAGGTAGCGGAACCGGATCTCCTGGCCCCGGGGCACGGCCACGCTGACGCTGCGGGTCCCGTTGCTGCGCCGCACCAGCCGGTGGGCGCCCGGACGCCAGTCATTGAACGACCCGACCACTGACACCGCGCCGTCGTGCACATCATCGGGCAGCACGAACTGGACCTTCGCGGCCTTGGTGTCCGGGTGGGAAATGCGGATCGTCATCGGTGTCTCCAACGGGGCTGATCGAGCAGGGACGAGTCCGAAACTAGAACCGGAACCGGTGCGGCGCGCCGCGCCGCGCCGCCCTGGGACGAGCTGTGACCAACCGGAAACACAACGTCGCCGGCCGGTCACACGAGCGGCGGCGCTGCGTCCGCCGACCGGCCCGGGTAGCGTCGTCGCCGATGAACGTGACCCCGGCGACGGAAGCCGCCATTGTCGGCCGGCTGCGCCGCGCCGGGTGCGTCTTCGCCGAGGACGAGGCCACCCTGCTGATCGCCGAGGCCACCGACGAGGACCATCTCGACGCGATGGTCGGTCTGCGTTCGGCCGGGCAGCCGCTGGAGCACATCGTCGGCTGGGTCGACTTCTGCGGGCTCCGGGTCGTGGTCGAGCCCGGTGTCTTCGTGCCCCGGCAGCGCACGGAGTTCCTGGTCCGCCGGGCGATGGAGCTGATCGGGGACCGCACACCACCGCCGGTCGTGGTCGACCTGTGCTGTGGGTGCGGAGCCCTGGGCGCGGCGCTGGCCCATCGGCGCGCGGTCGAGCTGTATGCGGCCGACGTCGACCCGGCCGCGGTCCGCAGCGCCCGTCTCAACGTGGAGCGGATCGGTGGCCAGGTGTTCCTGGGCGACCTGTTCGACGCCCTCCCGGATCGCCTTCGGGGCCGGGTCGACCTGCTGATGGTCAACGCCCCGTACGTGCCGACCGGCTCGATCGAGTTGATGCCGCCCGAGGCCCGTCTGCACGAGCCGTCGGTCGCGCTGGACGGCGGGCCCGACGGCCTGGACATCCACCGCCGGGTCATCGCCGCGGCCGGCGACTGGCTGGCGCCGGGTGGGCATCTGCTGATCGAGACCAGCCAGGAGCAGGCCCCGACGGCGGCCGCCCTGATGGCGCGGGCCGCCCTGACCGCGCAGATCGCGACGTCGGACGAGTTGTACGCGACGATCGTCATCGGGACCAGGCCGGCCGGCTGATCCCGGACCGGCGCGGACTAGTTGAAGCCGCGGGAATCCTGCTTCAACGCGGTGTCCACGGTCAGCGCCGACGCGACGACCAGAGAGAGTAGCGGGTCGGTGAGCGGTCGGTGGATCTGCACCATGTACTTGTCGGCCGAGGTGAACATGGTGGTCAGCAGGCCTTCCCAGGTCTTGGTGATGCGGGCGACCTCGGCCCCAGTGTGGTCCTGGATGGAGAAGTTCCAGGCGCGCCAGTTCTCGGCGTTGAGCGAACCGATCTCCTGACCGCTGCATTCCAGGCCGAACCGGATCTTGCCGAACACGTTCCGCTGGATCAGCCGGCCGATCTCGGTGCCGTCGCCCCGTTGCACGATCAACGTCGACTTGAACACCTTGGCCGGCCGGGTCAGCTGCATCAGGATCTGGCCGTTCATGTCCCGCACCTCGAGCCGGTGGGTCATGAACTGGTCGAGGTCGGTGAGGAACCGGAGGGCCTTCTTCGCCCCGCTCTGCCCGACCTCGGTGACCATGCCGATCTGGCCACCGTCCTGCGCGAAGACCGCGTACTCGTTGGTCAGTTCGACCAGCTTGCGCTTCTGGCTGACGAAGATGATCTGCTCCGTCATCGGCGATCGGTAACCCGACGCCACCGGCCCGCCGACCTGCATGTGGCCGCCGAAACTCTGGTCCCCGTAGGTGTGTCCGGGCGACGCGGCGGCGGTGGGGGGATATCCGCCCGGCTGGTACTGGCTCGCCGGCGCCTGGTACTGCGGTGGCTGGGACTGCGGCTGCTGGGACTGGGCCGGAGGCGGCTGGTACTGCGGCTCGGACGGCTGGGTGTGTTCGCTCCAGGCGCCCCCGTCCCACCAGCGCAGGGTGCCCTGGGCACCGGAGGGATCGGGATACCAACCGGCGGGGATCGATGCAGTCATAGGCCCCAGTTTCGCATCCGGATCCCTCTGGTGGCGCGGAAACCCGCGAACAGCAGGCAGGATGTCCCCATGCCCAGCAATGTCGACGGTCCCCAGGCGGCCCACCCGCATCCCAATGCCGCTGTCCCCGATCGGTTGTTCGCCGACGACGCGATGGAACTCACCTGGCGCCAGCGGTTCTCGGCCACCCGCATGTCCCTGGCCGATCCGGCCCGCGACGTCCCGGAGCGCGCGGTCTACGTGTCCAACGCCAACGGTCGCTACGAGCTGTACTGCTGGGACATCGCCACCGGAACCCACACCATGGCCACCGAGCGTTCCGACGGCACCTCCCACGGCACCCTGTCGGCCGACGGATCGACTTTGTACTGGTTCGACGACACGGCGGGCGACGAGTTCGGTCAGTGGCAGCGGCAGCCGTTCGGCAGTGGACCCGGATCGGCGTCACTGGTCCTGCCGACGGTGGATCCGGGCTACTCGGCCGGGCTGGAGGTCGGCCAGCAGGTGATCGTGGCCGGTTTCTCCGACGACGACGGCACTCGCATCCACCTCAGCCTGCGCGGCGGCGAACCGGCCGTGGTCTACCGGCACGCGGGTGACGCGGGCGTCGACACCCTGTCCCGGGACGAGAGCATCTGGGTGCTGGCCCACTCCGAGCACGGCGACTCGCGCTACCCGGCGCTGCGCG
This sequence comes from Nakamurella panacisegetis, assembly GCF_900104535.1. Classification (NCBI taxonomy): domain Bacteria; kingdom Bacillati; phylum Actinomycetota; class Actinomycetes; order Nakamurellales; family Nakamurellaceae; genus Nakamurella; species Nakamurella panacisegetis. The sequence continues at coordinate 2,477,925 of NZ_LT629710.1, read as the reverse complement.
CGCTGGCCGTGACCGACGGATCGGTGCTGGCCGAGCTGGACGACACCCCGGGAAAGGGCTTGTCCGCCATCACCTTCTCCCCGGTCGCCGGAGACCAGCGGGTACTGGTCGGGCACGAGCGGCGCGGCCGGGACGAGCTGCTGCTGTGGGACGTGAGCACCGGCGCGACGACCGAACTGGCGATCGACCTACCGGGCGACATCACCGGCGACTTCTACCCGGACGCGCAGTCCCTGCTGATCGTCCACACCAGGGCCGGCCGCACCACGATGCACCGCTACCACCTGGCCTCCGGCACGCTGACCGACCTCCCGGCGTCGCCGGGGGTCGTCTCCGGCGCCCTGGTCCGGCCGGACGGTGCCGTCTGGTACCGCTGGTCGAGCGCCGAGCAGCCCGGACAGCTGCGGACGCTGGAGCCGGGAGCGGCCGCCGATGCGACGTTGCTGCTGCCGCCGGGCGGGATCGCGCCGACCTCGCAGCCGGTGACCGACCTGTGGGTCGACGGGCCGGGCGGTCCGATCCATTCATTGATCGCCCGCCCGGCCGGGTGGGGCGCGCCGGCTGACGAGGAACACTCGAACCGCCCCCTGCCCACGGTCTTCTTCCTGCACGGCGGCCCGGCCTCGGCCGACGAGGATTCCTACGACGCCACCCGGGCGGCCTGGCTGGACGCCGGATTCGTCGTGGTGAACGTGAACTACCGGGGATCCACCGGGTACGGATCGGCCTGGCGGGACGCGATCTCGCAGCGGGTCGGTCACACCGAACTGGCCGATGTCGCCGCCGTCCACGACCACCTGGTGGTCACCGGCGTGGTCGATCCCAACCGCTGCGTCCTGGCCGGATACTCCTGGGGCGGCTTCCTGACGTTGCTGGGTCTGGGTATCCAGCCGTCCCGCTGGAGCGCCGGGATCGGCGGCGTGCCGGTCGCCGACTACCTGCAGGCGTACGAGGACGAGATGGAACCGCTCCGGGCGTACGACCGGGCCCTGTTCGGCGGTTCGCCGGACGAGGTCCCGCTGGCCTACGTCGATTCGTCGCCGCTGACCTACGTCGACCAGGTGGTGGCGCCGGTGCTGATCCTGGCCGGCGAGAACGATCCCCGGTGCCCGATCCGCCAGATCGACACGTACCTGGATGCGCTGGCCGCGCACGGCACGCCGTACGCGCAGTACCGGTACGACGCCGGCCACGGTTCGATGGTGGTGCAGGAACGCATCCGTCAGGTGGCCTGCGAGATCGCCTTTGCCCGAACCACTCTCGGCCTTCCGGGGGCCTGATCCGAGCAGCGAGTCGGACCAGCTGAGGGTTCCGTTGGCGGCTGTACGGCGACGGGTCGTCGGCGGCTGGACGGCGTCGATTGATCGGCGTCGGGTCGTCGGCGGTAGTACGGCGCCGGGTCGTCGGCGGTAGTACGGCGTCGGGTCGTCGGCGGTAGTACGGCGCCGGGTCGTCGGCGGTAGTACGGCGTCGGGTCGTCGGCGGCTGTAGGGCGTCGGCTCGGCCAACCCAGGCGGCTCAGGATCGGAGCTCGGGGAAGTCCTCCAGACGGAACTCGGCCCCGGGCGCGGCCGCGCCAACGGCGTGGATCAGGTCTTCGCGGCCCCGCAGTTCGACCCGACGGATCTTGCCCGAGATGGTTTTCGGCAACTCGGCGAACTCCAGACGCCGGATCCGCTTGTGCGGCGAGAGGTGCTCCAGCGAGTACCGGAAGATCGCCGCGGCGGTTTCCCGGTCCGGCGGGAACCCGTCGGTGAGCACCACGTACGCCTTCGGCACGGCCAGCCGCAGCGGATCCGGAGAGGGCACGACCGCCGCCTCGGCCACCGACTCATGTTCCAGCAGAACGGATTCCAACTCGAACGGGGAAATCCGGTAGTCCGAGGCCTTGAACACGTCATCGGCCCGGCCGACGTAGGTGACGTACCCGTCGGAGTCCACCGACCCGACATCGCCGGTGTGGTAGTAACCGTCGGCCATGACCTCGGCGGTCCGGTCGTCGTCGCCGTGGTAGCCGGCCATCAGGGAGACCGGCCGCCGGGACAGATCGAGGCAGATCTCACCCTCCCCCACGGCCGAGCCGTCCACCGGCGTGACCGCTCCGGTGACAGTGTCGACCAGGGCCACCGTGAACCCGGGCATCGGTCGGCCCATCGACCCCTCCTTCACCGGCTGGCCCGGCGAATTGCCGATGGCCAGGGTGGTCTCGGTCTGGCCGAACCCGTCTCGGATGGTGACGCCCCAGGCCTGCCGGACCTGATCGATCACCTCGGGGTTCAACGGCTCGCCGGCCCCCACCACCTCACGGGGCGGCGTGGTCAGGGCCGACAGGTCGGCCTGGATCAGCATCCGCCACACGGTGGGCGGTGCGCAGAACGTGGTCACCTCGTGCTCGGCCATCACCCGCATCAGTTCGGCCGCGTTGAACCGGCCGTAGTTGTACAGGAACACCGTGGCCCCGGCGATCCAGGGGGCGAACACGTTGGACCACGCGTGTTTGGCCCAGCCCGGCGAGGAGATGTTCAGATGCACGTCGCCGGGCTGCAGGCCGATCCAGTACATGGTGCTCAGGTGACCGATCGGGTACGAGGTGTGCGAGTGGGCGACCAGTTTCGGCAGGGCGGTGGTGCCGGAGGTGAAGTAGAGCAACAGGATGTCGTCGGCTCGGGTCACGCCATCCGGGGTGAAAACCGTTGCCGCACTGATGCTGTCGGTGTAAGGAATCCAGCCGTCGACCGGTTGCCCCACGGCGATCCGGACGAAGTCGCCGTCCACCCCCACGAACTTCGGGGTGTCGACGTCGCGGGCGATGACGAATGACGCGCGTCCCCGCTCCACCCGATCACGCAGGTCGGACGTGGCCAGCAGGGTCGAGGCCGGGATGAGGACGGCGCCGAGTTTGATGGCGCCCAGGATGACCTCCCACAACTCGACCTGGTTGCCGAGCATCAGGATCACCCGCATCCCGCGCCGCACACCCAGTTCGTGCAGCCAGGCCGCCATCTGATCGGACCGGGCCGAGAGTTGGGCGTACGTCCAGGAGCCCGAGCGTCCGTCTTCCTCGACGATCTTGAGCGCTGGCCGGTCCGGATGCTCGGCGGCGATGACGTCGAACCAGTCGAGGCCGAAATTGAAGTGTTCAGGGCGGGGCCACCGGAAATCGCGGACGGCGACGTCGAAGTCGGTCCGGTTCCGGAGCAGGAACTCTCTCGCCGCTCGGACCATCTCGGTCCCGACGGTCGGTTCTGACGTCATTGTCGATGTTCCTCTCGCCCGGAGCAGCATTTGCCGCCCATCCTCATCGTCGCAAATCCGGATCAGCCGGCGACGATGACCCCGTGGAATTGCATCATCTGCGCGGCCAGGAGTTCGGTCGAGGCAGCCACCGCCGGGTCGTCGGGCACGTCATCCGGGCCGAAGGTCGTCACCGCACTGTTCACCGTGAGGCCGAGCGGGGTCGGCCAGCCGCGCAGGGCGTGGATGACCTGTCGCAGCGTTCCCAACGTGCTGACGGCCGCCTGCCACCCGCGGGCCACTGCGATCGGCGCGACCGCACGGCCGTCCAGGTACGGACGATCGTCGGTCCGGAGCTCCTCGAGATAGTCCAACGCGTTCTTCACCAACCCGGACACCGTGCCGTGATACCCCGGCGAGGAGATCACTACGGCGTCGGCCGACCGGACGGCCTCGATGTACGCCCGCGCGGTGTCCGGGAGCGGAGCCGACGGATGGTACGGCGGGAAGTCCAGCGCCCGCCCGGTGAAGGACGTGGTCGTCGCCCCCCTGGCCCGGGCCGCGGCCAGCACGGCGCGCAGCGCCCGCTCGGACTGCGAATCCGGGTCGATCGATCCGCCGATGCCCACGATCTGTTTACTCACTCCTCGATCCTGCCCTGCCCGACGGCCGGCCGTGGTGGGCGGGTCCCTCACGTCACCCGAGCGACCAGCCGGCCACCGCGTTTCCGCTCATCGCCGTCGGGCTGGTGATGCCGAGTGAATCCACGCCCGACCAGGCGAGACCGGCATCGGCGGGCAGGACCCCGCGCACCGTCCCGACGGTCACGGCGGCGAATCCGGCCGGGACGATCTGGACCCGCAGGGCCGCCCCCGCTTCGGTCGACGTCCCGATACCGGACACACTGAACGACGTGACGCAGGCCAGCTGGCGGCCGTCCGGGGAGTACGCGGCGAGGGCGTAGTCGCCCTTCACCCCGTCCAACGGCGACAACGCCCCCGTCTTCAGATCGAGCACCTGCGGGGGCCCTGGATGCCCGTAGGTGGAGAACCCGACCACGGCGTGACGGCCGTCCGGGGCGACCGCGAGCGGCACGGCCTGGGTACCGCCCGGCCCCAGCGGCCCGAACTCACGGCGGGTGCCGGTGGCCGTGTCGATCACGATCAGGTCCGGCGGGATCTGGTCGACCCGGTACGCCGTGAAGACCGCGCTGTCCCCGCCCACCACGAAGTGACCGGACTGGAACTCATACGGACCGGTGGCCACCGCGACCACCCGCGGCACCAGGGATGCCGGGTCGACGTCCACCACCCGGGTACTCAACCCGTTGGCATCACTGGATCCGCTGATCAACAGCAGATGACCATCCTGCCGGTTCCAGGCCATGTTCACGTAGAACGACGTGCCGCCGCCGGGCGGCACCGGGGGGATCGGTCGCACTCCTCCGGTGGCGACGTCGACCAGGGCGACCGTGCCTCGGCCCCGCGCATCGACGCCCTGACCGAGGGCCACCGTCCGGCCGTCCGGCGCGAACATGGCGGTCACCGGATGCCGGCCGGTCACCGTGGTGGCCGCGCAGACGCGGTCGGATTCCCCCACGACCGGCACCAGGCAGACGCCATGAGCGGCGTCGGCAACGGCGGCGGTCGTGCCGTTGGGGGCCAGGGCCAGGAAGCCGGCCGGCGCCGGGACGACGTGCGCGCTCACCGAACCGGCCGGGCGCGCGACGTACGGGGCGATGGCGGCCGAGCCGGCGACCGTGCACCCGCCGATGAGCAACATCAGCGCCAGCGCGCCCGGCAGCCGCCACATGCGTTCAATGTACGAGTGGCTGGCGCCGGCCGTAGGCGGGCGATCGCACCGATCGCCGCACGGTCGGCGCGGATGGCTTGCCTCCACCGCGCGTGGCCTCTGCATGGTGCAGGTCGTCGGGACGCGAAAGCTGACCGGCACGCTGATCGGTCTGCGCACCCGTCCCGTCCCCATGACGGGCTGAACACAGCGGCGCGGCCCGGTCGGGAGCAGTCCCGGGATAGGGAACAGTAGGGGCATGGGTTCAGTTTTCGAGCGCGGCACCGACGGCCCGAAGGTGATCGTCGTCGCCGTGGACGGTTCGGTCACCTCTCTCCGAGCGGCGTCCTACGCCGCGGGGCTGGCGCGGCGGCAGTCGGCCGAACTGGTCGTCGTCTTCGTGGCCACCGGATCGCCGATGGCCAACTTCGTCCCGGCCGCGGGGGTGGCGGTGGACGAGGCGCTGCACGACGTGGCCGCCCAACTGCGGAAGCAGGTCGAGATCGGGGCAGCCGACCAGGGCATCCGCGCGCGGTTCATCGAGGCGAAAGGCGATCCGTACGCCGAGATCTCCCGGATCTGCCAGAAGGTGATGGCCGACGCCGTGGTGGTCGGTGCCTCGACCTCCTCCGGGCACCGCCTGATCGGCTCGGTGGGTGTTCGGCTGGTGCGCGCCGGTCTCTGGCCGGTGACCGTCGTCCCCTGAGGGGATCGTCGGTTGCCCGGTGCCGGTCTCTGGCCGGTGAACGTTGTCCGCTGAGGGCCCAGCGGCCTTTCGGACCGACTGCTCCGCCGGGTCGGGGACAACAACACGACCGGTGAGAACAGCACCGCTCGTAACACCTTGGAAGTCGTAGCGCGGGCCGGTTGCCCGGGTGCCGATCCACGCGTGTCCTGCGCTAGCGTTCGGCCGTGCGCAGACTCCGTCGGGCCGTCCTGGTCGTGGTCGGCGCCGTGATCATCGCCGGATGTACGGCCCCGTTGGGCCGTCCCACGCCGCCCCCGGCCGCCTCGGCGGTCACATCGGCCTCGGGGGTCACATCGGCCGCCACGGTTCGGCCGTCGGCCCCTCCTCCGGCCTCGGATCCTCCGGCCTCGGACTCTCCGGACCGCCCGACCTCTCCGGACCGCCCGACCGGGAGGGTCGCAAGCAGTTCACCGGCGGGGGCCCAGCGATCCGACCGGCCGCCCCGGACCACGGCGTCCGATCCGACCTCTCGGTCGGCGAGCGCCGGGGCCTGTCCCGGCGGCCGGTGTTACACGGTCGGCCCGGTCCATGAACTGCCGGCGGGAGTCGCGCCCGAGTCCAGCGGCATCGTGGTGTCGGGCCACGATCCGGACGCCTACTTCGTCGTCGACGACGGCACCGGGGTGCACGACATCGTCGCCGTGCGGGGCAACGGCTCATTGATCGGACGGGTTGAGGTGCAGGGTATGTCGGCCGGAAATGCGGAAGCCTTGTCGGCCGGCCCGTGCGGTGATCGCGGCGGACGATGCTTCTATGTCGGCGATATCGGCGACAATGCCGTGAAGCGCTCGCGGATCTCCGTCTACCGGCTGGACGAGCCTTCCCTGCGGCCACTGCCGGCCACCCCGGTCGCCGCCGATCGATGGGATTACGTCTACCCGGACGGGCCACACAATGCCGAGGCGATGTTGGTCGACGCCGACGGATCACTCCTGATCATCACCAAATCTGCGCGCAACGACGCCGGAGTGGTTCCGCCGCACCGGATCTACCGCGCGTCACCCGGCGGCGGCACACTGACGTACCTTTCGTCGTTCACCCCACCGGCACCCAGCCGTTCCGCGCAGTCGCTGTTCACCGGCACGGTCGTCACCGACGCCGCCGCATCAAACGGACGCGTCCTGATCCTCACCTACGACGAGGTGACCCAGTATGCAGCGCCGAAAGCCGGTGCCGCTCTGGCCGATTTCGCCTCGTGGCCCCATCGCGAGCTGCCCGATCCGCCGATGATCCAGACCGAGGGCATCGCCTTCCAGACCGCGGGCTGCGGTTACGAGGTCACCTCGGAGCAGGGCCCCGCCGGCACCCGTTCAGCGATGGCCGCAGTGCTGTGCCGCTGACCGGCGGCGCCCATCGCGGTGCCGGTCCGCTGACGGTTGGCGGCCCCGCGGTGCCGTTCCGCTGACCGTTGGCGCCTCCCGCAGTGCCGTTCCGCGCGGTGGCTGCCGTCGCGACCACCGCGCGGGTGACGCCGACCGTCACAGGACGGCGGCGACCACTTCGGCGATCTGCACGGCGTTGAGCGCGGCGCCCTTGCGGAGGTTGTCGTTGGAGATGAACATCGCCAACCCGCGCCCTTCCGGCGCGCCCTGATCGGACCGCAGACGCCCGACGTAGGACGGGTCGGTTCCGGCCGCCTGCAACGGGTTCGGCACGTCGGTCACCTCGACCCCCTCGGCCGTCGAGAGCAGCTCCGTCGCCCGCTCGACCGACAGTGGCGTCGCGAACTCGGCATTCACCGAGAGCGAGTGCCCGCTGAAGACCGGTACCCGCACGCACGTTCCGGACACCAGCAATCCCGGGATGGACAGGATCTTGCGGGATTCGTTGCGCAGCTTCTGCTCTTCGTCGGTCTCGAACGACCCGTCGTCGACGAGGTTTCCGGCCAGCGGCACCACGTTGAACGCGATCGGCCGGACGTACTTCTTCGGTGACGGGAACTCGACCGCCTTCCCGTTGTGGGTGAGGCCGGCGGCGCCGTCGACGACCGCCTTGACCTGACCGTCCAACTCCGCCACCCCGTCGAGTCCGCTGCCGGACACCGCCTGGTAGGTCGAGACGATCAGGCGCACCAGGCCCGCCTCGTCGTGCAACGGCTTGAGCACCGGCATGGCAGCCATGGTGGTGCAGTTCGGGTTGGCGATGATGGCGCCCCGGCCCGGCGTGACCGCGGACAGCGCCGCCTCCGGGTTCACCTCGGAGACGACCAGCGGCACCGAGGGGTCCATCCGGAACGCGGAGGAGTTGTCGATGACGACGACCCCGGCCGCGGCGAACTTGGGAGCCAGGGCCTTCGACGTCGCCCCACCGGCGGAGAACAGCGCAATGTCCAGCCCCGAAGGGTCGGCGGTGGCGGCGTCCTCGACCACGATGTCGGTTCCCTGCCAGGACAGCGTCGATCCGGCCGACCGGGCCGAGGCGAAGAATCGGATGGACGCGATCGGGAACTCCCGCTCGGCCAGGATGCGACGCATCACGCCGCCGACCTGGCCGGTCGCGCCGACCACGCCGATGTTCAAGGGGCGGCTCATCGTCCGGTTCCTCCGTACACAACTGCGTCGTCATCGGCGCCCAGATCGAACGCCGCATGGATGGCCTCGACGGCCTTGTCGAGTTCGACGTCACGGACCAGCACGGAGATCCGGATCTCCGAGGTGGAAATGATGTCGATGTTGACACCGGCTTCGGCCAGGGCTTCGCAGAACGTCGCGGTGACCCCCGGGTGCGAGCGCATACCCGCCCCGATCAGCGAGACCTTGCCGACGTGATCGTTGTAGACGATGGCGTCGAATCCGATGGCGTCCTTGCGTGCCTCCAGCGCGGCAACGGCTCTCGGCCCGTCGGACTTGGGAAGCGTGAAGGTGATGTCGGTCTTGCCCTCGGCGGCGCGAGAGATGTTCTGCACCACCATGTCGATGTCGATCTCGGCGTCGGCGATGGTGCGGAAGATCCGCGCCGCCACGCCCGGGTGGTCCGGAACCGCGGCCACCGTGACCTTTGCCTCGCCGCGCTCGTGGGCGACGCCGGTGATCAATGCCTGTTCCACTGTCAGATCCTCCATACTGCCGGTGACGATGGTGCCTGCCTTGTCCGAGTACGACGACCGGACGTGCACCGGGACGTGGTAGCGACGGGCGTATTCGACGCATCGCAGCATCAGCACCTTGGCGCCGGCCGCGGCCATCTCGAGCATTTCCTCGTAGGTGATGGTGTCGAGCTTCTTGGCCTTCGGCACGATCCGCGGATCGGCGCTGAACACCCCGTCGACATCGGTGTAGATCTCGCACACATCGGCCCCGAGGGCCGCAGCCAGCGCGACGGCCGTGGTGTCGGAACCACCACGCCCGAGGGTGGTGATGTCCTTGGTGTCCTGTGAGACGCCCTGGAACCCGGCGACCAGCGCGATCGCACCCTCGTCGAGGGCGGCACGGATACGGCCCGGCGTGACGTCGATGATGCGGGCCCGGCCGTGGGTGGAGTCGGTGATGACCCCGGCCTGGGACCCGGTGAACGAGCGCGCCTCGGCGCCGAGTGCGTGGATGGCCATGGCGACCAGGGCGTTGGAGATGCGCTCGCCGGAGGTGAGCAGCATGTCAAGTTCACGGGCCGGCGGCACCGGGGCCACCTCCATGGCCAGATCCATGAGTTCGTCCGTCGTGTCGCCCATCGCGCTGACCACTACGACGACGTCGTGCCCGGCCTTTCGCGTGGCGACGATTCGCTCGGCCACGCGCTTGATGCGCTCTGCTGTGGCCACCGACGAACCGCCGTACTTCTGGACGACGAGACTCACGCTCGCACCCTTGCCCTCTCGCAACACCCGGCTCGGTGGATACCGGCGCGCAAGCAGCAGGCGCCGGCCGGTTCGTCAGCGCCGCCGCCGACCCAGGTAGCCGATCAGGTGACGAGCTGTCGCGGGTGGGGTGCCGGTGGCCCCTCCCGGCACCGCGGTGATCCAGGAAAAGCCGTGTTCAGATTACCCGTCGGCGCCCGACGAATTTGCCAGCGCAGCCCGGCCGGAAGATCCGCAGTTGCGGCCCGGCCCCGCCGCAGGGACTGCTCCGGGCAGGGTGAACGGGCACAAGATCTCAGTGGTTCCTCGCAGGTCGGACCGGGCGGTGGTGGATGGAGACCCGGCACGCACAGCCGGCACGGTTCAGCCGGGCCGGGGCGCCGGGTCCCCCAAAGGCGGGCCCCAAGGCCGACGGCGGGTCGGAGGTCGGGGCCCAAGGCCGACGGCGGGTCGGAGGTCGGGGCCCAAGGCCGGCGGCGGGGGTCGGAGGTCGGGTCCCAAGGCCGACGGCGGGTCGGAGGTCGGGGCCCAAGGCCGGCGGCGGGGGTCGGGGCCGAGGCCTGGGGCTGGGCGCCGTCACTGGCGGCCGGTCCCGACTCGGCCGCCGCACCCCACGCGGCCGCCGGACCCGACTCGGCCGCCGGTCCCGAGGCGAGGGGCCGAGGCCTGGGGCTGGGCGCCGGCACTGGCGGCCGGTCCCGACTCGGCCGCCGCACCCGACTCGGCCGCCGCACCCGAGGCGAGGGGCCGAGGCAGGGTCCCCAGCGGGCCGCCGATCGGCCGGGGGCACATGGGCCGTCGGGGGCGTGGCCCGTCGACAGGGCCCAACGCGGCACACCGGACGCCCTTGCACGCCGTGCTGTGGAGCCGTCCCAGCCGCAGTCCGGCTCGACGGCGGACCCGCAATACCGCGTGCCAAGTTCTCGTGCGCGTGTGCACTTGTCAGGCCAGCCCACGGGTCGGTGGGCGACTCGTAATACCGGCCGGCACTTGTCATATCGCCGGCGAGATGACGAGTGCCAGCCACGTATTACAAGTAGTCCCGGGCAGCGTAAAAGTCGCGCCTCCGCAATCAGCACCGTCTTCACGGCCCTGGCAATATCGTCACCAATCCGTGATCTTTCCATCGCCGGAAATGGCCGTCCGCGCACGGTCGACTGTCGGTGGCCTGCGATAGCGTTTGCGGTATGGGAGGGACCGGATTCACCGACATCGACCAGGCCAGACAATTGGTCCGGTCGGCGATGGAATCTGTCCGGGAATTGACCGACGGGGGGTACTGGAAGATCAACGCCGACGATCTGTTGGAATTGGCCCGGGAGTACGAGACTCTGTCGCGGATGGTGCTCGCGGCGAACGTGCACCTGGCCGGGGAGATCGACACCCAAGGCATCGCGGGGCAACGGTCCTGCTCCTCCACCGCTGCCCTGTTGGCCCAGACGGTGCTGATCTCCCCCGCCGAGGCGACCCACCGCGTCCGCGCCGCCCGGCACACCCTGCCCCGCGACACCCCCACCGGCCCGGAGCTGCCACCGCTGCTGCCGGTCCTGGCCGACGCCTTGGACACCGGCCGGGTGGGTTCGGAGCACGTGCGGACGATCGTGGCGACCATGGGGAAACTGCCCGCACCGTTGCCGCCGGAGCAGCGGGACTTCTGCGAACACCTCCTGGTCGAGAAAGCAGCGGTGGTGGATCCACGGAGTCTGGACAAGATCGCCACCGCCGTACTGGACGCCGCCGACCCCGACGGCACCCTGGACGAAACCACCCCGGCGTCGAAGATGGAGTTGCGGTTCGGCTCCCGTAACGCCCGCACCGGACTGACCGGCCTCACCGGCACCCTGGACGACCACGGCGTCGACGTGATCACCAGAGCCATCGACGCTCTCGCCGCGCCCCGACCCATCCCCGGCCCGACCCCCGGTTCCGACTGCACACCCGATCCCCGGCCGTCGGCGACCCGGCGGGCGCACGCCCTGATCGAGGCATTGGAGCGGTACCTGACCGCCGGGGACGGGCCGGCCAACGGCGGGGAGAAACCCCACGTCGTCGTCTACGTGCACTGGGACCAGATGCACGGCGAGATCACCCAGGCCACCCGCGAATCCGGGTACGCGATGACCCCGGCCCAAGCCCGCCGCTACCTGTGCGACGCGAAGATCATCCCCGTCGTCCTGGGCGGGCAGGGGGAGATCCTGGACGTCGGGCGGGCCATGCGAACCTTCACCCGCGGCATGCGGCGGGCCATCACCGCCCGGGATCGCGGCTGTGTCTGGGACGGCTGCGACCGGCCGGCCACCTGGTGCGACATCCACCACGTGAACTGGTGGGAACGCGACCTCGGCGACACCAGCACCGCCAACGGGGTACTGCTCTGCGGATACCACCACCGAGAAATTCACCGCAGCGAATGGCAAATACGATTCGACGACCACGGCCATCCCGAGACCATTCCACCGAAATGGACCGACCCGGAACAAAGACCCCGCCGCAACCGACTGCACCACATCCGGGAAATGCTCGACCCCTAGCTGCATATTACCCGGCGGCGAGTTCTGCCGTACGCATCATTTCCCCGTGCTCGTGCGCGGGGCCACCAACCTGAGCCTGCGACGCCCGGAACTGACCCCGATGCACGGTGGTCAGCACACCGTTGAGCAGCCGCGACCAGCACGACCGCGTCCAAGGCGCCGCGCCGGTTCCCGCCGCGCCGGTTCCTCAACGCAGCGGCAGCGCCTTCGACCCGATCCCGATCACCGAGCCGGTCAGCTTTCCGGAGCCGACGACAGTCACCACGCACTGCACGTACGGCGCCCCGGCGGCCTGGGCGACCACCTTGACGGCCAGGCGCCCGCCCTTGGTCGGGTCGGAGGTCTTCATCACCGACGCCGCCAGGGTCCGGCAGCCGGCCGTCATGCCGTCCGCATCCATCCCCGACACGATGGACGTACCGGAGTCGGTGGGCGACGCGACGAAGCCGTAGCCCAGCTGCTGCGTGCTGTGCGGCGAGGTGCAACTGGTGGGTGTCCCGCGCGGTACGACGCTGCGGTCCCAACACAGACCGAACTCATCCGGCAGGGTGCCCGAGTCCCAGCTCGACTTCAAGGAGGTTGTCGCGTTGTAGGTCTGGCCGACCGTGGACAGCACGCACGCGGTCCAGGTGCGACCGGCCGCCCGGTCGTGGGCGTTCGGTCCGACCGTGACCGCGTCGACGTGGATGCTCTTGGTCCATTCCATCCCGTCGATGGTGGACGTCGCCGTGGTGCCCAGGTACTTCTCCACCTGACTGCGGCAACTCGGATTGGCCTGGACGAACTCGTCGAGCGTGGTGACGGTCGAACTGCTCGTCGGCTGCACCGAGATGATCTCGCCGATGACGGTCCCTGTGCAGGACGGGGCGACGGTGGCCACCGGGAGAGCCGTGACGGCCGCGTTCGGCCTGGTCGCGCGCGGCGGTCGATCAGGGCCGGTGATCGCCGTGACGCAAGAGCCGACGGTTGGGGGCGCCGCGATGACCTCGGAGACGGCGCTGCCGGCCACGCGCTTGCCCACCAGCGACGGTACGACCATGGCACACAGGAGCGCGACGAACAGCACCATCACTCCGGCAGCTCGGCGGTCCACCGGATCGAGGGTAACGACCTCGGCTGTGAGGGCGGTGGATACGCTGGGCCGGACACCGACCCGCGGGAGCCGCACATGATCAACACCTCGATCCTGGCCACCGGATTCACGGCCGTTCTGCCCGACTGGGTGATGCCGTTCGTCGCGGACTACCAGGCGCCGCTGGTCACGTCGGAGGACCGGATGGCGTTGGTGCACGCGCTGGCCGATCGCAACCACGTGGCCGGCAACGGCGGCCCGTTCGCGGCGGTGGTGGCCGACCCGGCCACCGGCGAGATCGTCTCGGTCGGGGTCAACGTCGTGCTCTCCAGCGGTCTGTCCAGTGCGCACGCCGAGGTCACCGCGATCTCGTTGGCCCAGGTCGGCCTCGGGTCCTGGGACCTGGCCGCGACCCGCCCCGGCCTGGAGTTGGTCGTCAACTGGCGTCCGTGCGCGATGTGCTTCGGCGCCGTTCTGTGGTCCGGCGTGCAGCGGCTGGTGGTGGCCGGTGACGGCCCTGATCTCGAACGGCTGACCGGATTTGACGAGGGCCCGGTGGTCGCCGACTGGGCCGAGCAGTTGGCTTTGCGGGGCATCGAAGTGGAGCAGGATGTCCTGCGTGACGGCGCGATCGCCACCTACACGGCATACGGCGAAAGCCAGGCGCTGGTCTACAACGCCCGTAGGTCATGACCGTGACCGGGGCGAGCGCAGCGACCGGAAACGGCAACACCGCGAGCGCAGCGACGGAAAATGTCACCGGGCCGCGTGCGACCGGGCCGAGCGAAGCGGGTGTCACCGAGCAGTATGTCGACTCCGACGGCGTGCGCATCAACGTGGCCTGCGCAGGCCACGGTCGGCCGGTGCTGCTGCTGCACGGATTCCCGGACTCCTGGCACCTGTGGTCGGCCCAGATCAACGCTCTGGCGGCCAACGGGTTTCAGGTGATCGCGCCGGATCTGCGGGGATTCGGCGCGTCGGACCACCCGGAGGACGTCGCCGCCTACCGGATGCCGTTGTTGCATTCCGACATCACCGCTGTGCTGGCCCATTTCGGCGTGGAACGGGCAGCGGTCGTCGGACACGACTGGGGCGCCGGGATCGCGTGGAGCTTCGCCATGCGGCATCCGGCGGTGGTCGAGCGGCTTTCCGTGCTCTCGGTGGGTCATCCCGGGGCCGGAATGTCCAGCATCGCCCAACGACAGCTGTCCTGGTACATGCTGTGGTTCCTCACCCCGGGGGTGGCCGAAGCTGTTCTGCCGCAAGCGAATTGGCAGGCCTTCCGGGAGTGGGCGTGGAGCGGGGCCAATACCGACCCCCTGATGGACGCCCAGATCGCGGCTCTGGCGCGCCCCGGTGCGCTGACCGCGGCACTGGGCATCTACCGCGCGAACATCCGGCCGGAGACGTTCTACCGGCCCACGGTTCCGCCCATGCCGCACGTCGCCTGCCCGACCATGGGCGTGTGGTCGACCGGCGACCTGTTTCTGACCCGCGAGCAGATGGTCGACTCGGCCGCATTCGTCGACGGCCCCTGGCGGTACGAAGAAGTGCCCGGCGGCCACTGGATCCCGGCGCAGGCCCCGGATCAGTTGAGCGCACTGCTGCTGGATTTCTTGGCCTGACCGGCCGTCTCGACCTGACCGATCACCGCTGCAGCCGACCCGACGGTCCGATCAGCTGGTCCGACCGGCCGCTCAGGGCGGGAAGCTGTCGCCCGAGCCGGTGAGGATGACGAACAGCTGCACGTCCCGCGGGAAGCTGCCCTCGTGCCCCGGTCCGACCGCCTTGGCCAGGTCGGTGAACACACCAACCGCCTGCAGCAGGTCACCCAGCGCCGGGCCGGCCATCGCGTCGGCATGACGGAGCACGAGGGCCCCGCTGTCCGCCGGATGCTCCGCCAGCGCACCCCAGATCCGGTCCTCGAGGCCCGACCACTTGCGCAGTCGCTCATCCGGCCCCAACCCGAGACCAGTTGCCGCGCAATCGAAGAAGTCCTCACGACGAGACACATGACGGACATCGATCTCGAGCAGGTACACCCCGGCCCGGTCGAGCTGTGGACGCCACTGCGACTCGTAGATCCGGTCGTCGACCAACGTGGTCAGGTCGGTCAGGGCCAGCGGGAACGACGTCATTCACTTCTCCAGACTGGTATCGGCACGCTCAGCCGTTGATCAGGAAGAACGGCGGGGCGTCGTTCGTCTCACCGTAGTGGTTGCGGGAGTAGTAGATGCGACCGCTGCTGACGTGAACCACCAGCCGCCGGATCCCGTGGCCCGCCGTCCCGACCTCCTTCTGCACGTAGTACTCGCGGTAGCCGCCGGCCCCCTTGACGCCGGGCAGATCGCCGTCGCGGTTGGCGTGCGCCTCACCCCATTTGACCCCCGGGGGGTGGCCGACGAACGTGACCGAACTGCCGGCCCGGTACTGGGCGATGGCGTCTTCGAGGGCGTCCTTCTCACCAGGCCCGGTGGTGAAGGAGGCCGCCGTCCGTTCCTTGATGATGGTGCCGTTGCCGGCGAGCAGACCTTTGGCGATCTGGTCGGCCCGCAGCTTCTCCCGCTTCTCCTTCTCGGCCTTCGCCTCGGCGGCAAGTCGGATCGACAGGGGATCTCGCCCGGCGTACATCGCGATCTTGGCTTCCAGGCCGCCGAGACCCTCGTTCGGCTGGCTCTTGTTCTCGCTGGCCAGCACCTGGTCCCACGACATCTTCTTGTGGGCGTCCATCCACTTCTCGAGGTTGAGCTTCTGCTGGCTGTTCTGAACGGTGGCGGTCTCGGTCTCCACCGCCTCGAACCGGTCGGAGATCTCGATCGCCTTCTCCACCAGACTCTCGTTGCGGTCCAGGTCGGCGGTGAGGCTGACCCAGTTCCGGTCGACCACCGCCTTCTCGATGGCCTCGATCGCTTCGGCCAATCCCGTCGGGATGTGGCACGGAAGTTGGGTCAGGACCTTGGCCGCCTTCTCCAGCAACGGCCCCTTTCGGGTCTCGGCGTCGGACAGGATGGCGGCGGTGGTGGTGCGGAACTCGTCCAGCAGCGGTGCTGCCTTCACGTAGTCCTTCGCAACGATCTGTTCGTTGATGGCAACGAACTCCGGTGCCTTCGCTGCCTTCCCGGCCGCCAGTTCCTTGGCCAGGAGTCTGGCCATGCGGAGACAGGACTTCTGGCCGAGCGCCTGCTCCTGGTCGACGTCGGGCCCGGCCTTCTGTTTCTTGGCCACAGCCGCTTCGACACCGGCGTGGTCAGCGCCGGTCACGGTCTTCTGGGTCGCCCCGACCTCTTTGGCCTCGGCCGTGGCCCGCCGGCCGGACCCGCCGGCCAGCGCGGCCGTCTTGAGGTGGGTGTTCAGCGCGCCCTGGTGGGCGCCACCCGACACCAGGCCGGCCGTCTCACCGACCTGCTTGGCCTCGGCCGTCGCGGCCGCACCCGGGGTCGCCGTGCGTTCGCGCACCAGCGCGTGCAGCGCCGCCCGTCGGGGGTCGTTCGCCGCGATCTTGCCGCCCGGCGCGTTCATGTCCGCGACCTTGGCTTGCCGCTTGGCCGCCTCGACCTCGAATATCTCGTCGTCCAGGTCGGAATCGATCATCTGTCGTCGCAGCGGCGCCAGCGCCGGCCCGCCGGTGAGCAATCCGGCGACCGGGCGGCTGTCGGTCCGGGGCGCCGAGCTCTCCGGCTCGACGGTGGCCTCGGACCGGGGGGCGGTTGTGCTCGACCGCCGGGCGCGGAGCGGAGCCGTCATGCGAACCTCCGGGGTTCGTGGGTGTCCCCCGAACGATAGAGTGATCGCCTGGCCAGGAGAAGAGCCGAATCGGCTACATCCGGGGACACGGTGGGTGACGACGACGGCCTGTTGCGGGTGGCCGGCCCGCCGCTCCACCGGTGGCCTCGACCCGGGCAGGTTGCCACCGCCCGGCCCACCGGGGGTATGGTCCATGACGTGGTGCGCATCGCAGCAGCCGGCGTTCTCGCCGTGAGCCTGCTCCTTAGCGGCCGCGACGGAGCCTGATTCCAGACTGGCTCCTCCGTCGCGGGACTTTGTGCTGCTGGTCGACCCCTCCCCCTCCCGGGCGGCAACGGTCGCACCCGGGACTCTCCTGAAGGAACCCACGTCATGAGCACTCCCCCCGTCTCTCGTCTGAGCACGCCGGTCGGCGACATTCCCACTGGTCAGCACCCGTACAACCGGCAGCGCGGCAGCCAGATGCCGTTCCAGCGCTACACCCCGTTCACCCCGATCGACCTGCCCGACCGCACCTGGCCGACCAAGGTGATCGACAAGGCGCCGCTGTGGTGCGCGGTCGACCTGCGCGACGGCAACCAGGCCCTGATCGACCCGATGACGCCGGCCCGCAAGCGCCGCATGTTCGACCTGCTGGTGGCCATGGGCTACAAGGAGATCGAGGTCGGCTTCCCCGCCGCGTCCCAGACCGACTTCGACTTCGTCCGCGAGATCATCGAGCAGGACGCGATTCCGTCCGACGTCCGCATCCAGGTGCTGACCCAGGCCCGTCCCGAACTGATCGCCCGCACCTACGAGGCTCTGGAGGGCTGCCACTCCGCCGTCGTCCACCTCTACAACTCCACGTCTACCCTGCAGCGCCGGGTGGTGTTCGGGCAGGATCGCGCCGGCATCATGCGCATCGCCACCGACGGGGCCGAGGAGGTCGCCCGCTGGGCCGAGAAGTACCCGGACACCGACTGGCGCTTCGAGTACTCACCCGAGAGCTACACCGGCACCGAGCTGGAATATGCGGTCGAGGTCTGCAACGCCGTCTCGGCGATCTGGGCCCCCACCCCGGAGCGGCCGATGATCGTCAACCTGCCGGCTACCGTCGAGATGGCCACACCGAACGTCTACGCCGATTCGATCGAGTGGATGCACCGCAACCTGGCCCGGCGGGACTCGATCATCCTGAGCCTGCATCCGCACAACGACCGCGGTACCGCCGTGGCCGCGGCCGAACTGGGCTACATGGCCGGTGCCGACCGCATCGAGGGCTGTCTGTTCGGTAACGGCGAGCGCACCGGCAACGTCTGCCTGGTGACGTTGGGGCTCAACATCTTCAGCCAGGGCGTCGATCCGCAGATCGACTTCTCCGACATCGACGAGATCCGCCGCACGGTGGAGTACTGCAACCAGCTGGCCGTCCCCGAGCGCCACCCGTACGGCGGGGACCTGGTGTACACGGCGTTCTCCGGCTCGCACCAGGACGCGATCAAGAAGGGCTTCGACCACCTGAACCGGGATGCCGCGGCGGCCGGAGTGCCGGTGGAGCAGTACACCTGGCAGGTGCCGTACCTGTCGATCGACCCGAAGGACGTCGGCCGGTCGTACGAGGCCGTCATCCGGGTCAACTCGCAGTCCGGCAAGGGCGGGGTCGCCTACATCATGAAGACCGAGCACGGGCTGGACCTGCCCCGCCGTCTGCAGATCGAGTTCTCCCGGGTGGTCCAGGGACACACCGACTCCGAGGGCGGCGAGGTGAACGCGGCGTCGATGTGGCGCTACTTCGCCGACGAGTACCTGGAGCGGACGACGCCGGTGGAGTTCATCCGCGCTCGCGTGGAGACCCCTGAGGACGCGCCCGAGGGATTGGACACTCTGGCCGCCCGGCTCGTCGTCGACGGAGACGAGCAGGTGCTGCGGGCCCAGGGCAACGGCCCGGTGGCCGCGTTCTGCAACATCCTGGCCGCGGCCGGCCACGACGTCCGGGTGCTCGACTACGTCGAGCACGCCCTCTCGGCCGGCGGCGACGCCCGCGCCGCCGCCTACCTCGAGTGCGCCATCGACGGCCAGGTGATCTGGGGGGTCGGCATCGACTCGTCCATCACCCGCGCGTCGCTCAAGGCCATCGTCTCGGCGGTCAACCGCTCCGCGGCCCACGCCGCCGAGGAATCCTCGGACTCCGAGCGCCGCTGACCGGATCGCCCGGCGTTCACCCGCGTTCGGCGTGGATCAACTTCTCAGGCATGGACGAACGTGACGACTTCCGTCACTTTCGTCCCAAATCGTCGAAGTTGATCCACGCGCCACCGACCCGAGCAACAGATCCACGCGCCACCGACCCGAGCGACCGATCCACGCGCCACCGACCCGAGCGACCGAGCCACGCGCCACCGACCCGAGCGACCGAGCCACGTGCCACAGGGCCGACCGACTGTGATCCACGCGCCACCGGCCCGGCCGGTCCCCAAGCCAGACGAGCGAGAACGACAGTGCCCCGGACCCATCAAGGTCCGGGGCACTGTCGTTCGCCAACTGCCTACTTCGTGACGGTCAGCCCGGTCTTGACCGAGGCGGCCGAGACCACCGTGCTGCCGGCGTAGGACACCGTCAGCGTGTACTTACCGACCGACAGCTTCGGCAACGTGACCGAGGCGCGACCACCGGACAGACGCGCGGCACCGGTCGCCACGAGCCGGCGGCCGGCCATCGCCTTCACGATCACCACCCCGGCGGCGGCAATCGACTTCGAGTTCGTCGACACCGTCACGCCGACCACCGCTTTCGCCGATGCCCGCACCGTTCGAGCCGGGGCCTTCACCTTCGCCGTGGCCTTGACAACGACCAGCTTGGCCGTACCGGACGACGGCTTGACCGACCGGTCACCGGAGTAGGACGCCGTCAGGGTGTGCGTTCCGACCGACAGGGTCGCCGGCAGCGTGATGGTCACCGCGTTCTTCGCCAGCCGTCCGCGGGCGATCACCCGGCGTCCGTCGGACAGGGTGACGATGCCGGTCGCCGTGAGTCCCGGAACCTGGACCACCACAACGGCCTTCGGCGAGTTGCCGTACACCACGGTGGACGGCGTCACCCTCAGCGACGTGGAGGACGTCGCCTTGACCACGGACAGGTCGACCGTGTCGGAGGAGGCCGCGTACACGGCGTTCCCCGAGTAGCCGACCAGCAGCCGGTACGACCCTGGCAGGAGAGCACTGGCCTTGATGGTCAGTACGACCCGGCCACCGGACAGGACACCCTGGCCGACCTGCACACCGCGTGACGTGACGCGGACAGCCCCGGTCGGGACGGCTCCCGAGCCGGACACCTTGACCGTCAACGTGACCGAACCGCCGGCGCCGACGGAACCGCTGGACAGCACCGCGAGGGTGGTCGACGTGAGGAGGGTGACCCCGGCCTTCGGCATCGACACCTGATGCGTTGCTTCGACATTCCCCGCCTGGTCGACCGCCCGGTAGGAGATGACCACCGCCGCCGCACCGACCGTCACCGGGCCGGTCGCGGTGAGCCAGCCGCCGCCCGGCAACTGGTACTCGATGCGGGCCACACCGGAGGTGTTGTCGGCCGCGGTGAAGGTGGCCTGGCGGGTCACCGGGTCCACCGAGCCACTCGACACCGGCGGAGTGGCATCGACCTTGGCCGTCCAGGCCGTCGGCGCCGACACGTTGCCGACGGCGTCCGCCGCCGTCACCGACGCTGTGTGGATCCCGTCGGTGGTGAAGGTGATCGGAGCCGAGACCTGCGCGGCCTCCGCACCGTCCACGGCCGCCGAGATGACCGGGAACTGGTCACCGTCGTCCGTGGCGCTCGCCGTCAGGGTGACCGGCGAGGTGTACCAGCCGTTGGTCCCGTTGGGCGCCGCCGGGTCGGTCGTCAGTGTGACGGCCGGAGCGGTGGTGTCGGCCCCCGGCGCCGGCAGGGTCCAGACATCCGCGATGGACGGGTCGTAGTTGAGTCCCTGCGGGTTGTTGTCGAACCGCACCGTCACCGTGTCTCCGGTCAACAGCGTCGGGTCGTCGACCAGCACCTGGTACATCTCGGTGCCGACCCCGCCGGTGTGGGTGAACATCCGGGAGTTGACCAGGACGCCGTTGACCTTGACCGTGTACTGCTTGATCTGCGGACCGTCATAGGTTTCCCGGGCCCGCAGCACGAACGGCTGGCCCTTGGTGATCTTCATGGTGAACTGGATGAACCCGTCGGTGGTGCCCTTGAAGGTGTAGCGGCGGGTGTATCCGGCCTCGTCCGGGCTGTTGCCCGAACGGGACGAGAACGTCACGGCGTGGGCAGGTTCGTCCGCCGCCGCCGAACCGGTGTTGCCCATGTCGAGGTAGTCGACGACCTGCGTCGCCACGGGTTCGCCGATGGTCAGCGTGAAGGGCACCGCCGCCTGGGCCAGCGTCTGGGTCGACGAGGCGAAGGAGGCCGTGATCCCGCTGATGGGTCCGGCCGTGCCGGTCACCGGCGCGAGCAGAACGACCGTGACAGTCGCGTCCGCACCCGCCGCCACCGTCACCGGGGCGGAAGGATCGGGCACCGCCCAACCGGTCGGAACGGCGAGGGACACCGATCCGGTGACGGCGGTGGTGGAACGGTTGTGCAGCGCCACCTTCACCCGCGCATACCCGCCCGGGACGGCCGAGGCCGGGGTCGCGGCGGCGGTGAGAGTGACCGGGGTACCGACCGTCACCGTCGTCGAGGCCGGGATGGACACGCGCCCGGACTGACTGGGCACCTCGACCCGACCGACGAGCGCGTTGCTGCCGACCGTCGCGTCCGCGGGCACCGAGACGGCGAACGCGAAGGTAGCAGTCTGACCGGCGGCCACCGCGACGTGCGCAGCACTGGCCGGCGTGGCCGACCATCCGGCCGGCAGATCGAGAGATGCTCCCATGTCGGCGATGTCGCTCGTCGAACCGTTGACCGCGGTCACCGAGAGGTTGACCGTCTGCCCGGGCAGCACCTCACCGGTCGGTGCGGTGGTGGTGACACTCAGGCCGAGCGCGGCTGCAACGGCCTTGCCCAGACTGTCCAGCATCGGGGTCAGCAGACCGGTCAGTGCGTCGGAACCGGCCTGGTCGAGCGGTCCGGCGGCCAGGTCGGCCGCAATCAGCGATGACGCGTCCTTCAGCGCGGCCAGGGCGGCAGCGGCCTTGGTGGCCACCACCGTCGGGTCGGCCAGAGCCGCATCGACGTCATCGTTCGCGGTGCCCAGGTCGGCCACCAGCGCGGCCCGCTGGGCGTCCGTCAGGTTGGCCGCGGTGACCTTGGCCCCGAGGGCGGCGAGCCCGTCCTTGACCGATGCCAGATCGGCCGCCGGGGATTCGACGGCGAATGCGTAGTCGCCGGAGCCGATCTCGATGGTGACGGTGTCACCCGTGTCCGAGTCGGACACGACTCCGTCCGCCTTGGACAGCGGCTGCCCGCCTTCGGTGACGGCCAGCGGGTTGACCGCCGGAACGACTACCCGTGCCGTCGTGTTGGCCGGGACCGAGACATTCAGGTGATACGAACCAGCCGCCACGGTCCAGTGGCTGCTGACGGTGCCGTACGGGGTCTGGTAGTCCATCGAGCTGTGGGTGAGGTCGCCGCCCGGAACCGGTGCGATCAGCGACTTCCTGTACCCGGGCTCGAGCGCGGAGATACCGCCGATGGTGTCGTACATCCAGGCGCCGACGGAGCCGTAGGCGTAGTGGTTGAACGAGTTCATACCCACGTCGCCGAACTGCCCGTTCTGGCCGATCGAGTCCCAGCGTTCCCACACAGTGGTCGCGCCCTTGCTGATCTCATAGCCCCAGGACGGGTAGTCCTTGTTCAGCAGCACCCGGTAGGCCACGTCACTGCGGCCGATGTCGGTCAACGCGGGCAACAGATCCTTCAGCCCGAGGAACCCGGTGGACAGGTGCCAGTTGGCCCGCTGCAGGGTGGCGACGAAATTGGTCGCCATGGCCGTCCGCACTGCGTCCGGCGCCAGACCGAACGAGATCGAGATGGCGTAGCCGGTCTGGGTGTTGCTGGCCAGGTTGCCGAAGGCGTCGATGAACGACGCCTGGTACGACGCCCGGATGTTGTTGTAGAGGGTGCGGTACTTGGTCGCGTCGTCGGTGTTGCCGATCGCCGCCGCCATCTGGGACATCAGATCGGCGCTGTGCGCGTAGAACGCGGTGCCGATGATGTTCGACGCCGTGTCGTCGTTGAGGTTCAGCCAGTCCTTGTAGGCCCCGCCGTCCCGCTGGAAGTTGTTGCTGGTCGATGCCAGGTAGTCCATGTACTTCGTCATGGACGACCATCCGGATGCGATGACCGCGGTGTTGTCGTAGCTCTGCCACACCGCGTACGGCACGGTGATTCCGGCGTCGGCCCAGCCCGCGTTGCCGCTGCCGAATCCACTGAAGGACGGGGCGACGTCGGTGTAGGCGCCGCTGCTCAGCTGGTCGGTCCTCAGGTCCCCGATCCACTTGGACAGGAAGGCCTCCGAGTCCAGGTTGTAGGTCGCGGTGCTGGCGAATTCGCTGATGTCGCCGGTCCAGCCGAGCCGCTCGTCACGGGCCGGGGTGTCGGTCGGGATGGAGACGAAGTTGCCCCGCTGCCCCCAGGTGATGTTGCTCTGGATCTGGTTGACCAAAGCGTCGGACGTGCTCAGGTCCATCGTCTTGCCCCCGGCCGATCCCCACACCATGCCGGTGACGTCGGCCAACGCGGGCGCGGTGTCCAGGCCGGTGACCTCGACGTAGCGGAAGCCGTGCTGGGTCAGCGTGGGATGGAAGGTGATCGTGCCGTCGGCGGCGAACGTGTAGTAGTCGGTGGCCTTGGCCGAGCGGAGATTCGCGGTGTAGATGGTGCCGTCCGGGTTCTCGACCTCGGCGTAGCGGATGCGGACCTGCTGGCCGGCCTTGCCGGTCAGCGTCAGCTTGGCCGTCCCGACCATGTTCTGGCCCAGGTCGTAGACGAACGCCTTCGGGGATGGCTCCTTCTGGGTCAGCGCGGGACGCTCACCGGTGATACGCACCGGCTGGTCGGTCTGCGGCTTGAGCTTGGCCGTCTGCGAGGCCCGGGTGACCACCGGACTCCAGCTGGAGTCGTCGAAAGGCGTGGTGTCCCAGCCCTTCTGCTCCTTGCTGGCGTCGTAGGACTCACCGTTGTAGAGGTCGGCCGACCTGACTGCCCCGGTGGACGCCTTCCAGCTGCTGTCGGAACCGAAGGTCGAGCTGGTGCCGTCGGTGTACGTGACCCGCACCTGGGCGATCACGGACAGGTCGGAGCCCCAGAAGTTGCGCCCGGTCAGCAGGTTGCCGGCGAACCAGCCATCGGCCAGTTGCACGCCCAACGCGTTGTCCCCGGCCTTCACCTGGCTGGTGATGTCATAGGTCTGGTACTGGTACGTGGTGTTGTAGTCGGTCCAGCCCGGCGCCAGGTACTCGTCCCCGACCTGAGCCCCGTTGAGGTTCAACTGGTACAGACCCTGGGCCGAGGCGTACGCCCGGGCCGACGCGATGGTCTTGCTCGTGTCGGTGGTGAAGGTGCCGCGCACGATCGGCGGCGCCACGCTCTGCCAGACCTCGTTGTCGCCGCTGATCTGCAACCCGGTGGCCGAGGTGGTCCCGCCGGTGAACGGGTTCTCCTTGGTGAGATCAGGATTGAACAGCGTGCTCCCGTCGGCCGCGACGACCGTCATGTCCTTGATCGTGGCGTTCTCGATGCCGTTGGTCCGCAGGCCGACGCCACCGGTCGGGTGGTCGCCGTTGGTGAACGAGCTCACCGACTCCCCGTCGATCGAGGTGGTGATGAGGTTTCCGGCGACCGTGATGGTGATGGTGTGCTGGGCGGTGGGTCCGCCGTGGCCGTTGATGACCGCACCGATGTCCTTGGTCTGGCCGGAAATCACGGCGTAACCGCCGTTGACCTTGGTGTGCGGGCGGAGAGCGTAGCCGGGCTGATCCTCGTTGTAGTTGATCTGCCACATGTACTCGTTGCTGGTGTCGGTGGCCCGGAAGATGAACCCGACGGCCGACTTGTCGGAGTTGTTGATGGTGAAGTCCGACGTCAGGGTGTAGTCCGACCAGCTGTTCGTCCCGGCCGATCCGACCCAGTTGCTGCCGTCCCAGTCCGTCGTGTTCAGCAGTCCGGTCTCGAACCAGGCCGGCGTGCTCCAGTCGGAGGTGGCCCCGGAGTTGTCCGTCAGCTGCACCTGCCAGTAGTAGCGGGTGGACGAGGTGAGCGCAGCGCCGCCCCACGGGACGTCCAGCGACTGGGCCGAGGCGACCTGGCCGGAATCCCATGTCGGTGCGGCGGCCAGCTGATCGATCGAGTTGGAGGCGCGGATCCGGTAGGCGGTCTGTGTGCTCCCGCGGGTCGCGTCCTGCAGTTGCCAGGACAGACGCGGCGTGGTCGACCCGACGCCCAACGGGTCAGTCAGGTCGTTGGTGGTGAGGCCAGTGGCCTGGGGCGCGGCCGTCGCAACGACCGCGGGCTTCACCGTCTCGGGCCTTCCCGGGGTGGCGCCGTAGGCGGGTGCGATCACCCCACCGGTCGTGATGAGGGTGACGGTCGCGCAAACTGCGACCAGGGATCTGATGCGCATTCAAAGCACCTTTGCTTTCGAATGAAGGTTGGCGGATTACCGGCGATTTAACGCCCGGAGGGCACAGCATGCACGCACGGCCAGCGCAGGTCAACCACATGACTTTGCCAGATCCAATGCCGCCAGGCACGGAGCGCACCTTTCGAGAATCAACGGTACTTAGGTCCGAAAACAACGAAAGGCGAGAACTTGCGAGCGCAAGCCCGACGGTTGCGGGACCAGCGAGTGCCGGCTACACATACATGAACCTTCAATCATTCATCAGCCATCCTCCCGTGGATCACCCGAATGCCAGCACCTTGACACTCGGGGCGAATTTTTCCGGCTTCGGTCCAACCGCAAGCGCGGAACTTGCGGGCGCAACGGTGCCCATTTCCTTTCTCTGAAAGGTTTCACGCTGGGTGGATCCGCTGCTATGGTTCGGTCGACCTCACTACCTTCGACGGCGACGGACGTGACCGATGAATGCTGCGACACCCATGTCCGGCGGCCTGACCAGACGACGCATGATCGGTCTGTCCGCCGCGGTCACCGCCGGGATGCTCGCTCCAGCCTCCAACGTCCTCGCTGACGCGGACTCGACAATGCCCAAGCCGCAACCCCTTTCGGGCGTCTCCGGGCACGGGATCGCCGCGTTCGCTCGGCCACCGGCGTCGGTGGCACCCAAATTCCGCTGGTGGTGGCCGAACGGCCAGGTCGATCCGGACGAGATCGCCCGCGAGGTCGACCAGGTCGCGGACGCCGGCTTCGGCGGTCTCGAGGTCGCCGACGTCCACCACAGCGTGGCCGCCGGGCGGCTGGACGTGCAGAAGTACGGCTGGGGCTCGCCGGCCTGGGTGACCGCCGCCAACCGGGCACTGACCCAGGCCAAGCGTCGAGGCATCACACTCGACTTCACCATGGGCCCCTCGTGGCCGAGCGCGGTACCCACCATCACGCCCGATTCGGTCGCTGCGTCCCAGGAACTCGCACCGGGCTTCGTGACGATCGCCGGCGGGGCGAGCTTCGCCGGGCCGGTTCCGCCGCCGACGATCGCCCCGGCGAGTGGCGCGAACAACGCCACACTGCTTGCCGTGCAAGCCATTGCTGTCGCGGGTCCGGCCGTCAAGGCGGTCACCCCACTCGATCCGGCCTCGCTGATCGACCTGACCTCGGCCGTGGTCGGGACGGACCGGGCGGCGACCGTCAGCTGGACCGCCCCCACCGGCAGCTCCTCCTGGATCTTGATCGCGTACTGGCAGCGGGGCTCGGGACAGCAGCCCGAAGCCGGACCGCACACGTCGCCGACGGCCTACGTGGTCGACCATTTCAGCGCGGCCGGGATCGCCGCGGTCACCGATTTCTGGGAGGAGAACATCCTGTCGGCCGGAATGAAGCGGCTGCTGAAGGAGTCGGCCGTCGCATTCTTCGAGGATTCCCTGGAGATCGAGACCCCGACGACGATCTGGACGCCGGGATTCCCACGGCTTTTCACCGCCTCCCGCGGCTACGACATACTTCCCTACCTGTCGGTCCTGGTCGAGCAGAAGGGCAAATTCCTCTTCACCTTCGACGCGGCCACCACCACCGGCGTCCGGGACGACTACAACACCGTCCTCTCGGAGCTGTACCGCGACCACCACTTGTTGGTATTGCGCAATTGGGCCAATCGCCTAGGAATGAAGCTCCGGGTCCAGCCGTACGGCCTGTCGACGGATTCGATCGCCTATGCCGGATTGCTCGACATTCCCGAGGGCGAATCCCTGGGTTTCAAGAATCTCGACGACTACCGGTGTCTGGCCGGCGGCCGGGACCTGGGTGGCCGGAACCTGCTGTCCTGCGAGTCCATCTGCTACGCCGGGCAGGCCTACAACACGACCTGGACCCAGGCGCTGCAGACCATCGGCAGCTTCTATGCGGCCGGTGTGAACCAGACCGTCATCCACGGGTTCGCCTACGCCGATGCCCCCGGGGCGACCTGGCCCGGATTCGCTGCGTTCTCCCCCTACGACGGTGGCGCCATCGGCTACGGCGAGGCCTGGGGCCCCCGGCAGCCCACCTGGGCCCACATGAGCGATATCGGGCGCTACCTGTCCCGCACCCAGCTCGTACTGCAGACCGGCGTCCCGAAGTACGACATCGTCTTCTACCGGCAGAAGGGCTACGTCTCCACCGGTATCGGGGCACCGTGGGCGACGGCGTCCGGCATCCCGATCGGCTGGACGCACGGTTTCCTGAGCTCCGGCACGCTCGACTTCCCGCTGGCGCAGGTGAAGGGCGGCGTGCTGGCGCCCGAGGGTCCGGCCTACAAGGCGCTCGTCCTCGGGCCCGACCAGTTCACCGGCGGCCAGTACGGTCTTCGCCTCGAGGACGCCGAGAAGTTGCTGGCGTTCAGCAAGGCCGGGTTGCCGATCGTCGTCCTCGGTACCTGGTCGCCCGCCGTCACCGGTGGCCGGCCCGATCAGGCCGCTAACGCCGCGCTGGCCCCGATCCTGGCCGAACTGCTGGCTCGACCCAACGTCCGTCAGGTCCTCGACCAGAACTCGATCCCCGACGCCCTGGCCGCGCTGGGGGTGACGCCGGCCGTCACTCACGACAACACGACGCTCATGCACGTGCATCGGGTCGCCGGCGACACCGATCTCTACTACCTGTCGAACGCCAAGCACAGCGAGAAGATCAAGCCGCTGCCGATCGACCAGTCGGTGCACCTGACGTCCACCGCGGCCGATGCCGTGCCCTACCGGCTGGACGCCTGGACCGGCGAGATCACGCCCATCGCCGAGTACACCCGGGCCGGTCGGACGATCACCGTCAACGTCACGCTCAACGCGGGCGAGGGCACCAT
Organism: Nakamurella panacisegetis; assembly: GCF_900104535.1. NCBI lineage: Bacteria > Bacillati > Actinomycetota > Actinomycetes > Nakamurellales > Nakamurellaceae > Nakamurella > Nakamurella panacisegetis. The sequence goes on along the minus strand of NZ_LT629710.1, from coordinate 2,449,601 downwards.
CGTGGCGCTGGCCCCGGCGTCGCGGAGCTCGCACCGGACCGGTGACGACGTGCATGCGGTATCGACCGAGGCCGATTCCGTCCGGCGGGACGACCGGAGCCTGGTCATCCGGGACAGCACGGCCGGGACCTACCGCACCACGCTGTCCGACGGCCGCGTCCGGACCACCACCATCGGCCCGGTACCGGCGCCCATTCCGATGACCGCCTGGTCCCTTCAGGTCGAGGACTGGCAGCCCGGCGCGGCCGTCACCAGCACAATCAAGCCGTTGGTCGCCGTCGACCTGCCGGCACTGGTGCCGTGGTCGTCCGTCCCGGCGATCCAGGACGCATCCGGCATCGGGCACTATCGCACCACGGTCACGCTTCCTCGCACCTGGTCGTCGACCACCGGCGCGGTCCTGGATCTCGGCGTCGTCAACGGCACATTCCGAGTGAAGGTCAACGGCCGGGCGGCCGACCCGACCAGCGTGCTGCGACCCCGGATCGACCTCGGCGGCCTGCTCCGCCCCGGGCCGAATGTGATCGAGGTCGAAGTCGCCTCGACCTTGCTCAATCGTCTGCGCACCGTCACTCCCGCCGTCTACGGAGTGGCCGCCCGCCAGAGCTACGGCCTGCTCGGGCCGGTGCAGTTGTTGCCCTACGTCGAAGCCGTGGTGCGGTAGGTCGTGGTGCAGTAGGTCGAGGTGCAGTAGGTCGAGGTGCGGTATGTCGTGGTGCGGTAGGCACGGAGGGCGGCCGGTCGGGGAAGGCCCGATGATGGGTCCATGATCAGCATGAGTGCGGCCGAGCGACGACGACGCCTGCAGACCCGCCATCGGCTGACGGCGGACACCCGGGTGGCCGACATCGTGGCCACGGCGGACGCCATGATCGCCCTGCACGCGACCGACCCGGCGACCGTGTTCCTGTCCGCCTGGGCGCGCGTGGGCCGGAGCTCCCAGCCGGAGATGGCCGATGCCATCTCCGTACACAAGCGTCTGGTCCGGATGATGGCCATGCGGCGCACCATGTTCGTGGTGGGCGATGACCTGGCGCCGGTCCTCCAGGCCTCCTCGGCCGTGGAAGTAGCCGCGACCCAACGGAAACGGCTGCTGTCGGCCCTGGCCCAGGCCGGGCTGGACGGTGATCTGGACGCCTGGCTGACCGACGTGAGCGCATCCACCATGCGGGCCCTGATCAGCCGCGGGCACGCCCAGGCGGCCGATCTCGTGGCCGACGAACCGCGATTGAACACCGTCCTGGACATCTCTCCCGGCAAGTCGTACGGCGGGCCGCAGAAGATCACCAGCCGCGTCCTGACCCTGCTCGCGCTGGAGGGCCGGATCGTCCGCGGCGCCACCGTGGGCGGCTGGACGTCGAACCGCACCGAGTGGTGGCCGGCCGACGCCTGGATGCCCGGCGGGCTGGGCCACCTTGACCCGGCCGCCGCCCGGGTCGAGTTGGCCGCTCGATGGTTGCGCGTGTTCGGGCCGGCACCGGTTGCCGACCTGAAGTGGTGGACGGGCTGGACTCTCGGGCAGGTGCGGGCGGCCCTGACATCGGTCCCGACCGTCGAGGTCGATCTCGACGGCACGCCCGGGGTCGCCCTCGCCGACGACCTGGATCCGACACCCGAGCCGGAGCCGACCGCGGCGCTGCTGCCGGCACTGGACCCCACGCCGATGGGGTGGGCCGAGCGCGGATGGTTCCTGGGCGACCATCGGTCCCAGCTGTTCGACGCCACCGGCAACATCGGTCCGACCATCTTGTGGCGGGGGAGCGTCGTCGGGGGGTGGGCGCAGCGCCCGGACGGCCAGATCCGCACCCACCTGTTGCAGGACATAGGTTCTGCCGGCCAGGACGCCGTCGACGCCCGGGCCGCCGAGTTGCGCGACTGGCTGGGTCCCCTGCGCGCCGTGCCCCGGTTCCACACTCCGCTGGAACGCGAACTGCTGAGGTGAGCCCCGAGGCCACGGGTTTCGCCGTGTGCGTCAGGCCGACAGCCGGGCCTTCGCCGCCTTGAGCGTCGGCCCCGCCCGGAATCGCTCCGGGACGGCCAGCGCACCCGCGCGCAGCGCTCGGAGCGCGCCGGTCGCGGCCAGGTCGGTGAGACCCAGGTCCGGCAGCCGGTACATCCGGCGCGCCCATCCGGGGAGCAGCCCCATGGACAGTGCGGCCAGGCCACCCCAGGCCGGACGGGCCGGCGTGAGCACCTGGACCCACCCCGGCATCGGCGGCCGGACGACTCCCCTGGCTCCTCGGCGGGCCGCCGCGGTGAGCCGCAACTCTGGCCGGACCCGGACGAAGTAGTCGGCCAGCTCGGCCCGGCTGGACGGTACGTCGGGCGCGGCCAGGCCCACCAACTCGGCCGATCGCACCTGTTCCCGCAAGTAGGCGTCGGCCTCGTCGTCCGTGAGGTCCAGTCCCCCGCGCCGCGCCACCGACAGAAGCGAGTCGACCTCGGAGCAATGGACCCAGAGCAGGAGGTCGGGCCGGTCCAGGCGGAACTCGTCCCCGGTGAAGGGGTTCCGACCGCGGAGCTTGCGGTGGATGCCCCGGACGCGGGCCGCCGCCCGCAGTGCCTCACGCTCGGGGGCGAAGGTGATGGTGGCGATGTACTCCGAGGTTCGGGTGAGCCGGCCCCACGGGTCGGCATGGAACCCGCCGTTCTGCTCGACCGCGGCCATGGCCAGGGGATGCAACGCCTGCAGCAGCAGACCGCGGAGTCCTCCGATCGCGTAGGTGGGGTCGGCGTGCACCCGCCAGGTGATGCTGTCCGGGCCGAAGAGTCCGTGATCCATATCCGACGGTACGTCCGGTCCGGGCCCGCTCGCCCTTCCGGACTACGCAAGTGCGCGGACCGCGTCGGTGGCGCGGCGTCCTACCATCAGCGGCATGGATCCAGTCGCCGCGCTCCGGCGCATTGCCTTCCTGCTGGAACGCGGTCAGTCCCCGACGTACCGCGTGAAAGCGTTCCGGACGGCGGCGACGGCGCTGGCCCGGCTCCCCGACGGTGAGATCGAGAAGCGGGTGGCCGCGGGCACCCTGACCAACCTCGCCGGCATCGGGCCCAAGACCGGCGCCGTCGCCGAGCAGTCGATCGCCGGACGGGTCCCGGACTATCTGGCCGACCTGGAGAAGGATCTCCAGCCGTTGGCCGTGGGGGGCGAGGACATCCGGGCCGCCCTTCGCGGTGACCTGCACACCCACAGCGAGTGGAGTGACGGCGGCAGCCCGATCGAGGAAATGGCGATCACGGCGGTCGAGATCGGTCACGAGTACATGGTGCTGACCGATCACTCACCCCGCCTGACGGTGGCCAACGGCCTGACCGTCGAGCGTCTGCAGAAGCAGTTGGCCGTCATCGAGGCGGTCGACCGGGCCCTCCCGGGGTTCCGTCTGCTCTCCGGCATCGAGGTGGACATCAACGAGGACGGCACCCTCGACCAGACCGACGAGATGCTGGGCCGGCTCGACGTGGTCGTCGCCTCCGTCCACTCGAAGCTGCGATCGGGCTCCCGCGAGATGACGGCCCGGATGCTCGCCGCCGTCCGCAACCCCCACACCGACGTGCTCGGTCACTGCACCGGCCGGATGGTCGCGGCCGGGCCGACCAGAGGACGACCGACCAACCGGCCGGAGAGCACCTTCGACGCCCAGATGGTGTTCGACGCCTGCGCCGAACACGGCGTGGCGGTCGAGATCAACTCCCGGCCCGAACGTCTTGACCCGCCGAAACGGCTGATCGACATGGCACTGAGGGCCGGTTGCCGGTTCAGCATCGACACCGACGCGCACGCACCGGGCCAACTCGACTGGCAGATGCTCGGTTGTGCCCGGGCCGCCCAGGTCGGCGTTCCGATCGATCGCATCGTCAATACCTGGCCGGTGGAGCGACTCCTGGAGTGGACTGCGACGCACCACGGGGCGTGAGCGGCTATCGGGTCGGCGACCGGTGATCGGTGGTGACCAGAGCCGGCATCAGTTCGCTGACGATGCTCTCGCCCGCGACCTCCATCGCGGCCGCGTCGACATCGACCGCCGCCGCGATCGAGCGGCGGAGCGACGCCAACACCACCAGAGCGATCAGGAAGGCGCCGATCGCGCAGCCCGAAGTCACCCAATAGGCAGTGGACGCTCCGCTGGTGTCGATGACGTACCCGGCCAACGGGGTGGCCACGGCAATTCCGACGGCCATTCCGGACCCCGTCCAGGACATCGTCTCGGTGAGGCGATGGGCCGGCACGATGCGCTCGACCAGGCTCATCCCCGAGATCAGGGCGGGCGAGCACGCGACGCCGGCCAACATCAACCCGGCGCCGACGAAGGCGATGCTGGGCAGGAACGGCATCGGCAGTGTCACCACGGCGAGCACGGCGATCGCCACACCGAACTGGCGGAGCAACGACGCCCTGAAGTTGATGACGCCGAAGATCAGACCGGCCAGCAGCGACCCGAATGCGTACAAGGCCAGCAGGAAGCCGGCCACACCGGAGTGCCCGGCCTCCTTCGCGAAGGCCACGGTGGTCACTTCGAAGGAGCCGAAGATGCCGCCCATCAGAGCGAAGATCGCGGTGATCCCGGCGACCCCGGGCAGCAGGATGGCCGGCCTGCCGCGGCGCTCCCGGCCCCGGCCGGAGGGCGCCGGTTCGGTGCTGTGCTGGGTCAGCAGCAGCAGGGTGCCGATGAGCAGGAGACTGGTCGCCAGCACCAACGCGGCGGCCGGAAAGAGTTGCAGCGCAAGGACGGTGGCCAGCGGCGGACCGATGATGAAGACGGCCTCGTCGATCAGCGACTCCCACGCGAACGCGGTTCGCAACTGCGGGTCGCCCGAGAGCATGGCCGACCAGCGGGTCCGCACCAGCGGTCCGATGATCGGTTGCGAGGCCCCGGCCACGAGCGCCAGCGCGAGAATCGGCCAGGTCAGCTCGGTGTAGACCGCGAAGAAGATGATCGCCGCGATGGCCGGCACATGCACGAAGAGCTGCTTCGGCACGACGCGACGCTGGCCCCGGACGTCGATCAACCGGGAGACCTGGGGGCTGATCGCCGCGCCGGACAGAGCGTAGATGGAGGAGACGGTGCCGGCCACGGCGAACGAACCCCGCTCGGCCGACAGCAACATGACGGCGCCGAGGCCGGCCATGGACATCTGCATGCGGGCGAGCATCCCGGCCGCGGAGAAGCGGGCGGCGCCGGGGCGGCGCAGGACCTGGATGTACGGGCCGAACACTGGACACACTCCCTGACGTGACCGGACCGATGTCCGGAAGAAAAGTTCACAACCGAGTAACACAACAAGGGACGGTTGAAAAAGCTTCCTGCACCGTCCAGCCGGTACAGTCTATCCATGGCCACCGATACCCGCCACCGAATATTGCGAGCACTGCGCGACATGCTGGCGCGAAGCGGCAACGGTTCGGTGACCCTGGAAGCGGTCGCCGCCGAGGCCGGCGTGTCCAAGGGCGGGTTGCTCTACCACTTCCCCTCGAAGTCGGCGCTGTACCTCGGCCTACTGGCCGACGTCCGGGACACCGTGGCCGCCGAGATGGCCGAGGCCGTCGCCCGATCCGGGGCGGCGCGCGGCTTCCTGGAGTACTCGGAGCCGGTCGAGGACGGCGAGGAGGGCTTCTTCACGTCCCTGATCGCCGCCGTCCGGACGGGGCAGAATTCCGAGAACGACGAATCGGACGCCCAGGCCGCGCAGTTGCTGGCCGACATCTTCCGGGCCTGGGAACAGCCGATGCGCGACGCGGTGACCGACCCGGTGCAGGCCGAGAACATCAGGCTGGTGGGTTTCGGCCTGTACTTCGCCGCCCTGACCGGCCTGCCCCCGGTTGATCCGGCCGTGCTGGCTGCTCTCTTCGATCGACTGGTGGCCGGCCAGCACTGACCTGGTCATCGCCGGCGTGGATCAACTTCGTCATTTTGGGACCCACGGGACAGAAGTGAACAAGTTCGGCCACGCCTGAGAAGTTGATCCACGCCAAGGGACGGGCTCAGGGGGCTGGGCTCAAGCGGATGGGCTCAGGGGCGGACTCGGGCGGGCGGACTCAGGAAGCGGGCGCACGACGAGACCCGGAACGATGCGGGCCAGCGTCAGCGACGCCGGCGGCCGTCGGCCCGCTTCGGTGTGGCCGACCCCCACCGCTCGGGCTGGATCTGCGGGATACCGGCGTCGGCAAACACCTTGAGCACGCTGGCGTGGCCGTTGGGCGCACAGGCCAGGACCACCTCTTCCCGGGCGGCGCCGCGCTGTTCCCGCCCACCGTCACCGCCCTCCCTCTCGGGACCCGCACCCTCCCACGCCGCGTCGCCGTCTCGCGGCGCAGCAACGCGTGAATCACCCTGGCCTGCGGCCTCCACCGCCGGAATGGGCCGGTAGTCCAGCCGGAACAACGTCCAGTACCGGTTCACTGACCGCTCCGCCCGGCCTTCGTTGGCCATGGGCCAGAACGACTGCAGCCCAAGGAGATCAACCTCGACGTGGGTCATCTCCGAACCGGACACCCGGCTGAAGACGACCAAGCCGTCCTTCACTGTCAGATATCCGCTCTCGACGTTCGCACCGACCCGCCGAGCCCCGGGAAAGGTCGCCGTGCCGGTGCTTTCGAACTGCTCGAGCGTCTTCTCCGAACGGCGGGCCCTGGACCGTTCACCGGCACGCCCGATCACGACGGCGTCGAAGCCGGCCTCGAAGATGAAATCCAGCATGTTCCGCCCCTCTGGGTCGCCCGCTCAGCGTACCGGCCTCGCCACGGCCGGCAGTGGCCATGCGCGCGGATCGCGCCCCAGGTGGGCCAGGACCGAATCCAGCCGCGAGAGGGCCCGGTACCGCACCGGCGCACGGAAGGCCGAACCGGTCTGCCCCCGTCCCGGTTCGGCCGGAATGCGGGCCGTCACCGTCGCCACCACATCCAGCAGGTCATCCGGTACCTCGTAGGGCCGGGCCAGGGACGCCGCGACATCCCAACCATGTACGACACTGTCGAGCAGGTGAGCCAGCAAGGCCGTCCGGGCGGGAATCGGGGCAGCCGGCGACAGCTCCGGCATCCAGACGTCGCCGGCCAGCCCGGACGCCGCGAACGCCGCCTCCAGCGCCCGCTCCGAAGCGGCGAGCGCGGCGGCCGGATCATCTCCCGGATCGACCGGCCGCCAGGACTCGACATCCCGGCCCTCTCCGCGCGCCGCGGCTCGCAGTCCGAGGTTCTGACCGAGCATGTGCGCCAACAGATCCCGCAGACGCCAACCGTCACACGGACTGGGCCGCTCCAGATCGACCGGAGGGGAGAGCACTCCGTCCAACAGCGCCTGAGCCCGGGCATGCAACCGCAACAGTTCGGATGACTCGACCGTTCCATCATCGATAGACATACGTAGATCGTCTACCGCTGTAGACGCTTTGTCAATGCTTATCATCTAACACATGCCGCAGACCGAACGCCGCGAACTGGCCGCGCAGTTCGTCCCGATCACGCGGCTCCTGATGCAGGCCGAGGAACCCCTGCTCGAAGCCAACGGAATCACCATGTGGGAGTACGTCGTCCTCAATGCCCTGACCGCCGGGGGCGCGGCCACGCAGCTGGAACTGTCCGGCCGAACCGGCCGCGACAAGACACGCCTGATCGAGCACCTCGACCGGCTCGAGTCGGCCGGTCTGCTGACCCGGCGGCCCGATCCGGCCGATCGGCGCGCCCGCATCATCGAGATCACCGACGCCGGACGAGGCGTCGTCCGGCGGTGCGCCTCCGCCATCAGGACGATGGAGGACGCTCTGCTGCAACAATTCTCGGCCGCCGAGCGGGATGGATTCCGCCGCGTACTGGCCGTCCTGGCCGAGCGCGCACAAACCCGCGGCTGGCCGACCGGGACTCCACCCGGCCGCGACGCCGAGCCGGGCCCCGCGGATGCGAGATGATTGCTCGCATGACCAACCGCGTGCACGACGTCCCGATCAAAGACGACATGATCCGGCTCGGTCAGCTCCTGAAGCTGGCCGGCGCGGTCGACACCGGCGCCGACGTCCGCCCGATCCTCGAGGACGGCCTGGTGATGGTGAACGACGAGGTGGAGACGCGCCGCGGCCGGCAACTCCACCGTGGCGACATCGTCACCCTGGAGGGGATCAGCGTGCGGATCGTGTGAGCCGCCCCTCTGCCTGAATGCCTGCCCGAAGAGGCAGGATTCGGCGGGCGTCCGAGGCTACGGTCGGCGGGATGGCGAAGAGGGACCCCAGGTGGTGACCGATGAAGCGGCGGCACGAGCATGACGAGCGGGACACCCCGCCGACGCCGGCCCGGGCCGACCCACCCGAGCATCCGCTCATCGGGCTCCAGCGGCAGGCCGGCAACCAGTCGGTGACGGCCGCGATCCAGCGCACGCTGGAGGTCACCGGCTCCGACCGCGACGTGGCCTCGATGCTGGGAATGCTCCGCCGCCCCAGTGGTCTCGACCTGGTCCATCACCGCAAGACGCACCAGGTCACGATCGAGGGCAGGAAGGACAAACCGCCGTCGCCGGCCTTGGCGGCCAAGTTGACCGAGGTGATCGAGGACCCGGCCCGGGTCGCGAAGGTCAATCTGGGGCGCAAGCAGGAAGGTGTGGGCTTCGGCGAATTCCCGACGGATGAACAGAATCCGGTCCAGGAGTTGCGCATCGACCACTTCGAGGCCCTGGAGAAGGGCGTCCCGGGCGCCGGGACCGCGACCCTGGCCCACGAGATCACCGAGAACTATGCCGCCACCGACCAGGAGGTGCACGACGCCGGCTGGGAGTTCGCACACAGCCGGGTGCACCCGGGCGCCGAGGCGGAGGCGAACCAGGTCCTGGAAGAACTGCAGCTCAGCCGGGGCGACAAGCCATCCGGACGGCGCCAGACGCAGTACACCTTCACATCCGGGAAAGGACCGACGGAACGCACGACCTGGGCCGAGGCGCGCGAGAACCAGTACCACCTCTGGGATGTCGGCCCCGGCGGGACCATCACCCATGCCCGTACCGCGCCGATCGTCCGGCTGGCCGAATTCTCACTCGAACTGAGCGCTCTGTGGAAGGTGCTGCCCACCACGGCCGCACCGGTGGTGGCCCGGATCGCCGAACTGATCACGGCGAATCCCTCGGCATCGGTCACCCTGCGCGGGTACACGAGGACGGGCCAGCAGGCCACCGCGGACGAATGGTACTGGGCCGTCCAGTCCGAGGTGGCCGAGATCGTCGGTGACTCGATCCTGGCATCGGCCCAGCGCTACGCCTTCGAACCGGTCCTCGCCGGCGACAACCACGTCGTCATCACCGTCAACCGACCGGGGCCGTGACGCCTCCCGTTCCGGTCAGGTCGACCACGTCCGAATAGAGGTGGCAGGCCACCGACGTCGAGCTGCCGGCCTCGACGATCGGCAGCAACACGGGCCGCACCGAGTCGACGAATTCCAGTTGCACGCCGCCGGGAACCTGGTTCATCTCGATCAATCCGGTGAAGAACGGCTCGGCCGGATTCTCCCGGCGGATCGACTCCAGGACGGCGATCACCTCGGCCGACCGGGGCGTGCGGAGCAGCGCGACCCGATCGACGGTCTGCAGCGCACCCAGATCGGGGAACAGTTCCGATTCCCGTTGGTAGACCTCGAGATCGACCGTGGTCCAGCGTTCTTCCAGCACCACCTTCAGATCCCTCGCCTCCCAACCGCAGGCCGCGAACGCCCTCGGGCAGCGCGGATGGAACGGGCAGCCCTGCGGGGGGCGGGCCGCGTCCGGGATCTCGCCGCGGGGCAACTCGGCCGGCGGTCCACCGACCACCGACACGTCCGGGATCGCCTTCAGCAGGGCCTGCGTGTACGGATGACGAGGATTGGCGAAGATCTCCTGGGCGGTACCGATCTCGACGATCTTGCCCAGGTACATGATCGCCACGCGGTCGCAGAAGAAGCGCGCGCTGGCCAGGTCGTGGGTGATGTAGATGAACGAGATCCCCAGATCGGCCCGGAGATCATTCATCAACGACAGGATCTTGGCCCGGACGCTCATGTCGAGCATGGAGATAGGCTCATCCGCGACGAGCACCTCCGGCCCCAGCGCGATGGCCCGGGCGATCACCGCCCGCTGCTTCTGGCCGCCGGACAGTTCCGACGGGTACTTCGGCGCGAAGCGTTCCACCGGGGCCAGCCCGACCCGTTCCAGGGCGGACGCGACCTGGGCCCGCCGCTCCCCCGCCGGGACACCGTGGATCCGCAGGGCATCGGAGACGGCCTGCTCGATGGTCATCGACGGGTTCAGTGCGGCGTGCGGATCCTGGAAGATCATCTGCAGCTTGGCCCGCAGCGGCCGCATGGCCTTCTCCGCCAGCCGGGAGATCTCCCGCCCGCGGTACTTGATGCTGCCGGCGGTCACCGGGGCCAGCCCCAGCACCGCGCGGCCGAGCGTGGACTTCCCGGAGCCGGACTCACCGACCAGCCCGACCACCTCGCCCGGTTTGACGTCCAGGCTCACACCGTCCAATGCCTTCACCGAGCCGGACGATCGGCCGATCAGCCGGCCCAGCGCCGAGCCCCGCAGGGCGAAGTGCACCGACAGGTCGGTGAGCGACAGGATCGGGGTCTCGTGACCGGTCTCGGACTTGCTCAGATCAGGCTTCATCGGCGACCAACACCTCCCGGCGAGTCAGCGGCGAGCGCTCGTCGCTCGTCAGCGAATCCAGTTGCAGCAGATGGCATTCGACTTCACGGCCATCGGCGAAGTCGGTCGTCGCCGGGAGCCGCTCAGCGCAGACGGCCATGGCGTGCGGACACCGCGGGTGGAACCGGCAACCCGGCGGGGGGTTGCCCAGGTCCGGTGGCGCACCGGGGATGGTCCTCAGCTCGGTGGTGGTGAGCGAGATGGTCGCCCCCAGCAGTTCCTGGGTGTACGGGTGCTGGGGGTTGGCGAACACCTCGGCCACCGTCCCCTGCTCGACGATCCGGCCGGCGTACATCACCGCGACCCGGTCACAGGCCTGCCCGACGATGCCCAGGTTGTGGGTGATCAGCAGCATGGCCGGGGAGAAGGTGGTGCGGATCTGGCTCAGGATCTTGATGATCTGCGCCTCGACCAGCACGTCGAGGGCGGTGGTCGGCTCGTCGGCCACCACGAAGGCCGGCTGCAGGGCCAGGGCCAGGGCGATCATGATGCGCTGCCGCATGCCGCCGGAGAACTCGTGCGGGTAGTTCTTGTACCGCGACGGCGGGATACCAAGGGATCGAAGGGTTTCCAGGGCCCGCCGGTCGGCCTCGGCCCGGCTCACCTTCTCGTGCGACCGGATGGCCTCGCGGAAGTGGTCGCTGATCCGCATCAGCGGATCGAGCCGCGTCATCGGCTCCTGGAAGATCATCCCCAGGCCGGCCCCCCGCATGGCCGGCCAGCCCTTGGCCGCCAGCTCGACGAGATTCCTTCCGTCGAACGTGATCTCACCGTCCATCGCCGCTCCGGACGGAGTGAGACCGAGCAGTCCGCGACCGAGAGTGGATTTTCCGCAACCACTCTCACCGACCAGGCCGAGGACCTCGCCACGCTGCAGGCGGAACGACACGCCGTCCACCGCCTTGATCGGGCCGCCGGCCCCGGCGTACCAGACCCTCAGGTCCGAGACGTCGAGAACGGTTCCGGTGCCGGCGTTCTTGGTCAGGGTGGGGGTGCGGGCCATCATCGGTTGTCCTCTGCGATTTCGGCGTCCCGGACAGGATCGGGCTCGACAGGATCGGACTCAACGGGATCGGGCACCACGGGATCGGACTCGACGGCCCGGACCCGGGACGCCGCGCGACCCCGGCTGGGCATGATGACCTGCGACAGCCGCCTGGCCCGGAGCAACGGGTTGAGCACGTCGTTCAGGCTCTCGCCGATCAGCGAGAGGCCCAGCACCAGCAGCACGATGGCCAGGCCCGGGAACACGGCCGTCCACCAGATGTCGGAGGCGAAATCGGACCTGGCCTTGTTGAGCTGGTAACCCCACTCGGCGGCCGACGACGGCTCGATACCGAACCCGAGGAAGCCCAGGCCGGCCAGCGTCAGGATGGAGTCGGCGGCGTTGACCGTGGCGATGATCGGCACGGACTGGACGACGTTGCCGAACAGGTACCGGCGCATGATCGTCGCCGGGGACGCCCCGACCGCACGCGCCGCCTCGACGTACGGCTCCTGCTTGGCCGAGATGGTCGCGTTGCGCACCACCCGGAAGTACTGCGGTATGTAGATCACGGTGATCGAGATGGAGGCGGCCAGGATGCCGCCGCCTTCCCCGGAACTGCCGCCGACCAGGGCGATCGAGACCACGATGGCCAACAACAGGGAGGGGAACGCGAACAGCGCGTCCGTGATCAGCACCAGCACGCGGTCGACCCAACCGCCGCGGTACCCGGAATACAGCCCCAGCGGGACGCCGACGATCAGCGACATCAGGACGGCCAGCACCACCACCATCAGCGCCGTCCGGGCCCCGTAGATCACCTGGGACAGGACGTCCTGACCCTGTCCGTTGGTGGTGCCGAACCAGTGCTGGGCGCTCGGTGCGGACAGCCGCGGGAATCGGGCACCGGCCGCATTGGTCACGTCGTTGAAGTTGTACGGCGCGATCCACGGCGCGAAGACGGCCAGGATGACGAACACCAGGGTGATCACGGCGCCGGCGATGAGCATCCCCCGCTGCACGCCACCGGTCTGCCGCAGCGCGGTGATGAATCCGGCCTTGCGGGTCTTCGGCTCCTCGACGCCCGGGCCCTCCAGCGAAATCGCCACCATGTCAGTACCTCACTCTGGGGTCGATGAGCGCGGTGGCCACGTCGATCAGGAAACTGACCACGACCACCACGATCGCGATGACGGTCACGATGCCCTGCACGGCAACGAAATCCCGTTGGAGCAGGTAGTTCCCGAGCTCGTACCCGAGACCCTGCCACTCGAAGGTCCGTTCGGTCAGGATGGCTCCGCCCAACAGCAACGCGCCCTGCAGTCCCATCACCGTGACCACCGGGACCAGGGCGTTGCGGAAGGCGTGCTTGCGGACCACACGTCCTTCCGCCACCCCGCGGGCCCGGGCCGCCTCGACGTAGTCCGACCGCATGGTCTGCAGCAGGTTGGTCCGCACCAGCCGCAGGAAGATCCCGGCCGTCAACAGGCCGAGCACCAGAGCCGGAAGTATGGTGTGCCGCAACACATCCCAGATGTAGCTGGGCTGCCCGTACAGAATGGAGTCGATGATGTAGATGTGCGTGCGGGGCGAGACGTTGGCGATGGCCAGTTCGGTCGTCGGGTCGGCCCGCCCGGACACCGGCAACCAGTCGAGCACGATACCGAACAGCAGTTTGGCCAGCAGCCCGACGAAGAACACCGGCGCCGCGTAGAACAGCACGCCGCTGACCCGCAGGAAGACGTCGGGGAAGCGGTCGCGATGGCGAGCCGCGATGCGGCCCAGCGGAATGCCGACCCCGACGGCCACGAGGAAGGCCCAGAAGGTGAGCTCGAGGGTGGCCGCACCGTTGACCAGGATGATGTCGGAGACCTTCTGGTTGTCGGTCAGCGTGGTCCCGAAGTCCCCGTGCAGCAGCTTGCCCAGGTAGGAGAAGTACTGCACCAGAATGGGCCGGTCGAACCCGGCCGCGTGTTTGCGAAGCGCGATCTGGTCCGGTGGGAGACGGCCACCGAGCGCCGCGTCGATCGGGTTGCCGATCACCCGCATGAAGAAGAAGACCAGGGTTACCAGGATCCAGATCATCGGGATCATCAACGCCAGCCTGGTCAGCAGATAGCGCCGCAGACCACCCGACGTCGCCGTGGTGGATGCCATCGAGGCTCCTTGTTTTTCTTGTCAGAACAACCGGCAGCGGGCCGGCTGGGCTGTGTCAGCCCGGCCGGCCCGCCGGTGGAATCGCCTCGGTCAGGAGGTCTTGCCGATCAGCCAGAAGCGGAACAGGAAGGTCGAGTCCAGCGTCTTGTCGACGCCGGTGACGTTCGTTCCGGTGACGGCGATCTGCTTGCCCTGCAGGAGCGGCAGGGTCGGCATCTCACCGGTGGCGCCGATGGTCTGGATCTTCTCGATCGCCGCGGTACGGGCGGCGCCCGTGCCCGACTGCTCGGTGGCGATCAGCGGCAGCACCTTGTCCGTGTCGCACGGCCGGCTGCCGACGACGGCCGTCTTGACCGTCTTCGGGTCGTCGCAGTAGTGCGCGCCGACGAAGTTGTTCGGCACCAGGAACGGCGAGATGTAGTTGTCGGCATCCGGGAAGTCAGGGAACCAACCGAGCTGGTAGACCGGGTAGGCGTCGGCCCGACGCTCCTTGGAGTAGGTGGTCCACTCCGTGGACTGCAGGTTGACCTTGAACAGTCCGGTCGCCTCCAGCTGACGCTTGATCTCGCCGTACTCGTCGGCCGAGGTCGGGCCGTAGTGGCCGAGCGCGTACTGCAGGTTGATCGTCACCGGGGTGGTGACGCCGGCCGCGCTCAGCGCCGCGGCGGCCTTGGTCTTGTCCGGCGTCGCGCCGAATTCCGTCTTGAAGGCGTCGACGTGTCCGGGCAACCCGTCCGGGACCATGGAGTACACCGGGGTGTAGGTGTCCTGGTAGATGTCCGTGGCCAGCGCCTGCCGGTCGACCGAGAACGCGACCGCCCGACGGACGGCCAGCTTCTGGGCGGCGGTACCGCCGGGCATGGTGTTCAGGTTGAAGACCATGTACCTGAGCTCACCGCCGGGACCGTCGAGCACCTTGACCTTGGAGTCTTTCCGCAGGTCGGAGATCGACTGGGCGTCCAGCGAACGCCAGGCGACATCCACCGTGCCCTGCTGCACGGCCAGCTTCAGGTTGGACGCATCGGTGAAGTACTGCAGCGTCACGCCGGAGTTGGCCATCGCGCCGCCGTTGCCCTGGTAGTTCGAGTTGGGGGCGAGTGCGGCCAGCTGATTCTTCTGGTAACCGGCGGCCAGCTTGTACGGGCCGGAGCCGATGACCTTGGCGTCATCGAGCAGCTTGTTGGCCGGGAACACCTTGGAGTCGACGATCGGGCCGGCCGACGTGCCCAGGATGAACGGGAAGGTCTGGTCGTTCGGGGTGTTCAGGGTGAACACGACCGTGGTCGCATCCGTGGCCTTGACCGACTTCATGTTGGCCAGCAGGGACGCCGGGCCGTTCGGGTCGTTGATGGTGATGATCCGGTTGAAGGTGAACTCGACGTCCTTGGCCGTCAGCGGATCGCCGTTGGAGAACTTGAGGCCGGGCTTCATGGTGCAGGTGTAGGTCGCGCCCTTGTCGGTGAAGCCGCACTTGCTGGCCGCATCCGGTGTCGGGACCTTCTGACCGGCCGGGATGACCACCAGGAACTGGTACAGCTGGGTCTCCAGCATCAGCGACCCGTTGTCGTACGAGCCGGCCGGATCCAGACTGACCACCTGGTCGGTGGTACCGATCTTGATCGCCGGGCCGGTCGGGGCGGCCGGGGCGGAGGACGACGCCGAACCGCCGGAGGCGGTGGAACCGGCGGCCGTCGAGCCGGCGGGCGCACTGCTGCTCCCCGATCCGGCCGGAGCGGCGGCAGTCGATGTGGTGGTGGCCGACGATGATGCGTTGTCGGTGCGGCCGGAGCCGCAAGCGGCGAGGGACACCGCCAGAGTGAGAGCTCCGGCGGCGGCGATCAACCGCCGGGAGTGAGTGCTGCGCATGGAACCTCTTTCCGTCGGCCCGCAGGCGGGCCTGACTGGGGACGAGAAACTACAGCGGACAGCCGAACCGGGTGCCCGGCTCACGGGTGACCGGCGTCGGGCGATTTTCAGGACAGTACGCCAGGGTCTTGTCACCTGTGATGACCGTGGGTCACGTTTGGGGAACTCTTGCGAAAACTGGAGTCGGCGTGTCCGACACATGGGCGTGGTAGGGCCGCTTCGAGAAATGGCGCCGTTGCGCGATCGAACAACGCACAATCTGCCGGTCGGGGGCCGTCCCCGACGCAAGAAGTCCCGCCGCTCGTGAACGGGAAACCGGCAGGCAAGAGAGCCCGTCCGGGCCGGGAGTACTACCGGTCAGGCGTCGACCGACCGGCGTCCGGAGAAGGCACGGCCGAGGGTGACCTCGTCGGCGTATTCGAGGTCGCCGCCGACCGGCAGGCCACTGGCCAAGCGGGTCACGGCGAGATCCGGGAAGGTGCGCAACATCCGGATCAGGTAGGTGGCCGTCGCCTCGCCCTCCAGG
The DNA here is from genome assembly GCF_900104535.1 of Nakamurella panacisegetis. NCBI lineage: Bacteria > Bacillati > Actinomycetota > Actinomycetes > Nakamurellales > Nakamurellaceae > Nakamurella > Nakamurella panacisegetis. The sequence goes on along the minus strand of NZ_LT629710.1, from coordinate 2,433,415 downwards.
TTCGGGTCGGTCGCCAGGATCACCTCGTTGACGCCGGGCTCGGCGATCCGACGCAGGAGCTGGGCGATGCGCAGCTGATCGGGGCCGATGCCGTCGATCGGCGAGATGGCCCCGCCCAGCACGTGATAGCGGCCCCGGAACTCACGGGTCCGTTCGATGGCCGGGACGTCCTTGGGCTCCTCGACCACGCAGATGACGCCGGCGTCGCGTCGCGGGTCGTTGCAGATCCGGCACAGGTCGCCCTCGGCGACGTTCCCGCATTCGGTGCAGAACTTCACCTCGTCCTTGACCCGCTGCAGCGCCGTCTGCAACCGGGTGATGTCGGCGCCGTCGGCCGTCAGCAGGTGAAAGGCCAGGCGCTGGGCGGACTTCGGACCGATGCCGGGCAGGCGCCCCAGTTCGTCGATCAGGTCCTGTACGGGGCCTTCGTACACGCCTCTAGGCTCCCGACGGGGGCAGAGCGGCCGGAGCGTCGTCTTCGTCGTCGTCGTCGAACTCGTCATCGTCGTCGTCCGCCGGGAAGCCATCGATCGTCGGCAGGCCGAACGCGGACAGGTCGAGCCCGGCCGGCGGTCCGGCCATCGCGCCCATGGTCTGCTCGGCCGACTCGGTCGCGGCTCGCGTCGCGTCACGGACCGCGGCGATGACCAGGTCGGCCAGCGTCTCGACGTCCGTCGGGTCGACCACCGACGGGTCGATCACCAGGGCCTTCAACTGCCCGTCGCCGGACACCGTCGCCTGCACCAGCCCGCTGCCGGCGTGGCCGGTGAACTCGGCCGCGGCCATATCGGCCTGCGCCTGCGCCATATCGGCCTGCATCTGCTGGGCGTGCTGCAGCAGGGACTGCAGATCGGGCATGCCGGGCATCATGGCGGATCCTCACCTCACGTCGGTCGCGCCGGACGGTCGGTCCGGACGTACGGCTCCAGCCTACGGGCGGATGGTCGTCCTTCGCCCCGGCGGCGTCATCGTCCATGCTGGTGTTCCGATCGACCACGCCCCGGGTCGGCCACGCCGAGAGAACAGAGCCAGCCATGACGTCGTCCCCCTTCGATCTGACCGGCCAGGTCGCCCTGGTCTCCGGTGCCAACCGTGGGCTCGGACGGGCCATCGCGCTCGAGCTGGCCGGCGCCGGGGCGGCCGTCGCGCTGGGTGTGCGGCGTCCGGAGGCGGGCGGCGAACTGGCCGAGCTCATCCGGCGCGACGGTGGCCGCGCCGTCGTGGTGCCGATGGACGTGACCGATCTGACCGGCAGCCGGAGCGCGATCGACCGGGCGATCACCGAACTCGGCCAGTTGGACATCCTGGTCAACAACGCCGGCGGCGGGATCAACGACGCGGCCATCGACGTGACCGAGGAGGACTTCGACGCCGTCTGGGCTCTCAACACCCGGTCCACCTTCTTCCTGTCCCAGCATGCGGCGAGACACATGCGTCCCCGGCACACCGGCGCGATCGTCAACATCGCGTCGCAGGCCGGCCTGGTCGCGTTGCCCGGCGAATCGTCGTACTGCGTGAGCAAGGCCGCGGTGGTCCACATGACCAAGGCCCACGCGGTCGAGTGGGGCGAGTACGGGATCCGGGTCAACGCGGTCGCCCCGACGTTCATCCGCACCGACGGCACCGGTGCTGCGCTGTCCGATCCGGCCTTCGAGACGGACACACTCGAGCGGATCGCTGCCCTGCACCGGATCGGCGTGCCGCGGGAGGTCTCGGGCGCGGTGGTCTTCCTGGCCTCGCCGGCGGCGTCGTTGATCACCGGGGTGACCCTGGCCATCGACGGCGGCTGGACGGCCCGATAGGTCCGGATAGGTACGGCCCGATAGGTCCGGCCCGATAGGTACGGCCCGATAGGTACGGCCCGATAGGTACGGCCGACGGCCGCGAACGGACCGGAGCGCGTCGCCGATTCTCCGAGATCGGCTCCGCAGGTTTCGTCGAGATCACGTCGGCCGAACATCTCGCCGAAGGCGGGCGCAATGCCTTGACAGGGCCACAGCACTGCTCGAAGCTGTTGCGTAGTACGAATCGGGTTGTGCCTAGCGCAAATGAGGATGCCTGTGTTGCGGATCTGCCCGCTTGCTGACCTGCCGGCCGGCGAAGCCATCCGAGTCGACGACGTATCCCCGCCGATCGCGGTGTTCCACACCGATGACGGCGAGGTGTACGCCATCGACGACACCTGCACCCACCAGGACGCCTCACTGGCCGACGGCTGGCTCGAGGGCTGCGAGATCGAGTGCCCGCTGCACGCGTCCAGGTTCGACCTCCGGACCGGTGCCGTCGACGCCCCTCCGGCCAAGCGCGGCGTCCGCACCCACGCCGTGACGGTGACCGACGGGGACATCTTCGTGACGCTGTCGCAGGATGCCCCCAACCTCCCGCCCGGCGTTTCGGTTTGACCGGCCTCCCGACCTCGGTGACCGTGGTGGGCGCCGGCCTGGCCGGGCATGCCACCGCGAAGGCGTTGCGACAGCAGGGCTTCACCGGCACGATCACCGTCATCGGCGACGAGAGTGTCCGTCCCTACGACCGCCCCCCGCTGTCCAAGGACTTCCTGGCCGGTCTCACCGGAGTCTCGGAGCTGGCCCTGGAACTGGAGGACGAGGCGCTGGACGCGCAGTGGGTCCTCGGCGTGCACGCGATCGGGCTCGACCCGGTCACCCGTACCGTCGCCCTGGACGACGGCACTCTGATCGCCTCCGACGCGGTGGTCATCGCCACCGGCTCACGGGCCCGGCGAATGCCCGGCGCCCCGGCCGGCGTGCACACCGTCCGCACCCTGGCCGACGCGGCCGCCCTGCGCGAGGAACTGAAACCCGGTGTCCGGCTGGCGGTCATCGGGGCCGGCTTCATCGGAGCCGAGATCGCCTCGACGGCAAGAGGTCTGGGAATCGACGTGACCGTCATCGAAGCGGCCCCGGCGCCGTTGGCCGGCCCACTGGGCCCCGAGATGGGACGCGTCGTGGCCGGTCTGCACGAGGCGAACGGAGTCGCCCTGCGATGCGGCGTGGCGGTGGCCGGCCTGCTGGGCACCGAGCGGGTCACCGGCGTGCTCCTGGCCGACGGCACCGAGGTCCCGGCCGACGTGGTGGTGGCCGGCATCGGCGCCGTACCGGCGGTTGAGTGGCTCGAAGGCAGCGGACTCGACCTGGCGGCGCCGGGCTCCGGCGGGGGCGTGGTCTGCGATGCGGTCGGCGCCACCAACTTCGCCGGCGTGTTCGCCGTCGGCGACTGCTCGGCCTGGTTCGATGACGTCCGCGGTCGGCACCACCGCATCGAGCACTGGACCGACTCGCGCGACCGGCCGGCCGTCATGGTCGGCGCGATGCTGGGCCATCCCCCCACCACCCCGTTGCGGCCGCCGTACTTCTGGTCGGACCAGTACGGCGTGAAGATCCAGTTCACCGGGCGCCGGGACGGCACCGAGGAGGTCACCATCGAGGCCGGGAGTGCCGAGACCCACGACATCCTGGCCGTCTACCGCCGGGACGGCGAACCGGTCGCCGTGCTGGGCATGAACCAGCCCAAGCTGTTCACCCGCTGGCGCAAGCAGTTGTCCGGCCCGCCCGGGCGCGTCGTCCCGTCCCAGTCCGACCCATCACCGACCCACCCTTGACAGCCCCGGCTCACCCGCCGGAGACTAGCCTCGTTGCATCCAGCAGAACGCGTTGCATCTGACGCAACCAGCTCCGCCGCCGCATCATCTGCCTCTCCCGCTGCTCTCTCCGCCCGATTCCTGCCGTGACCGCGAAGGTGATTGCCATGACCACCACCGAACTGCCCGAATCGCTGATCTCCACGCTGCCCGGACACTTCTACACCGACCCCCAGATCTTCGCGCTGGAGCAGGCGAAGATCTTCGAGGACATGTGGTTCTGTGCGATTCGCTCGTCGGACATCCCGACGCCGGGCAGCTTCCGCACCGTGCAGGTCGGCAGCGAGTCGATCCTGATCTCCCGCAGCCGCAAGGGCGAGGTCAGGGCGTTCTTCAACATCTGCCGGCACCGCGGCGCCAAGTTGTGCACCGAGGCGGCCGGCGAGGTGGCCCGCGCCTTCCAGTGCCCGTACCACGCCTGGACCTACGACCTCGACGGAAAGCTCATCGCCGCACCGAATCTGACCAAGATGCCGGATGTCGACCGGGTCGAGTACGGCCTGCGCAAGGTGCACCTGAGGGAGTGGCTGGGATACGTCTGGGTGAGCCTGGCCGACGAGCCGCCGTCGTTCGAGGGCACCGTCCTGCAGGAGGTCGTCGACCGGCTCGGCGAGGTGGCGAACCTCGATCACTACCAGGTCGACACGCTGTCCGTCGGCCGCCGCATCGTCTACGACGTGCAGGCCAACTGGAAGCTGATCATCGAGAACTTCATGGAGTGCTACCACTGCGCGACCATCCACCCGGAGCTGACCGAGGTGCTGCCGGAATTCGCCGACGGATACGCCGCTCAGTTCTTCGTCAACCACGGCGCCGACTTCGCGCAGGACGTCAAGGGTTTCACCGTCGACGGGTCAGAGGGTCTCGAGGTGCTGCCGGGCATCGATCCCGACCAGGACCGCAAGTACTACGCCATCACGGTCAAGCCGCAGGTCTTCATCAACATGGTGCCCGACCACATCATCTTCCACCGCATGTACCCGATGGCCGCCGACCGCACCATCGTCGAGTGCGACTGGCTGTACCTACCCAGCGTCGTCGAGCAGGGCAAGGACGTCAGCAAGTCGGTCGAGTTGTTCGACCGGGTCAACCGGCAGGACTTCGACGCCTGCGAGCGCTGCCAGCCGGCCATGTCGTCCCGCGTGTACCGCGACGGCGGGGTGCTGGTGCCCAGCGAGCACCACATCGGCCTGTTCCACGACTGGCTGCAGAACAAGATCCAGGCTTGACCCGGGTTCGGCATGGATCAACTTCTCAGGCCTGGACGAACTTGTTCACTCGCATCCCACCGGTCCCAAACCGTGGAAGTTGATCCATGCGGGCCCCGGCCGGCCCTCCCGTCCGGCGCCGCGTTAGCCGAGATGCCCCATGCGTTCACTGATGCGGGCCGCCGCCGCGACGACCGACCGGGCGGTCTCGCCCAGCTGGGCCACCGGCAGTCGATAGGCCGGCCCGCTGACCGACACCGCGGCGATGGCGGCCGGGCCGGCACCGAAGACGGGCGCCGCCACGGCGTTCAGTCCCGTCTCGTACTCCTCGGCGGTGATCGCGTACCCGTCGACGTGCACCTGGGCCAGCTGACGGCGGAGCACCCGGCCGTCGGTCACCGTGACCGCCGTGTAGCGGTGCAGACCGGCGTCGATCAGCCTGTCCTGCAACGGCTTCGACAGGTAGGCGAGCAGGACCTTGCCGGACGACGTGGCGTGCAGGGGCGTCGGGCGGCCCACCCAGTTGTTCACCGAGATCGCCCCGCCGCCGTGGGCCTGGTGGACGTTGATCACCTGATCGCCCTGCAACACCGCGATGTTCACCGTCTCGCCCAGCTGCTCGGCCAGTTCCTCGCAGATCTCCCGACCCTGACTGGTGACGTCCAGCCGGCCCCCCATCGCCCCGGCCAACCGCAGGATGCCGTACCCCAGGCGGTAGCGACCCCGGTCGCCGGCCGCCTCGATCAGGCCGCGCCCCTGCAGCGCACCGAGCAAGCGCGACGCGGTGGACTTGTGCACCCCGATCGCCGCCGCCACCTCGGACACTCCGGCCTCGCCGCGACGGGCCAGGAACTCCAGAGCCGTGATGGCGCGGTCGACGGACTGCACCGCGCTCGCGGGTCTGGCCGCGCCGTCGTCCGAGCTCACATCCGCAGGGTTGTCCATGACGCAACCCTAAGCGGTGGACGAGACTTGTTCAGCCCCTGGCCCGTCACTTGTCGCAAGACCGACCACAAGGAGTACCGCACGCCGTGAGCACCCCGAAGAGCGCCTTTGACTATGTGATCGTCGGCGGCGGCAGCGCCGGATCCGTACTGGCCGACCGGCTCTCCGCCGACGGACACTCCACCGTCCTGGTCCTGGAGGCCGGGCGCAGCGACTACCCGTGGGACCTGTTCATCCAGATGCCGGCCGCGCTGACCTTCCCGAGCGGCAACCGCTTCTACGACTGGCAGTACGAGTCGGAGCCCGAACCGCACATGAACGGGCGCCGGATCGCCCACGCCCGGGGCAAGGTCCTCGGCGGGTCCAGCTCGATCAACGGCATGATCTTCCAGCGGGGCAACCCGCTTGACTACGAGCGCTGGGGCGCCGACGCCGGCATGTCCGACTGGGACTGGGCGCACTGCCTGCCCTACTTCCGGCGGATGGAGAACTGCCTGGCCGCCGACCGTGACGACGTGATGCGCGGCCGGTCCGGTCCGCTCGTGCTGGAACGCGGCCCGGCCACCAACCCGCTCTTCGGGGCCTTCTTCGACGCGGCCGTCCAGGCCGGCTACCCGCTGACCGACGACGTCAACGGCTTCCGGCAGGAGGGGTTCGCCCCGTTCGACCGCAACGTGCACAAGGGTCGCCGCCTGTCCGCCTCCCGGGCCTACCTGCGGCCGGCCATGTCCCGCAAGAACCTGACCGTGTTGACCAGGGCCCTGGCCACCGGCGTCACCTTCGACGGCACCCGCGCCACGGGCGTCACCTACTCGCGCAACGGCCGCAACCACAAGGCCACCGCCGGTGAGGTCATCCTCTGCGGCGGCGCCATCAACTCCCCGCAGCTGCTGCAGCTCTCCGGCGTCGGCAACGCCGACGAACTGCGCGCCCTCGGCATCCGCTCGGTGGTCGACCTGCCCGGGGTCGGCGCCAATCTGCAGGACCACCTCGAGGTCTACATCCAGTACGCCTGCACCGAGCCGGTGACGATGCAGCCGTACCTGAGCAAGCTGCGCCAGCCGTTCATCGGTCTGGAATGGATCCTGGCCCGGAAGGGCCCGGCCGCCACCAACCACTTCGAGGGTGGCGGGTTCGTCCGGTCCAACGAGGACGTCGAGTACCCGAACCTGATGTTCCACTTCCTGCCGATCGCCGTCCGGTACGACGGGTCGGTGTCCGAGGAGGTGAACCGCACCGGCCACGGTTACCAGGTGCACGTCGGCCCGATGTACTCCGACGCCCGCGGGACCTTGAAGATCACCTCCACCGATCCGCGCAAGCACCCGGCCCTGCGGTTCAACTACCTGTCCACCGACCAGGACAAGCGGGAGTGGGTGGAATCGATCCGGGTGGCCCGGGACATCCTGAACCAGCCGGCCATGGCCCCGTACAACGGCGGCGAGACCTCACCCGGCCCCTCGGTCTCCACCGACCGCGAGATCCTGGACTGGGTGGCGGCCGACGCCGAGACGGCTCTGCACCCGTCGTGCACGGCCAAGATGGGCCCCGCGTCGGATCCGTTCGCCGTGGTCGACCCGGCCACCATGCGGGTGCACGGCACCCAGGGCCTGCGCGTGGTCGATGCGTCCGTCATGCCGTACGTCACGAACGGCAACATCTACGCGCCGGTGATGATGCTGGCCGAGAAGGCGGCCGACCTGATCCTGGGCCGCGCTCCGCTGGCTCCGTCCGACGCGCCGTTCTACCGGCACACCAAGTAGTCCCCGACCACGGGCCAGGCGCGACACCAGGGCCCCGGCATTCGAGCCGGGGCCCTTGGCGTCGGCCGGGTCAGGCGCCGCCGGGGTTCAGCGTGACGGTGATCGGCTTGAAGCCGGCCCCGGTGACATCGACCCCCTTTGCCTTCAGCGCATCGAGTGCCTTCTGCGCATAGACGTTGGTGAACGCGTCCTTGTCCGGCGCCTTGGTCAGCACCGTCTTGCCGTCGGCGTTCTTCGTGCCCATGGCGATCTTCACGGTGCGGTCCCAGTCGGCCTGGTTGACGATGCCGATCCCGGCGGTGGACGGCCAGATCAGCTTGTTGACCTCGTTCATCTGCCAGAGCTGGTGGCTGGCACCAAGTTTCGAACCGGATTTGACCACGATGTCCCGGCACTCGGCGGCGTGCGTCGAACAGTAGATCCAGCCCTGGAAACTCGCCGTCAGCATCTTCACCGTGGTGGCCTGGTACGTCGGGTCGGACAGCTTCTTGGTGCTGGCCCAGATCGCGTCCTGGAGCATGGACGTGCCCTCGTCCGACCATTTGATGACGTTGAAATCGGCGGTCGTGTAGAGCTTGCCGGTCTTCGGGTTCTTGGCCTCCAGCACCTGCGCGTACTCGTTGTAGATCATCGCCTGAGCGGCGTCGATATCGCCGTTGAGCAGCGCGTTCTCGTCGAACTGCTGCTGCACCAGCGTGACGTCGGTCGACGGGTCGAGCCCGGCCTTGGTCATTCCGGCGAACAACTCGAATTCATTGCCGTAACCCCAGTTGCCGACCTTCTTGCCCTTCAGATCGGCCGCGGTGGTGATGTTCTTGTCCTTGAACGAGACCTGCGTGGTCCCGGAACGCTGGAAGATCTGGGCCACGTCGGTGATGTCGGCCCCCTGTTCCCGCGACTGCAGCGCCTTGGGCACCCAGGCGATGGCGTAGTCGGCCTGCCCCTGGGCCAGGACGGTCTGCGGGACGATGGTGGTCCCGCCCTCGAGCAACGTCACGTCCAGGCCCTGCTCCTTGTAGAAACCCTTGTTCAACGCCACGATGTAGCCGGCGAACTGGGCCTGGTTGAACCACTGCAGCTGGAGCTTCACCTTGATCAGCGGGCCGCCCGCCGGGGCGGACCCGGCCGCGGACGACGATCCGGCCGCGGAGCTGGACGGGGCGGCGCTGCCGGCCGATGTCGTACTGGAACTGCTACAGGCAGCCAGCGTGACCAGACTCATGACGGCCGCGGCGGCCAGGGCAGTCCTGCGAATCCGTTGATACATGGACGGTCTCCTTCGTGGTGAGGCACTGATGCGGACCAATCGGGAAATGCAACGGCGACGCTGCCGATCTCGGGGACGATGCGCGAGGAGTTCAGGACACGGGGCCTTGACGCGCTCGCATGGCCAACGTTTCGACCAGCAGAGCGGCCAGGAAGAACAACAGACCGAGAACAATCGCTCCGACCACGTAGGCCCAGGCCAACGCGTAATCGCTGGCCGCGACGGCGGAGGTGATCTTCGGCCCGAGGCCGGTCTGCAGACCACCGAAATACTCGGCGACGACGGCCGAGATGACACTGAGCGAAGCGGCCAGCCGCAGTCCGGTGAAGAAGTGCGGGAGAGCCCCGGGGATTCGTACGTAGCGCAGCACGGCCAACCCGCCGGCCGCGTAGCTGCTCATCAGCTCGGCGTGCACCGGGGACAACTGCTTCAGCCCCCGGACGCTGTTGACGAACACCGGGACGAACGTCGCCACCGTGACCACCAGCCGCCGCGGCCAGGTGGAGGTGGAGTCGAACATGGTGTTGAAGATGGGAGCCAGCACCACGATCGGCATGGTGGCGGCCGCCGCGGCGAGCGGCGTGATCAGCTCGTCGGCGATCCGGAGACGGGCCGAGAGAGCGGCCGCGATCACGGCGAGAAATGTCCCCAACAGCAATCCGGCGAGCGCGTTCGCGCCGGTCTTCCCGGCGGCGAGGTAGATCCGGTGGAGATTGCCGCCGAGTGCACTCCCGATGTCCGACGGAGCCGGAAGGACGAAGGTCTGGACGTCGAACGCTTTCGTCACCCACTGCCAGAGGGCGAGCACGACCAGGCCCAGGACGATCGGCGGCCACACGAAGCCGAACACCGACCCGGTGCGGCGCAGCAGGGAGACGCCGGATCGAACGGGATCCAGGGTCGCGGCCGACTCGGCGGGCGGGGCGCTCACCCGATCACCTCATCGACGTCGGCCCGGCCCCGGAGCGATTCCCGCACCCTCGTCACGGCGGCGAAGAACTCCTCGGATTCGCGGGTGCTCACGTCACGGGAGCCCAGCGCGATCGGGACCACATCGGCGATGCGGCCCGGCCGCGGGGACATCACGACCACCCGGTCGGACAGGAACACCGCCTCCGAGATCGAGTGCGTCACGAAGACGACCGATGCCCCGGTCTCGCCGGCGATCCGGACCAGCTCTCCCTGCATGCGCTCCCGGGTCATCTCGTCCAGCGCACCGAAGGGCTCGTCCATCAACAGCAGGGACGGACTCTCGGCCAGCGCCCGGGCGATGGCCACGCGTTGCTGCATGCCGCCGGACAATTCCCCGGGCCGGTGGTCGGCGAATTCGGAAAGGCCGACCAGTTCGAGCAACTCCCGGGCCCTGGCCCGACGTTTCGCCTTGCCGACCCCGTGGACCGCCAGTGGCAGTTCGACGTTCCCGGCCACCGAGCGCCACTCCAGCAATCCGGCCTGCTGGAACGCGAATCCGTATTCCTGGTCCCTCCTCGCCCGGTCGGCCGATTTGCCGTTCACCGTCACCGAGCCGGTACTGGGTTCGATCAACCCGGCGATGATCCGCAACAGCGTCGATTTCCCACAACCCGACGGTCCGATGAGCGAGACGAATTCGCCACCGCTGATGCTCAGGTCGATCCCGCTCAGGGCGGTGACGTCGCCCTTGCGGGCGGTGAAGATCTTGCTCACGCCGTCGATCTGCACACTGGTCTCGTTCATGCGGTGCGTCCTCTCTGGTAGCGGCGCAGGCCGAGGTCCAACAGACCGACCAGGGCGGCGGCGATCAGGCCGAGCACGGCGGCGCCGATCACCGCGGCGTACAGCCGCGACGGGTCGCCGGTCGCCTGCTGCGAGTAGTCGATGATGACGCGGCCGATCCCGTCCGGCACGCCGATCGACGTCTCCGCGACCACGGCACCGACCACCGACGCGGCCGCCCCGAGGCGCAATGCCGGGATCAGGAACGGGACGCCCGCCGGGAACTTGAGCCGGACCAGCGTCGTGATGCGGCCGGCCGAGAGTGACCGGAACAATTCGGTGTGGACGGCCGTGGGCGACTTGAGCCCGCGCAGCATCCCGACCGAGACCGGGAAGAAGGAGAGGTATGCCGCGATCACAGCGACCGACATCCACTGCTGCCACTGGAATCCGCCGAAATGCAGCCCGGCCCCCCACCCGGAGATCAGAGGCGCGATCGCGATCAACGGCACGGTCTGGCTGAGCACGATCCAGGGCAGCAGCGCCCGTTCGGCCACCACCAGGGCATCCATCAACAGGGCCAGCGCCAGGCCGACGACTGCTCCGACGACCAGGCCCCCCAGGGCCAGGGCCAACGTGTGCAGCCCGGCCGAGACGATCGATCCGAGCACGCTGCTGCTCCCGGCCAGGGACACCTCCTGCGAACCGAACGCGGACCAGATTGATCCCAGGTGCGGCATCGAGGAGTCGCCGGTGCGGGGCAGTACCCGGGTGCCGAAGACGCTGATGCCGTCGGCCGGCGCGAAGTCCTTGTAGAGCTCCCAGCAGGCCCCGATCAGGACCAGCCCGACCAGCGCCATCACCGTGCGCCGAACCGCAGTGGACGTCACGAGGCCTCCCCGAGGTGGCACGGCCAGGAAGGTCCTGACCGGGGTGCTGCGACGCGTACCCAGCGAATCGGAATTCTCCTCGGGGATGGGGTTGTGGGTGAAGTGAACGGGCTGATTCTCAGCAACGCTTGTTACGCGCGAGTGACATGCACGGAATTCAGCCATTCGGCTCAGGAGCAGGCCGTGACCGTCCGGGCACCGGGTATCTCGTCCGGGCACCGGGTATCTACGGTGCCGGACACTGGTCCTCGTGAATACGGAGCGGCCGACCCAGATGTGAGCCGCGCGATGGCCCGCCCCGAGGGTGCGAGCGAGCCCGTTTGACCTGTACCGCACTTCAACTTCTACCGTGAGGAGATGACGATCGCCGCCCCGCCCGCACGTCCCAGCCTGTTCGCCCCGGGCTTCCGGGCCGTGTCCATCGCCGGCGTCACCATGGTCGGCGTGCAGGCGTTCGAGGCGGTGGCGGTGTCCACCGCGATGCCCACCGTGGCCGCCGCGCTCGGTGGGCTGAACGGTTACGCCCTCGCCTTCGGGGTGCCGGCCGCGGCCAGCATCGTCGGGATGGTCTCGTCGGGAAGCTGGAGCGACCGGCGCGGACCGGTCGGCGCCCTTGCCGTCGGCTGGCTGCTGTTCGTCACCGGCCTGCTCGTCGCCGGGCTGTCGACCTCGATGACGATGCTGATCGGCGGTCGCGCACTGCAGGGCCTCGGGTCCGGCCTGACCTCCGTTGCCCTGTACGTCGTCGTCGCCAAGACCTACCCGGAATCGCTCCGGCCGCGGATCTTCTCGGCCTACGCGGCGGCGTGGGTGCTGCCGGCGTTGCTGGGTCCGGTGATCGCCGGGTTCGTCGTGGTGCACCTCGGGTGGCGATGGGTGTTCCTGCTGGTTCCGTTCATCGCCGTGGCCGCGGCGGTGGCCGGCTGGGGCCCTTGCCGTCGGCTGCTGGCCGCGCACGATCCTGCTCCGGCGACGCTGACCGTGCGAGAGAGCCTGCGACGCAGCAGCTTCGCCGTCATGGCCGGGTTGGCCGCGTGCCTGCTGTCGGTGGCCGGTCAGACGCAGCGTTCGGTCGCCATCCCGGCCATGCTGGTGGGGGTGCTGCTGCTGGTGGTGGCCATTCCCAAGCTGCTGCCGAGCCGCACCTACCGCAGCGGCCGGGGGCTGCCGACGGTCGTCCTGCTGCGCGGGTTGACCGGAGCGGCCTTCACCGCGGCCGAGGTCTTCCTTCCGCTGTTGCTCTCCCGCGAGCGCGGCCTGTCCCCGACCGGAGCCGGGATCGTGCTCACCGTCGGTGCCCTGGGTTGGTCCGCCGGGTCAGCGTGGCAAGGGCGCGTCAGTGCTTCGGATCGCCGACCGGCCCTGCTGCGGCTCGGACTGATGATGCTGACCATCGGCATCGCGGGGGCCTGTGCGACGGTGTTCCCGGCCGTCCCGCTGTTCTCCGTGTATGTGGCCTGGACGATCGCCGGACTGGGCATCGGCATCGCCTACCCCACCATGTCGGTGCTCACCCTCGAACTGTCCGCGACCGACGACGAGGGCCGCAACTCCTCGGCGCTGCAGGTGAACGAGGCGTTGCTGCAGGCCATCACCCTGGCCGTGTCGGGCACGGTGTTCGCCGCCCTGATCGTGAGCTCGCACGTCCTGCCCTACCTCGCCGGATTCACCATCGCCGCCGGAGCAGCCGCGACGGGAGCGGTACTGGCCTCCCGGGTCCGCCTCCCCACCGGCTGAGCCCGTTCAGGCGGCCCGCCAGGGCAGGGTGAACCCGCCGGACATGAGGTCGTTCCAGCCGTCGAAGGACGCGATGATGCCGGCCATGAGGCTCTCGTCCAGACGGCCGCTGCGACCGCCGGCCAACACCAGCAGGGCGTAGCAGTAGAGCCAGTAGCACTGGCTGGCCGCGTCACCGGCGCTGCGCTCGAGTTCGCTGATCACCGCCGGCATCAGCGTGACGACGAACGTACTGAGCGCCTCGGCCGACTGGGACAGTTCCTGTACCCCGGTGAAGACCCGGTCGCGCATCTCGGTCAGCACCGGGGATGTCATCGGGGCGAGCTCAGGTTGGAACGCGTGCGCGCGTTGAACGCCGTTCAGCACGGCCGTCACGATGGCACCGCCGTGTTCTCCGCTGTAGCCCTGGCCCGGGTTCTCCGGCGAGAAGATCCAGCCGGCGATCTCATCGAGCACCAGGATTTCCAGGCTCGGCAGGTCGCGGAGGGTCAGGTCGGCGAATCCGGCCCGGCCGGGCGACGTCTTCTCGGCGGTGTCATCCATGTCCTGCATCTCCCGGAGCTAGCCGTTCTCAATCTGAGACGGACGAAGTATGTTGCTTTCAATAGCGTCTCGGCCATGCGGCAGAGAGAGGTCCCGACATGCCATCGCTGAACCCGTCGACGCCCCACGGCCATCCGCATCACGCGCACCGCGCCTCGAGCGTTCGGATCAGCGTCGTCGAGGGAACCCTGCTGCTCCTGCTGACCGTCGTCATCTGCGTCGCGCTGCTCGCCCTCTGAGGGCTCGCGGATCAGCCCACCCCGGCGTGGATCAACTTCTCAGGCGTGGATCAACTTGTTCGTTTTGGGACGGATGAGGCAGAAGTGGTCAACTTCGTCCATGCCTGGGAAGTTGATCCACGCCGAACACGGGCGCCAATCGGGCGCACAGCCGGGCACCTCTCGCCGCGACCATCTAGGCAGCCGCCCAATCGGGCGCACAGCCGGGCACCTCTCGCCGCGACACGAGAGGCGCCCCGCTGTTCAGGTGGAGCCCGGGCTCCATCGTCGGTGGCGGTGGCCGCCGGTCGACCCGTTCGGGCCGGGCCGGCGGCTGATGCCGATCTCACGCGCCCGGGTCAGTAGATGTTCGACGGGCGGACCATGCCCTCGGCGAGGTCTCCGAACCCGGGGGCCATGATGGCGCCCGGGTTGACCAGAACCTCTTCGACGATGGCGGTTTCGGTGGTGATGAGCAGGGCCGCGATGGAGGCGGCGCTCTGCAGGGCGGACCGGGTCACCTTCAGCGGGTCGATGACGCCGAAGTCGAACATGTCGCCGTACTCGCCGGTCATCGCGTTGAAGCCGTGGCCGAGAGGCAGCTCGCTGACGATCTGCACGACCTCGTCGCCTGAGTAGCCGGCGTTGATGGCGATCCAGCGCAGCGGCTCGTCCAGTGCACGCCGGACGATCTCCCGGCCCTGCAGGGCATCGCCGGTGAGTTCCAGCGAATCCAGCGCCGTCCGGGCGTGCACCAGCGACGACCCGCCGCCGGCCACGATGCCCTCCTCCAGCGCCGCCTTGGTCGCCGAGAGCGCATCCTCGACTCGGTGCTGCTTCTCCCTCAGCTCGACGCTGGTGGCCGCGCCGACGTGGATGACGGCGACCCGACCGGACAGCCGGGCGATCCGCAGGTTCAGGTTGTCCTGGTCGTGCTCGTTCTCGGTGCGCTCCAGTTCACGGCGCAGATGCCCGATGCGGGCTTCGATCTCACTTGCCTGGCCGGCCCCGCCGATGATGGTGGTCCCCGTCTCGGTCACCGTCACCTTGTGGCACTGGCCGAAGTGCTCCACCTGGAGCTGGTTGATGCTCAGGCCGGACTCCGGGCTGACCACCCGTCCACCCATCAGGGCGGCCAGGTCCTCGAGCTCGGCGACCCGGCGGTGTCCGAACCCGGGGGCGCGCACCACCACCGAACGGAAGGTGCCGTGCACGTTGTTGGTGACGAGCATGTTCAGCGCCGGCCCGTCGACGTCCTCGGCCAGGATGACCAGGCCCCGGTTGGACTTGCGGGCCTGTTCCAGCACCGGCATCAGGTCCTGCACGGACGACAGCTTCTGGTTGGTCAGCAGCACGTAGGGGTTCTCGAAGACGGCTTCCATGCGGTCGCGGTCGGTGACCATGTACGGGGAGATGTAGCCGTGATCGAACTCGACGCCGTCGATGAACGTCAGGTTCAGGCCGAATGACGCCGACTCCTCGACGGTGACGACGCCGGTGGTGCCGACGCGGTCCATGGCCCGGGCGATGACATCTCCGATGGCCCGGTCGTCGCTGGCCGACAGACTGGCCACGTGAGCCAGGTCGTCGATGCCGCCGACCTGACTGGCCCGGTCGGCGAGCGTGGTGACCACAGCCGTCACCGCTTCCTCGATCCCGCGGCGCAGTTGCATCGGGTTGGCCCCGGCGTCGACCGCGCGCAGGCCCTCCCGGACGAGCGCCTGAGCCAGAACGGTGGCCGTGGTGGTTCCGTCGCCGGCCACCCCGTTGGTCTTCATCGCTACTTCCTTGACCAGTTGCGCCCCCATGTTGGCGAACGGGTCGCGGAGCTGGATCTCCCGGGCGATGGTGACCCCGTCGTTGGTGATCGTCGGTGCGCCGGTGAGCTTTTCGATGATGGCGTTGCGGCCTTTCGGACCGAGGGTCACCTTGACCGCGTCGGCCAGGGCATTCACCCCCGATTCCAACAGTCGCCGGGCTTCGACGTTGAAGCGCAGATCCTTCGCCATGGTGAGAACAACCTTTCGTGGGGGTGGAGCGTCGCGGATTTCGGTGCCGTGGTGCGTTATTCGTGGTGCAGTATTTCTTCGTGATGCGATATTCCGTGGTGCGCAAGCATTTCAGTGGGTCAGCGAACCGACCCGATCGGAGAGGTAGGCGTCGGGCAGGGTGGACAGGCCCAGATCGGCCCGAAGGCGCAGCAGAGCAGAGCGTTCCGGCCCGGTCGGCAGATCGAACAGCTGAGCCGAGTCGAGTTCGTCGGCTTCCCACCCTCGGCGACGCAGCAGCTGCCGCGCCTCGGCCAACGCCGCCGCGTGGTCGCGCCGCCGCTCGTCATCGGCCTCGATGGCGGTGATCGTCAAGTGGTACATGGATTTTCCTCCTTGGGAGGGCACTGCGGATCGGGTGACGCCGAGGATGTGCGCCGACGGCACCCGACCCGCAGAGCGGAGCGGCCACCGGTCAGTTGACGACCGGAAGATCGAAATCGATGTACTCGGCGGCATCCTCGGGGTTGGCGAAGAGCATCGTCTTGTCGTCGAAATGCACCATGCGCCCGTAGTGGGTGGACATGATCTCCTCGAAATCCGACTGGTCGAATTCCGCACCGAGCGCTTCGGTGATCTCCTCGAAATCGAAGGTGATCGAGCCGCTGCCGTCCACCCGGATCATCGACGGATACTCGGAGATGGTGACACCCGGCTTGTGCGACATGATCTCGGCCACCACATAGCCGTTCTGGTTGTTCATCAGCGTCACCCCGCACATGTTGGACGACGTGCGGTTCACCGCGCCGAAGTCTGAGGGTTGAACGGTCTCGGTCATGCGGAAAGCTCCTTCGGTTCGGTCAGGCCCAGATCGGACAGGGTGGCGCGCAGACCCTCCTTCGAATCGTCCAGCGATGTTTCGAAGCTGATGATCTTCTCCAGTGGCTGCGACCAGATCGGCTGCAGGGTGCGGGCCGCCTTCAGGCTCACCGGCACCCACTTCGACAGCCAACCCTGCATGATCACCCGGTTGGCTTCGCCGTGCACAGCGTCCTTGGCCAGCATCGAGAACAGCGTCCGGGTGTAGTTCAGATCCCGGGAGTAGTCGTTCTCGCCGGCGCCGACGATGGTCGGGGTGACGTAGTCGCCGTTGCGGGCGGCGATCTGCATGACGAGGTGGCTGCGGAACAGCACGCCGACCAGCGATTCGTACACGACGTTGGTCGCGAACACGGCCTCGGCCCAGTCGCCGATCGCGGTCAGCTTCTCCACGTTCTCGCGCACGCCCTGCCACACCGGGTCGTTCTGCCAGACGTCACGGTGCACCGCCCCGTCGAATCCGATCCCGGCTTCGGAGAGGTCCAGGTTGTACAGGGCCAGGTCCTGGGCAAACCGCAGCTTGTGCACGCTGTTCACGCAGATCGCGTTGTTGAGCATGTTGGTCGGAGCCGAGCGCTGGGCGGCGACGAAGACGTGCATGCCCAGGCCGTGCTCGGCGTGCATCCAGGCGCCGACGTTGCGCTCCAGGAATGTCACCCAGGTCGGCGAGAACGCCTCGAAGGCGCGGGCGCCGCGGGCATTCGCCAGGTTCTGCTGGACCTGACGGACGATGTTGGCGTTGTTGCGGAAGATCGTCTGTTCCCACTCCTCGTTGGGATCGCGGAACAGGTGCCAGTCGCTCGACTTCAGCTCCGTCCAGTCCTTCGGGTAGCCGCCCGGGCTGTCGGCGAAACCGTAGAGCCAGCCCTGGCTCAGGTGCCGCTCCGGGTCCGGCTGGACGTCGACGGTGACGTCCTCGTAGGTGGTGGCCCGCAGCTTGGTGGGCTTGAAATAGTTGTAGGTGCGGCTCTTGGAACTCGGAAAGTCCAGCGCGCCGGCCTCGGCGTCGGTGAACTCCGGTTTCGGGAAGCTGCGCACGGGTGTCGCGGCGGTCTGTGTCATGTTTCCAGCTCTCTGGTGTGGATGACGGCGATGTCAGATGACGGAGGTGGTGAATTTGTCGAAGTAGATCCGGTCGGTCGGGACGCCCCGGCTCTCCAGGATCGGGATGGCAGCATCGACCATGGGCGGCGGGCCGCACAGGTAGAGGTCGGCGTCGGTCAGGTCGGCCTCCCGACGATTGACGACATCGGTGACGAAACCGGTGTCACCCTCCACCCCGAGCTCGGTCCAGTCGTCCGGCCAGGTGTCGGACAGGCAGGGCACGAAGGTGAAGTCGACCAGCCGGTCGGTCATGGCCATGATCTCCGGCAGGTAGAACAGGTCGGTCGGGTTGCGGGCCCCGTAGTAGAAGGTGACCGGCCGCCGGTTCTCGGTCTCGGCCATGTGCCGCAGCAGGGAGAGGATCGGCGCCATCCCCGCTCCGCCGCCGATACACACGATCCGCCGGTCCGACTTCGCGCGCAGGGTGAAAGTTCCGTACGGTCCGGTGATCTCGAGCTCGTCGCCGACCTTGATGCCGCCCTCGAGCAGCCCGGAGAAATGGCCGCCGGCGTACTTCTTGATGATGAATTCCAGCTCACCCGGTGTGGTCGTGGTGGTGGCCATCGAGAACGAACGGTGCTGGTCCGTCCCCGGGATCGAGATGTCGCTGTACTGACCAGGTTTGAAGTCGAAACGACCCCCGCTGACGGTCAGCCCGAGGGAGACGA
This sequence comes from Nakamurella panacisegetis, assembly GCF_900104535.1. Taxonomy (NCBI): domain Bacteria; kingdom Bacillati; phylum Actinomycetota; class Actinomycetes; order Nakamurellales; family Nakamurellaceae; genus Nakamurella; species Nakamurella panacisegetis. The sequence goes on along the minus strand of NZ_LT629710.1, from coordinate 2,414,852 downwards.
TGTCGTGGGTGAGCGGCGTCAGGTGCCGGACGGTGGCGGTCACCTTCTGCAGCGGCACCGCGTCCCGGAGTACCTCCTCGTCGTAGTTGATCAATTCGATCTCGGCGTCGCTGTACACGTGGGTCTTGCACAGCAGGATGTACCCCTCCTCGCTCTCGTAGTCGGCGAGAGCGAATGTCGAATACCGGTCCATCTGCACGTCACCCTCGATGAGGAACGACTTGCAGGCCGAGCACTGACCCTCACGGCATCCGTGCATCAGGGTGATGCCCTGCCGGAACGCGGCATCCAGGACGGTCTCCGACTCCTCGACCTCCATCTCCAGGTCGACCGGTTCGAACTTGACGCGGTGGGTTTCCCCCATGACTTTCACTCCTGACAGTGGTGAGAAACGTGCCGTACATCCGGCCGACCGATCACCAGGACGATGACCGGCCGGACGGATGCTGCGCGGGCGGACCAACGGAGAACGCCCGGGCCGGGCCCGGCGATGGCGGCGACCACCGGGCCCGGCACTTCGTGTTACGCGGAGGCGAAAGCCGCGGCCGCGGCCGACGTCCGGCCGCCGGGGCCGCCCGCCTTGTAGTCGGCGATGTGCGCTTCGCGATCCGCGTCGGACATCTGGTTGAGCAGGATGTTCGGGCTGGCGAAGTTGATGCCCCGCAAGTCGTCCAGGGTCCACAGCTTCTTCGGGTCGTCGAGGTGCAAGTGCGGCTGCGGGATCAAGGTCTTGCCGTCGTCCCGTACGTAGCCCAGGTCCTTGACGATGTCCGCGAGATCCCGGTTGTGGTGCAGGGTCTCCCATTCCCGGTGCCCGGTGAGCCGTCCCATGTTCGGAGTGGCCCGGCCCTCGTACTCGGGACGGAACGCCTTCATGTCGGTCCAGGCGCACGTCTCCGAGCAGTAGGTCTTCCAGGTGCCGTCCACCTTCTCGGTGACCATGTCCTCGCGGATGAGGCACGGCACCATGCAGGTCCAGCACCGGTGCGGGTACTGGTACCCGACGTCCTCGAACGCGATCGGCTTGTTCAGGCCCGGGTAGGCCAGGCGGTTGTAGTTCTCCCACCACTTGCCGTACTTGCTGTACCAGCCCGGGTACTTGTACTCGAACCATTCGAAGTCGACGTCGGTCATCGCGTCGATGCGCCAGTAGTTCACCGGCCAGCCGGTGGCGAAGAACTGGGCCGTCTCGTGCACGTAGCCCTTGTTGATGATCCGGTTCCAGGCCTCTTCGACCAGGTCGTGGGGGATCTTCAGGCCGTACTTCTCCAGCGGGATCAGGTAGCTGCGGTAATAGTCGTCGTAGATCCAGCGGCGCCACATCTCCGCGTAGCTGTCGCGCTCCTTGCGCCGGTCCTTCGTGCCGTACTCGATGAAGGTGCCGATCGCGGCGTCGACCACGCAGTGGTTGTTCCACCAGGCGTAGCGCAGGTCGCGCTCGAGCAGCTGGCGGTTGTCCTCGTCGGCCAGGGCCATCAGCAGGATGGAATAGCCGTTGCTGATGTGCCGGGACTCGTCGGACTGGACCGAGTGGAAGACCGTCGGCAGCAGGTAGTCGCCGTTGGCCGCGGCCTCGGACGGCATGGCTACGAACAGGGTGTTGGTGAAGGCGGTCTCGGCGACCACCGTCAGGTAGATGTTGGCCGCGGTGATGGCGTCACCGGTGATGAAACCCTCGCCGAACTGCCGGCCGATGGTGCCGGCGTAGTTGTTCGAGAAGGCCTTCTCGGTGATGTCGAAGCCGGCCGGGTCGATGTAGTGGTTCATGTAGAGGCGCTTGAGGTTCATCTGGATCGTCGAGTGGCGTACCTCGTCGATCATCTGCACGGCGAGCCCGTTGTGGATCTCCGGGTTCGGCACGGCGTCGATCGCCATCGGCATCGCCCGCGCGGCGGAGATCTCCGGGAACGGGATGATCGACAGGAACAGCTTCTGCCACTCCATCCACCGTTCCTGTACCTGGCGGAACATGTTGCCGCGGATGGCACCGTCCATGGCACCGAAGACGCGGTTGTCCTTCTCCTCCTCCATCGGGAAGTAGGACCGCAGGATCTGCTTCAGCGGGTCCTTCTTCGGCGCCTTGTCGAACTTGTAGTCGGTCCCGAACCGAGTTGCCGGCGTGGCAAAGGTGGGCTCCCACGACAGCTCGGTGATCTTCTGGTGCGCCTTGCTCAGACTCTGTCTGCTCACTGCTCGTCCTCCTGTGGGTCGGTGGCTGACACGGCGGACATGGGCCCGGTTCGGATCGGTGGGTCACGCCTGGACGCGGTCGGTCCGCTGCGGATTCCGGCCCGGCCGCGGGGCGCCGGGGTCATGTCCTCGTGGTCGAATCACACCGTGCGAGCAGGGGCGTACCCGTCTCAATCTGAGATCCCCGCCACACCCCTGGCGTCAACTGCATAGACTCGCTACAACGCGTCCTGGAGGTGCGCTGCACGCACCGCCCCCGGTAAGGCCCGCCGACGAGCCGCAACGGGGGTTGCCCCTCCGGCCGCCCGCCGCCGATCGAAGATCAACTGTCGCACCACGAAGGACCCTGGCAATGACGCCACTACCTCGAGCGCGGACCGCCCCAACGCACCGGCCACTGCGGCTTGCCGTGGCTCGGGAGGCCTTCCTGACCGCCGAACCGGTCGACGAGATGTCCGTCCGTGCACCGATCCTCACGTCCTGGCAGCGTTCGCGGGCGTTCCGCGTGATGGCCGACCGCCCCGACCTCCGGTTCGTGAAGGAACCGAACCCCAACTCCCCGCTGATGCTGTGCTCCGAGCCGATCCTGAAGCAGCTGGAGGATGAGCTGACCGATCAGCCGATCAGCATCGTGCTCACCGATGCCAACGGTCTGGTCGTCGACCGCCGCGCCCCCCGCGGACAGCTTTCCCGTCATCTCGACCACGTCAACCTGGCCCCCGGTTTCAGCTACGCCGAGAACCTGGTCGGCACGAACGGCGTCGGGACGGCCCTGGAATCCGGACTGCCCACCCTGGTCAGCGGACACGAGCACTACGCCGAGAACCTCGAGCGACTGACGTGCGCCGGCGCCCCGATCCATCATCCGATCAGCGGTGCTCTGCTCGGCGCGCTCGATCTGACCACGTGGGCCAAGGAGCCGGGTTCCCTGCTGCTCACCCTGGCCGTGACCACGGCGAGCAGCATCGAACGCAACATGCTGACCCAGGCCAGCCAGGACGAACTGGCGCTGCTGCGGGAGTACCTCAACGCCTGCCAGCACGCCGGCGGGGTGGTGCTGGCCATCAGCGACGAGCTGGTGATGATGAACGACCAGGCCCGGCAGAACCTGAATCCGACCGACCAGGCTGCCCTGCTCGGACGCGCCGCCGATGCGCGGGGTCTCGGCCGGCCGATCACGCTGGTCGCCGAGTTGCCCAGCGGACTGATGGCGCGAATGCACTACCAGCCGGCCTTCCTGGACGACCGTCTGGTCGGCGGGGTCCTGCGGGTGCAGTTCAGCTCCAGTTCGGCGGCCGTGGAGAGCCAGACCTCGACCTTGGTCCCGATGTCGGTGACGCTGCCCGGCCTGGTCGGCAGCTCACCGGTGTGGACCCGCTGCGTGCGGTCGGTCGACTCCTGGTACCGCCGCCGGGAATGGGTCGCGCTGGAGGGTGAGGCCGGGGTCGGCAAGACCGCGCTGGCCCGCGCCGTGCACCAGCGCCAGCATCCGACCGGACGAGTGGTGGTGCTGGACGCCGGCGACCCCGGCGAGATCGAGGCATGGCTCGACGAGGTGGCCGAGGCGTTGGCCGGCGACGGCGGCGCGGTGATCCTGCAGCACGTCGACCGACTCGATCCGGCGTCGTTGACCGGGTTGGTCGATCTGCTGGCCGAGGCGGCCGCCCACGCCGACCAGCCCGACCATCCGTGGGTGGCCATCACCATGGCCACCGAGCGGTCCGGCACCGAGCTGGAGTCGCAGCTGCTGCCGCACTTCCCGCACTCGGTGCAACTGCCACCGCTGCGCCACCGTCTCGACGATCTCCCCGTACTGATCCCCCATCTGCTGCACCGCATCGCCGGCCCCCAGCAGAGCCTGACCTGTTCGCCCGAGGCCATGCGGCAGCTGATGAAGCTCCCCTGGCTGGGCAACGTGGGCGAACTGCGCGAGGTGCTGCAGAAGGTGATCCGGCTGCGGCGTTCCGGCAGCTTCACCGTCGAGGACCTGCCGGCCCAGTGCCGTTCGGGCAGTCGCCGCCAGCTGACGCCGCTGGAGAACCTGGAGCGCGACGCCATCGTGGCCAGCCTGATCGCCAATGACGGCAACAAGGAACGCGCCGCCCAGGAGGTCGGCATGTCCCGCGCCTCGATCTACCGCAAGATCCGTGACTACGGCATCCACGTGCAGCTGCCGTCCGGACGTCACGCCTGAGGCCGGACACGTGCATTCCGGTCGCGTCGAGCGAACCGGCCTGCGTCCGTCGAGCGAGCCGGCCTGCGTCCGTCGAGCGAACCGGCCTGCGTGGATCAACTTCCGTGTTTTGGGACGGAAGTGACAGAAGTCGTCACTTTCGTCCCTGCCTGCGAAGTTGATCCACGCCGAACACGGGTCAGCGGAAGACGACGGTGCGGGTGCCGTTGGGCATGACCCGGCGCTCGCAGTGCCACTTGACGGCCCGCGACAGGACCTGGGTCTCCACGTCCCGGCCGGCCGCGACGAGGTCGTCGGGGCCCAGGTTGTGATCGACCCGGGCCACGTCCTGCTCGATGATCGGCCCCTCATCGAGATCGTCGTTGATGTAGTGGGCGGTGGCACCGATCAATTTGACGCCACGGTCGTGCGCCTGGTGATACGGCTTCGCACCTTTGAAACTGGGCAGGAAGGAATGGTGGATGTTGATCGCCTTTCCCGACAGTGCGCGGCTGGTCGACTCACCGAGCACCTGCATGTAGCGGGCCAGCACCACAAGATCGATCTGATGCTCGGCGATGAGCTCCAGCATGCAGGACTCGGCCTGTGCCTTGGTATCCGGCGTCACCGGAAGGTACGCATAGGGAATGTCGTAGGACGCCGCCAGTGCGGCGAAATCGTTGTGGTTGGAGATGATCACCGGAATCTCGATGTTCAACGTGCCCATCCGGTAGCGGTACAGCAGGTCGTTCAGACAATGGCCGAATTTCGACACCATGATCAGGGTCCGGGTCGGGGTCGCCGCATCGACCAGTTCGTACTCCATCGCATGCTGTGCGGACACGTCGTCGAATCCGGCCCGCAGGTCCGCGAGATCGGGTACCGGCCCGACGAAATCGAAATGCACGCGCATGAAGAACCGTCCGGTCAGACGGTCGTCGAACTGCTGGCTGGCCAGGATGTTGGCGCCGAACCGGACCAGATAGCCGGTCACCGCGTACACCAACCCGGGCCCGTCCTGGCACGACAGGGTCAGGATGAACTCACGGCCGACAACGGGACTCGGGGACACCGCACCTCCAGGTGAAGATCGCTCGGGTTGCACACCGCGCAACGTGTCGCTCAATGTGCAACGCACAGCATGTTCGCTGTCGTTCGTCCGGTCAAGGGTTCCGGCGCGGTGACCGCGAAATCTCCCTCGTCACCTCGGCCCGAGCCGTGCCGCCACTCCGGAGCGACGCCCTTCGCGGGAAGGCGATCGCCGCGGCACCCCACCACCGGCCGATGAAACTGCCGCTACTCTCCGACGTATGCCCGAACCGGCCCTGTCGCGCGCGGCCCACCATGGCGAACCGGCCGAGTTCGCCGACCGGAGCGGCCGCGCGCCCGACGGCCGCGCGGTCGACAGCGGCAGCGGCAACGGGAGCGGCTCCGTGCAATCGGTCGACCGGGCCCTGACCATCCTCAAGCTGCTGGCCGCGGACGGCGAGCTGGGTGTCACCGAGATCGCCGGCCTGCTGGGCGTCCACAAGTCGACGGCCTCACGTCTGCTGGCCACTCTGGAGACCCACGGACTGGCCGAACAACTGCCCGACCGGGGCCGCTACCGGCTCGGCGTGGGCGTCCTGCGACTGGCCGGGGCGACGCGGTCGCGGCTGGACATCGTGCGGGAGAGCCGCCCGGTGACGGCGCCACTGGCCGCCGACATCGGCGAAACGGTGAACATCGTCATTCTCTCGGGCACCGAGACCCTGTATCTGGACCAGGTGGCCGGCCCGTCCGCGTTGCAGATCCACAACTGGATAGGGCACCGAAACCCGGTGCACGCCACCGCGAACGGTCGGGTACTGCTGGCGCACGCATCGGCGACCGAGGCCGAGGCGATCCTCGGCGCGGCCCTGACCCCGTCCGGCCGGTTGCGTGCTCTCACGCCGAACACGATCACCGACCGGGCCGCCCTGCAGGCCGCCCTCGCCCTGGTCCGCCGGGACGGCTACGCAGTGGCGGTGGACGAACTCGAGATCGGGCTGACGGCGGTCGCCGCGCCCATCCGCGGGGTCGACGGTTCGGTCATCGCGTCTCTCTCGGTGTCCGGTCCCAGCTTCCGACTCGAGGCGACCCGGATGCCCCGCGCGATCAAGGCCGTCCGCGACGCCGCGGCCCTGGTGTCGGCCCGCATGGGCTACCTGGCTCCGTCCGGCGGGATTCGTCCCGTGTGACGGTCCCTGTGTGTGACGGCCATGTGTCGGTGACACCAGCTCAATCGGGGCGCTGCGTCACGGACAGGTAAATCTTCGCCGGTCAGGCCACCCCGATCACCCCGGCACCCTTGACACCCCTCCCACGCCGTTCCATGCTGTTGCTCAGGAAGCACGGCGATGCGTAATGCGCAACAGTTCGATCGCCGTCGCCATCATGACCGTGACCGTCCGACGTGGAGGTATCAGGAGTGAGCGCGAGCCTTGCGCAGGGATCAGCCCCAGCAAGTGCTGCGACCGCATCTGCTCCCCGCGGCCTGTACGTGAACGGGGCGTGGGCCACCTCCAGCGGTGGCACCCGGCTGATCAGCTGTCCGGCCGATGGCACCCCGGTAAGCACGGTGGTCGAGGGGTCGGCCGCCGACGCCGAAGCCGCCGTGGCCGCCGCCCGCGCCGCCTTCGACGAGGGCAGCTGGGCCGCGTTGCCGGAGAAGGCCCGTGGCGAGATGCTGCTCCGCACGGCCGATCTGCTGGTCCGGGACAAGGCGATCTACGCCCGGGCCGAGGCCCTTGACACCGGGAAGCGACTGGTCGAGGCCGAGTACGACATCGACGACATCGTCTCCTGTTTCCGCTACTACGGCGGTATCGCCGGCACCGACGCCGGGCGGGTGGTCGACACCGGGAACCCCAACGCCATCAGCCGGATCGTGTACGCCCCGGTCGGCGTGTGCAGCCTGATCACCCCGTGGAACTACCCGCTGCTCCAGGTGTCGTGGAAGGTGGCCCCCGCGCTGTTGGCCGGCAATACGTTCGTGCTCAAGCCGAGCGAACTCACCCCGTCCACGGCCATTCTGCTGATGGACACCCTGGCCGAGGCCGGGGTCCCGGCCGGCGTGGCCAACCTGGTCACCGGCAACGGCCCGGAGGTGGGGAGCGTGCTCACCAGCGACAAGCGGGTCGACATGGTGTCCTTCACCGGCGGGCTGGCCACCGGCAAGGCGATCATGGTCGCCGGCGCGGCCACGGTGAAGAAGGTCGCGCTCGAACTCGGCGGAAAGAATCCCAACATCATCTTCGCCGACGCCGATATCGAGGCGGCGATCGACTACTCCCTGACGGCCGTCTTCCTGCACTCCGGACAGGTCTGCTCGGCCGGCGCCCGGCTGATCGTCGCCGCCGAGCTCCACGACCGCGTGGTCGACGAGATCGTGACGCGGGCGGCCCGGATCAAGCTCGGCGGTCCGTTCGACGAGACTGCCGAGACCGGCCCGCTGATCTCCGCCGCCCACCGCGCAAAGGTGCACGCCTACGTGCAGGCCGGCGTGGCCGAGGGCGCGGTACTGCGGAGCGGTGGCGTGATTCCGACGGACGGTCCGCTGGCCGACGGCTACTACTATCCGCCAACGGTTCTCGACGGATGCACGCGAGCCATGACGGTGGTGCGCGACGAGTCGTTCGGCCCGGTCATGACCGTCGAGACGTTCACCAGCGAGGCCGAGGCGATCGAGATCGCCAACGACACCGACTACGGCCTGGCCGGTGCCGTCTGGACGTCCGACGCCTCCCGCGCGCAGCGCGTCGCCGGCGCCCTCCGGCACGGCACCGTCTGGATCAACGACTACCACCCCTATGTCCCCCAGGCCGAATGGGGTGGCTTCGGCCAGTCCGGCAACGGACGGGAACTCGGACCGACCGGGCTTTCCGAGTACCGCGAGATCAAGCACATCTGGCAGAACACCGCCCCCGCACCGCAGTACTGGTTCGCTCGCTGATATTCCTCGCTCCGTCCGGCTCCGGCCGGTCCGCAGTTCAGTACCGGCTCCGGCCGGGACGTGGCATTCCTCCCCGGTCCCCGGTGGGATGCCGAACACCAGAACGTGCCCGGCCCGATCAGCTTCCTCCACTGCCCGAGGAGATGTGATGACAGCACCCGCCACTCCCGATTTCTCCGTTCGCCATCTCTGGAAGGTCTTCGGCCACAAGGCCGACCGGATCCCGAACGATCCGGCGATGGTGAAGCTGACCGGTCCGGAGATCCTCGAGCAGACCGGGTGCGTCGCGGCCGTCCGCGACATGAGCTTCGACGTCGCCCGGGGTGAGGTCTTCGTCGTGATGGGTCTGTCCGGCTCCGGTAAGTCGACGTTGGTCCGGTGTCTGACCCGCCTGATCGAGCCGACCGCCGGCCAGGTGTTCCTCGAGGGGCAGGACATCATGAAGGCCTCCGCCTCGGCGCTGCGCGACATCCGGCGCAAGAAGATCTCCATGGTGTTCCAGCACTTCGGCCTGCTACCGCACCGCAGCGTGGTCGACAACGTCTCCTACGGGCTCCAGGTCCGCGGCACGGGCAAGGCCGAGCGGTACGCCAAGGCCCAGGAGGTGATCGAGCTGGTCGGTCTGCACGGTTACGAACGTCGCTTCCCGGACCAGCTCTCTGGAGGCATGCAGCAGCGGGTCGGGTTGGCCCGCGCCCTGGCCAACGACCCCGACGTGCTGCTGTTCGACGAGCCGTTCTCCGCCCTCGACCCGTTGATCCGGCGGGACATGCAGGCCGAGGTGATCCGTCTGCACCGCGACATGGGCAAGACGATGATCTTCATTACCCACGATCTGTCGGAGGCACTCAAGCTGGGCGACCGGATCCTGATCATGCGTCACGGCGAGCTCGTGCAGATCGGCACCGGCGACGAACTCGTCGGGGCTCCGGCCGACGACTACGTGGCCGACTTCGTGTCCGAGGTGCCCAAGGCGGACGTGCTGACCCTCAAGTGGATCGCCCGACCGGCAGCGGACCTTGACCTCTCGACCTCGGTCACCCTGCCGGCTGGCACCGTCATCCGGGATGCGATCCCGGCGGTGATGGGGTCACTCGCCCCGGTGCGGGTGGTCGACGGGGACACCACCATCGGCGCCGTCACCCGTGACGACATCCTCGGCGTCATCGGGGCCCGGCCGGGACATACGCAGGCGGTCGCCTGATGTCCGCCGGCACGACCAGCGACTCGACGAGCGAGAGGGCGGCGAGCCGGACCATCCCACCCGCCCCGACCCCGCCCGCCGCGTCGCCGGTCCCGCACCGGCGGCCCTTCCCCGCTCTGGCCGTCATCGTCATCGTGGTGCTGGCCGTCTGGGTGATCGCCCGGTACGCGTTCGCCGACCGGTGGAATCTGGCCCTGGCCCCCAACGACACCACGACGATCCACAACAACCTGAACACCTGGCAGGACTGGGTCGCCCAGAACCAGAACGTCAACCCGGTCTTCATCTACTTCGTCAACTACATCCAGATCCTGCTGCAGCACGTCAGCGATTTCATGAACAACGTCTTCTACCAGACGCAGACCGGCCTCGGCATTCCCTACATCGGCTGGCTCGGCACCACGGTGCTGGTCACGTTCGTGGCCTTCGCGATCGGCAACGTCAAGGTGGCCGGGTTGACCCTGGCCGTCTTCGTGTTCCTGGTGCTGCAGGGGCTGTGGACCGACGCGATGGCCAGCTTCGCCCAGGTCGTCACGGCGGTGCTGTTCGCCTTCGTCGTCGGACTCCCGCTCGGGATCTGGGCCGGGGTCAGCAACCGGATGAACGCGGTCATCACCCCGGTGCTGGACTTCATGCAGATCATGCCGTCGTTCGCCTACCTGGCCCCGTTCGTACTCATCTTCGGCCTCGGCACTGCTTCGGTCACCGCAGCCGTGTTCATCTTCGCGGTGCCCCCGATCATCCGGCTGACCGCGCACGGCATCCGTCAGGTCCCGACCACCACCCGCGAGGCGGTGGATTCCCTGGGCGCGACCGGCATGCAGCGACTGCGGACGGTGCTGTTGCCGATGTCCAAGCGCACCATCGTGATCGGGATCAACCAGACCTTCATGGCGGCCCTGTCGATGGTGGTCATCGCGGCCTACATCGCCGCCCCCGGGCTCGGGTCGGACGTCCGGAATGCGTTGCAGGGCCTCGACGTCGGCACCGCCTTCAATGCCGGCCTGGCCATCGTGCTGATTGCCATCGTGTTCGACCGGGTGGCGACCGCGGCCAGCGTGCGCGCCGAGCTCGCGGTCCGCAGGGGCAACTACTCGAACCGCCGGCGGCTCGTGCTCGTCGCGATCGGGCTGGTCCTCACGCTAGTCGCCATCTACCTGTCCCGCACCTACATGTGGGCCGCCCAGGCGCCGGCCACCTGGCCGAACTGGGGCCAGGCGATCAGCGACGGCGTGAGCAACGCGGCGAACTGGGCGCAGACCCATCTCTCGTTCCTCACTCTGGACTTCCAGAACGGCATCGCCTACGGGCTGCTGAACCCGCTGCAGTCACTGCTGGTCGACACGCCCTGGTTCGTCGTCGCGCTCGCGTTCGTCATCCTGGCCTACCTGGTCGGCGGCTGGCGGGTCGCACTGTGGGTGGTACTCGGTTCCCTGGCGCTGCTGGTGCTGGGCGTCTGGTCGGATGCCATGTTCACCCTGGCCTCGACCATCCTGGCCAGCATCGCCGCCATCGTCATCGGCGTGGTGATCGGCGTCTGGATGGGCCGTTCCAAGGGCGCCGACCGCGTGATCCGGCCGGTTCTCGATGCGGCCCAGACCATGCCGGCCTTCGTCTATCTGGTCCCGTTCCTCGGTCTGTTCGGCATCGGCCGGGTGACCGCGATCCTGGCCGGTGTGGTCTACGCCGCGCCGGCGGCCATCAAGATCGTCGCCGACGGCATCCGCCAGGTACCGGTCAACACCATCGAATCGGCCATCTCCACCGGATCCACCAAATTGCAGATGATCACCAGGGTGCAGATCCCGATGTCGGTGAAATCCATTGCGCTGGCCTCGAACCAGGCCGTCATCTACACGCTGTCGATGGTGGTGATCGGAGCGGCCGTCGGTGGCGGCGGCCTCGGTTACCTGGTCATCAACGGCCTGCAGAATCCGCTGTACTTCGGCAAGGGCCTGGCCGCCGGCCTGGCCCTGGTCGTCCTGGGCATCATGGTCGACCGCGTCACCCAGGCCGCGGCCAACCGGTCGGGCCAGAAGGCCCGCAGAGCGACCGAACTACTTCCCCCACCCAAGATCTCGGCTCGTCCCATCGCCGAAGCCGCCTGACCCGCCGCCACCGGTTTTCCCCGCCCGAACCGCACTCAACCCGTAGGAGACCGCATGAGCAACACCACCTCCAAGACCGTCAAACGGATGGGGATCGGCCTCACCGCCTTCGCGCTGCTGGTCAGCAGCGCCTGTGCGGCCAAGGTCAACCAGGCCGGTGGCGATTCGACGACGGCCGCGGCCACCAGCCCGGCCGCCGCTGCGTCCGGGGCGGCTCCGGCTTCCAGCACGGCCGCCTCCGGCGGGGCGTCCGCGTCCAGCAGTCCGGCCGCCTCGGGAGCGGCCTCGACGGGAAAGATGTTGCCCGTCACCGGCACCTGCAGCGCGCCAGTCAACCTGGCGATGAACGACTGGGTCGGTTACACCGCCGACGCCGCCGTCGTCACGTACATCCTGGAGAACGACCTGAAGTGCAAGGTCAACCAGAAGGCACTGGCCGAGCAACTGTCCTGGCAAGGCTTCGCCAGTGGGCAGATCGACGTCATCATGGAGAACTGGGGCCACGAGGATCTGGCCGCGAAGTACATCACCCAGCAGAAGGTCGCCGTCGATGCCGGCCTGACCGGCAACCTGGGCCAGATCGGCTGGTACGTCACCCCGGCCACGTTGAAGATGTTCCCGGACATCACCAACTGGCAGAACCTGAACAAGTACGCCAGCAAGTTCGCCACCTCCGAGTCCGGCGGCAAGGGCCAGCTGCTCGACGGCGACCCGTCGTTCGTCACGAACGACGAGGCCCTGGTGGCCAACCTGAAGCTGAACTACAAGGTGGTCTACGCCGGCTCCGAAGCGGCCCTGATCCAGGCCTTCCGCAACAGCCAGAAGAACAACACGCCGGTCCTGGGCTACTTCTACTCGCCGCAGTGGTTCCTGTCCGAGGTGCCGCTGACCAAGATCAACCTGCCGAAGTGGACCCAGGGCTGTGACAGCAACCCGAAGACGGTCGCTTGCGACTACCCGAACTACAACCTGAACAAGATCATGTCGACCAAGCTGGCCAACTCCGGTTCCCCGGCCGCCGCGCTGATCAAGAACTTCAACTGGACCAACGACGACCAGAACCTGGTCGCGAAGTACATCACCGCCGACAAGATGACGCCGGAAGCGGCCGCCAAGAAGTGGATCGACGCCAACCCGGCCAAGGTCAACGCCTGGCTCGGCAAGTAGGGCACACCGAACTCGGGTGACGCGGGCGGATCCCATCACCGCCCGCGTCACTCGGCCTCATCAGCAGCGCAGTGGTGACGGCGCATCGCCGTCGTCACCACTGCAGGTGCTGATCGGCCCAGCAAGTGTTGATCGACCCAGTAGGGTCGACCGGCTCAGCAGCGTGACCGGCTCAGCGGAGTTGATCGGCCCAGCGGAGTTGATCGGCCCAGCAGGAGGTGGTCGGCCCGGCCGATCGCCGAATTGCTCAAATATCGGACCAGTACTGGCTTTCCACCCCTTGACAGTCGCCCACGACTCGGGCCAGGCTGTTGCATAGAGCGCATCTAGTTGCGTATTACGAAACCGGAGGACAGATGGCCCAGCCGTCGTTCGCACAGCCAGCGGTCGTCATCATCGGCGGCGGCATCGTCGGGGCCAGTCTGGCCGACGAGATCACCGAACGGGGCTGGACGGACGTCACCGTCGTCGACGGTGGTCCGCTGCCGGTGTCCGGCGGGTCCACCTCGCACGCGCCCGGCGTGGTCTTCCAGACCAACGGCAGCAAGGTGATGAGCGAGTTCGCCATGTATACCGTGAACAAGTTCAAATCCCTTGTCCACCAGGGTGATTCGTGCTATCTCGCGGTCGGTGGCCTGGAGATCGCCACCACGCCCGAGCGGGCGCTGGAACTCGAGCGGCGCTACGGGTACACGCAGTCCTGGGGGGTGCCCGGCGCCCGCCTGCTGGACGCCCGGGAGACGGTCAGGACCTGGGACCTGCTCGACCCGAGCACGGTGCACGGCGGCCTGTACGTCGCCGACGACGGCATCGCCAAGGCGGTCCGCGCCGTGGCCGCCCAGCTGGACCGGGCAAGGTCAAGGGGCGCAACCGTTCTGCCGCACCACGAGGTGCTGGACGTTCTGGTCACCGGCAACCGGGTGACCGGTGTACGCACCGATCAGGGCGACATCCGCGCCGACATCGTGGTCTGCTGCGCCGGCATCTGGGGCCCGAAGGTGGCCGCCATGGTCGGCCAGACGCTCGCGCTGACCCCGCTGGCCCACCAGTTCGCCTGGACCGGTCCGGTGAACGACCTGGCCGGCCGGACCAGCGAGGCGGTCCGCCCGGTCCTGCGCCACCAGGACGCCGACCTGTACTACCGGGAGAACGGCACCGGCCTGGGCATCGGCTCCTATCGGCATCGCCCGATGCCGGTCAGGTCAACCGATCTCGCGTCCTGGAAGGACGCGGCCGCGGCTGGCGGTCAGCCGTCCGTCCTGGATTTCACCCCGGAGGACTTCGAGTTTCCGCTGGCCGAGACGGCCCGGATCCTGCCGAGTCTCGGCGAGCTGGAGCTGAAGAACGCGTTCAACGGCGTCTTCTCCTTCACCACCGACAACATGCCGCTGCTCGGCCCGCACGCGAGCATCGACGGGTTCTGGACGGCCGAGGCCGTCTGGGTCACCCACTCGGCCGGGGTGGCCAAGGCCATGGCCGAGTGGATCGTCGACGGCTACTCGCGCAGCTTCGACCTGCACGCCTGCGACCTCAACCGGTTCGAGCGCCACCAACTCGCCCCGGCCTACATCGAGGCCAAGGACTGCCAGAACTTCGTCGAGGTCTACGACATCCTGCATCCGCTGCAGCCGATGGAGCATTCCCGGCCGCTGCGCACCTCGCCGTTCTACGCCCGCGAACTCGAACTCGGCGGCGTGATGCTGGAGGCCAACGGCTGGGAACGGCCGCACTGGTACGCCGCGAACGACGCCCTGGTGACCAGCGACCGCAACACCGGTTGGCACATACCGCAGCCCGGCGACTGGGCCGGCCGGTTCTGGTCCCCCACCATCGCCGCTGAGGCCGCCGTCACCCGCACCGACGTGGCGATCTACGACATGACCGCCCTGAAGCGGATCGAGGTGACCGGGGCCGGGGCGACCGAGTTCCTACAGAGCCTGGTCACCGGGAAGATGGCCAAGTCGGTCGGGTCGGTCACCTACTGCCTGATGCTCGACATCGACGGCGGTATCCGGTCCGACGTCACCGTGGCCCGGCTGGGCGAAGAGCACTACCAGGTCGGCGCCAACGGCGCGATCGACCTGGACTGGATGCGGCGGCACCTGCCCGACGGCTCCGCGGTCCAGGTCCGGGACATCACCGCGGGCACCTGCTGCATCGGCATCTGGGGCCCGAAGGCCCGCGACGTGGTGCAGCCGCTGACCGACACCGACTTCTCCAACGCCGGGTTCAAGTACTTCCGGGCCAAGCAGGCGTTCCTGGGAACCATCGAGGTCACCGCAATGCGGCTTTCCTACGTGGGCGAGCTGGGGTGGGAGCTGTACACCACGGCCGACCAGGGCCTGGTGCTCTGGGACCTGCTGATGAAGGCCGGGGCCGAGCACGGCATCATCGCCGCCGGTCGCGGTGCGTTCAACGCGCTGCGCATCGAGAAGGGCTACCGGAGCTTCGGCGGCGACATGACCGACGAGCACACCCCGGTCCAGGCCGGGGTCGACTTTGCGGTGAAGATGGACCAGGACTTCCTCGGCAAGGACGCCCTGCTCACCCGGGAGGACGACGGGAAGCGGCTCTGCCTGTTGACCATCGAGGGCGAGAACGACATCGTCATCGGCTCCGAGCCCGTCTATGCCGTTGGCATGGATCAACTTGGCCCGAATGGGACCCGTGGGACAGAAGTCGACAAGTTCGGCCATGCCGACGAAGTTGATCCACGCCAGGAGGGGCGGGCGATCGGCTACGTCACGTCCGCCGCGTACGCCTACACCCTGGGCACGCCCCTGGCCTACGCGTGGTTGCCGGCCGGGTACACCGCGCCGGGCACCAGCGTCGAGATCGGCTACTTCGGCGACCGGTACCGCGCGGTCGTCACCGCCGAGCCGGCCTTCGACCCGGAGATGAAGAAGATCCGATGCTGAGAATCCAGGGGGTGCTCACTACGGTGGACATCGGATGCGGGCGATCGGCTCCCGCTTCCGCCGACCGCGTCACCGACTCCTCCGACCGGGACGCACGACCAGGGAGAAGTCGTCATGACGACCACCGTTGACAGCAGTGCAGAGACGTCCATGGCCTGGCCGGGACTGAACGCCGGCCTGGCCCAGGCCGACCCCGAGGTCGCGGCCCAGATCGCCAACGAGCTGCACCGTCAGCAGAACACCCTCGAGATGATCGCCAGCGAGAACTTCGCGTCCGTGGCGGCCATGCAGGCGCAGGGCAGTGTGCTGACCAACAAGTACGCCGAGGGCTACCCGGGCCGGCGCTACTACGGCGGCTGCGAGTTCGTCGACGTCATCGAGAAGCTGGCCATCGACCGGATCAAGGCCCTGTTCGGCGCCGGGTTCGCCAACGTGCAGCCGCACTCCGGAGCCCAGGCCAACGCCGCCGCCATGCAGGCCCTGATCAAGCCGGGCGACACCATTCTCGGTCTGTCCCTGGCCCACGGTGGCCACCTGACCCACGGCATGCGGATCAACTTCTCCGGCCTGCTCTACAACGTGGCCGCCTACGAGGTGTCCAAGGAGGACTACCGCGTCGACATGGACGAGGTGGAACGCCTGGCCAAGGCGCACCAGCCGAAGCTCATCATCGCCGGCTGGTCGGCCTACCCCCGGCAGCTCGACTTCGCCCGGTTCCGGCAGATCGCCGACGAGGTCGGTGCGTACCTGATGGTCGACATGGCCCACTTCGCCGGCCTGGTCGCGGCCGGCCTGCACCCGTCGCCGGTGCCCTACGCGCACGTCACCACCACCACCACCCACAAGACGCTGGGCGGCCCGCGCGGCGGGGTCATCCTGACCAACGACGCCGACCTGGCCAAGAAGATCAACTCGGCGGTCTTCCCCGGTCAGCAGGGCGGCCCGCTGGAGCACGTGATCGCGGCCAAGGCGGTGGCGTTCAAGATGGCGGCCGACCCCGCGTTCACCGAACGCGCCGGCCGTACCGTCCGGGGCGCCTCGATCCTGGCCGAACGCCTGGTGGCCGATGACGTCACCGCGGCCGGCGTGACCGTGCTGACCGGCGGCACCGACGTGCACCTGGTGCTGGTCGACCTGCGCAACTCCGACCTGGACGGCAAGACCGCCGAGGACCGCCTGCACTCGGTCGGCATCACGGTCAACCGCAACGCCGTCCCGTTCGATCCGCGCCCGCCGATGGTGACGTCCGGCCTTCGGATCGGCACGCCGGCCCTGGCCACCCGTGGCTTCGGCGACGAGGACTTCGCCGAGGTGGCCGACATCATCGCGGCCGCGCTCACCGCCGGCGTCGGCGACCTGGACGACGAGCTGGCCACCGGTCTCAAGGCTCGCGTCGCCGCCCTGGCCGAGGCGCACCCCCTGTACCCAGACCTCACGTACTGAGAAGGAACCGATCAGTGACGCCCACCCCGGTCCAGACTCCGCCCGGAGCCGATCTCCCGCAGCACCCGGAATTCCTCTGGCGGAACCCGGAACCGAAGCGTCACTACCAGGTCGTCATCATTGGAGGCGGTGGCCATGGTCTGGCCACCGCCCACTACCTGGCCCGGCGCGGGATCACCGATGTGGCGGTGCTGGAGAAGGGGTGGCTGGCCGGCGGCAACATGGCCCGCAACACCACCATCATCCGGTCGAACTACCTGTGGGACGCCAGCGCCGGGATCTACGAGCACGCGCTGAAGCTCTGGGAGCACCTGGACGAGGACCTGGACTATCCGATCCTGTTCTCCCAGCGCGGCGTGCTGAACCTGGATCACTCGCTCACCGACATCCGCGACTCGCGGCGGCGAGTGGCCGCCAACCGGTTGAACGGCATCGACGCCGAGTGGGTGGATGCCAAGGGCGCCAAGGACATCTGCCCGATCCTGAACATCGAGGACAACATCCGGTATCCGGTGCTGGGGGGCACCTACCAGCCGCGCGGGGGTATCGCCAAGCACGACTACGTGGCCTGGGGTTTCGCCCGGAGCGCCGACGCGGCCGGGATCGACCTGATCCAGAACTGCGAGGTGACCGGGATCGACATCGTCGCCGGTCGGGCGACCGCGGTGCAGACCTCGCGGGGCCCCATCACCGCCGACCGCGTCGCGATGGTCGGGGCCGGGCATTCCTCGGTGCTGGCCGCGATGGCCGGTTTCCGGCTGCCGGTCCAGTCACATCCGTTGCAGGCCTTGGTGTCCGAGCTTCTGGAGCCAGTGCACCCGACGGTCGTCATGTCGAACGCCGTGCATGTGTACGTCTCCCAGGCCCACAAGGGTGAGCTGGTGATGGGCGCCGGCGTCGACTCCTACAACGGCTACGGGCAGCGGGGCTCGTTCCACGTCATCGAACGGCAGATGTCGGCCGCCGTCGAGCTCTTCCCGATCTTCGCCCGCGCCCATGTGTTGCGCACCTGGGGCGGCATCGTCGACACCACCCCGGACGCGTCGGCCATCATGGGCCTGACCCCGGTGGAGAACCTCTACGTCAACTGTGGTTGGGGCACCGGCGGTTTCAAGGCCACACCCGGGGTCGGACACCAGATGGCCGAGCTGATCGCCACCGGCGAGGTGCCGGAACTGATGCGGGAATTCTCGCTGGAACGGTTCACCACCGGCCGTCTCGTCGACGAGCACGGCGCGGCCGCCGTCGCCCACTGACCGTCCGTCGCGCCTTATCTGTAGGAGCCATCATGATGCTGATCGACTGCCCGGAATGCGGGCCCCGCAACGAGAACGAGTTCCACTACGGCGGACAGGCGCACGTCGCCTATCCGGCCGACGGCGGTGCCTCCATGTCCGAGGAACAGTGGGCACAATTCCTGTTCTTCCGGGACAACCCGAAGGGCCCGTTCGCCGAACGCTGGGTGCACGCCGCCGGTTGCCGCCGTTGGTTCAATGCCGTCCGCGACACCGCGACCTACGAGTTCCTGGCCGTCTACCGCACCGGTGAACCGCAGCCCGTTCTCGACCGTTCAGGAGCATCCGCATGACGTCCAGTCGACTCGCCTCCGGCGGCCGGATCAACCGCCGCCGACCGCTGAGCGTCACCTTCGACGGGCAGGTGCTCGACGCCTTCGACGGGGACACCCTGGCCTCGGCGATGCTGGCCTCGGGGGTCCAGATCGCCGGGCATTCGGTGATGCTGGGCCGCCCCCGCGGCATCTCCTCCGCCGGCCCGGAGGAGGCCACCGCAGTCATCCAGGTCGAGAAGCCTTTCCCGGAGCCGATGCTCACCGCCACCACCGTCGAAGCAGTGGACGGTCTGGACGCGCGCGGCATCTTCGGGCAGGGCCGGCTGGCCGCCGACGGGGACCCGCACGCCTACGACGCGATCCACCACCACTGCGAGGTGACGATCGTCGGGGCCGGCCCGGCCGGCCTCGCGGCCGCGTTGACCGCCGGCAAGAGCGGGGAGCGGGTGCTGCTGATCGACGAGCGCCCGAAGGCCGGCGGCGCCCTGCTCACGCGGACCGAGATGGCCTGGGCCGACAGCATCGTCGGCGAGCTGGCCGGGATGCGGAACGTGGTCCACCTGCAGCGCACCACGGTCACCGGGTACTACGACGACAACTTCCTGATCGCCGTTGAGCGTCGCACCGGCCACCTGAGCGCGGAATCGACGGACGGCGCGGTGCGGGAACGGATCTGGCGGATCCGGTCCGGCCGGGTGGTGCTGGCCACCGGCGCGCACGAACGCCCGATCGTCTTCGCCGGCAACGACGTTCCCGGCGTCATGCTGGCCGAGTCCGTGCGGGTCTACCTGCAGCGGTACGGCGTGCTGGCCGGGGAGCAGGTGGTCGTCTTCACCGCCCATGACGACGCCTATCGGGTGGCCGGCGAACTGATGGCCGCGGGCGCCGCGGTCGTCGTCGTCGACCCACGCATGCCGGAAGATCACGTCGCCGATCCCGATCCGGAACTGACCACCGGCGCGGTGCTGGTCGGCAGTGTGGTGGTCGGCACCGAGACCGGCGACGACGGCGGTCTGACCGCCGTCCTGGTCCGGGACGCAGCCGGCGAGATCCGCACCGTCCCAGCGGATCTGCTCGCTGTCTCGGGCGGCTGGAACCCGGCCGTGCACCTGTACTCCCAGGCCGGCGGCAAGCTGGTGTTCGACCCGATCGTCGGCTCGTTCGTGCCGGACGGCGCCCGTCAGCGGGTCACCGTCGTCGGCAGCGCCAGTGGCCTGCGGACGACCGGCGACTGCGTGGCCGACGGCGCCGCGGTCGGCGCCGACACCGGGCTGACCGGCAACAACATCATCGTGCCGCCCGGCGACGACCTGCCGGCCGAGGTCACCCCGCCCGCTGCGGTCTACCTGGTGGCCGACCCCGACGCCGACCCGCACACGCTGACCACCCACTTCGTCGACGTGCAGCGGGACGTCACAGTGGCCGACCTGGTCCGGGCCACCGGGGCCGGGCTGGCCTCGGTCGAGCACGTCAAGCGCTACACCACGGCCGGGACCGCGCACGACCAGGGCAAGACCTCCGGGGTCCTGGCCACCGCGGTCATCGCGCACGTGCTGGGCGTCGAGCCAGGCGAGTTGGGCACCACCACGTTCCGCCCGCCGTACACGCCGATCTCGTTCGCCGCGCTGGCCGGTCGGGAACGGGGCGACCTGTACGACCCGGTCCGCACCACCGGGGCGCACCCCTGGCACGTGGCCCACGGGGCCGAGTTCGAGAACGTCGGGCAGTGGAAGCGGCCCTGGTTCTATCCGGCCCCGGGCGAGGACATGCACGCCGCGGTCGCCCGCGAGTGTGCCGCCGCCCGCACCGGTGTGGCCTTCATGGACGGATCCACCCTGGGCAAGATCGACGTCCAGGGGCCGGACGCGCCGGCCTTCCTGGACATGCTCTACACCAACCTGATGTCCACCCTCAAGGTCGGCATGATCCGCTACGGCGTGATGTGCGGGCCGGACGGCATGGCCATCGACGACGGCACCGTGTTCCGTCTCTCCACCGAGCGTTACCTGGTCACCACGACCACCGGCAATGCCGCGAAAATCCTTGACTGGATGGAGGAATGGCTGCAGACGGAGTGGCCCGAGATGCGGGTCTGGTGCTGCTCGGTGACCGAACAGTGGGCCACCATGGCCCTGGTCGGGCCGCGCTCCCGCAGCCTGCTGGCGGCACTGGCCCCGGATCTGGCCGTGTCCAACCAGGACTTCCCGTTCATGGCCTGGCGGGACACCGTGGTCGCCGCCCTGCCGGCCCGGGTGGCCCGGATCTCGTTCTCCGGTGAGCTGGCGTACGAGATCAACGTGGCCTGGCACGACGCGGCGGCCCTGTGGGACGCCGTCTGGTCGGTCGGCGAGCCGGTCGGGCTGACCCCGTACGGCACCGAGGCCATGCACGTGCTGCGGGCCGAGAAGGGTTACCCGATCATCGGTCAGGACACCGACGGCACCATCACGCCGCAGGATCTCGGGATGAGCTGGGTCGTGTCGAAGAAAAAGGCCGACTACATCGGCAAGCGCTCGCATGCGCGCCCCGACAACGACCGGCCTGATCGCAAGCACCTGATCGCACTGCTCCCCCGCGACGAGCGGCTGCTGCTGCCCGAGGGCGCCCAGATCGTCGCCACGCCGACGCTTCCCCCTCCCCCGGTGCCGATGCTCGGACACGTGACCTCGTCCTACCCCTCGGCGGCCCTCGACCGGACGTTCGCCCTGGCCCTGCTCAAGGGCGGCCGCGACCGGATCGGCGAGACGGTCTACGTCGTCGTCGACGACGTGCCGCAGCCGGTGGTGGTGACCGGACCAGTGGTGGTCGACCCGGACGGGCAGCGCCGCGACGGCGACCCGGCGGGCGACGGTGATCCGATCCCAGCCCTCACCCTCGCCGCGGCCCTGCCGGTCTCGCCGCTGCGCACCTACTGCGACGAGTTCGCCGCACTCTCGCATCCGGCTCACGCCGGGGTCCGGATCGCCGAATCACCCCTGATGTCGATGGTTCTGGTGCGGGCGCGGCACGGAACGGCCGGCGCCGCGGCGGTGGAGTCGGCCCTGGGGACGACGTTGCCGGCCACCACCGGAGAGGTCACCTACGCGCACAGCGACGCCGTCCTGGCTCTCGGGCCGGACGAGTTCCTGGTGCTGGCCGGCCCGGGCCATGCCGCCGAACTGGAGTTGAGGTTGCGGACCGCGTTGGGCGACGAGCCCGGTGCCGTCACCGACGTGTCGGCGTCCCGCACCATGCTCCGGATCTCCGGCCGCAACGCCCGCCGGATGCTGGCCCACGGCGTCGCCCTGGATCTGGACCGGCTGCCGGAGAGCACCTGCGCGCAGTCGGTTCTGGCCCAGTGCGCGGTGGTGCTGTTCAGCGACGGACCGGCCTGGACCGACGACGACCTGATCAAGGTGCTTGTACGCAGTTCCTTCGCCGCGCACCTGGCCCAGTGGCTGCTGCTGACCGCGCCGGAGTACGTCTGAGGGACTACTTGATCTTGACCAGCTTCCGCTTCTTCACGGTGTAGCCGGACGGCAACGTGCCCTCGGCCAGCATCCGCAGCGGACAGCGACCGCACTTCGGCTTGCTGACGCAGCATTCCTTCTTCGGCTTCGAGGACACCAGGTCAGCTTAGCCTGTGCTTACCCGATAGCGAGGCCCGCAGACCGCGCAGGCGGGTGATGGGCGCGGACGGGCGGGTGATCCGTGAAAAACTGGAACTGTTCGCGCCCCGTCCCGGGGTGCCCGTGTGAAGGAGTCCTGTGGCAGCGCGCATCGACAAGATCGTCACTTCCGGCACGTTCTCGCTCGACGGCGGCACCTGGGACGTCGACAACAACGTCTGGCTGATCGGCGACGACGACGAGGTGCTGGTGATCGACGCGGCCCACGACGCCTCCGCCATCGCCGACGCCATCGGTCCGCGCCGGCTGGTGGCCATCCTGTCCACCCACGGCCACGACGACCACATCGACGCCGCCCCGGAACTGGCGACGCTCACCGGTTCACCCATCCTGCTGCACCCCGCCGATGCCCACCTGTGGGGCCAGAAGCATCCCGATCGCCGGCCCGACGTCGACCTGACGGACGGCCAGGTCATCGTCGTGGCCGGCATCGAGGGCACGGTCATGCACACGCCGGGGCACGCGCCGGGAGCGGTGTGCGTGTACTTCCCCGCACTGGGCGCCGTCTTCAGCGGTGACACCCTGTTCAACGGCGGCCCCGGCGCGACCGGGCGTTCGTTCTCCGACTTCCCGACGATCATCGAATCGATCCGCTCGCGTCTGCTGACCCTGCCCGCCGAGACGGTGGTGCACACCGGTCACGGCGACGACACCTCGATCGGCGCCGAAGCACCGCACCTGGACGAATGGATCGTCCGCGGCCACTGAGGGCCGTGACCGAGGCCCGGGGCCGGGGCCGGGGCCGGGGCGCACCATCGGTCGCTCAACCGGCAACCGGGCGGCCACGCTGCATCAGAACGAAAGAGATGACGGCGACGGCCGCCGCGGCCACGGCGCCGACGACGAACACGGCGTTCACCCCGCCGGCCGTCGCCGCGCGGGCGGCTTCCGCCACCTGGGCCGAAATCGCCCCCGGGACGTGTGACGCGACCTGCACGCCGCCTCCTGACCCGACCGCGGAGGCCAGCTCGTCGCGCGCGGACACGGTCAGCGGCAGCGCGGACACGCGCGTGTCCATGGCCGATGTGACGTGGGCGGTGAAGATCGACCCGAGTGCGGCGACGCCGGCGGCGAGACCGATCTGCCGGAAGGTGTTGACCGTCCCGGTCGCCATGCCGGCCTGCGCGATCGGCACCGCAGCCAGGGCGGCCTGTGAGGTCAGCGCCGAACTCATGCCCAGCCCGACCCCGGACAGGACGAAACCGAGCACGAGGTGGGTCCACGAGGACGAGCCGTTCAGCCCGGTCATGGTGGCCAGGCCGATCGCGACCAACGCGCCGGTGAGCGGCATCAGGTAGCGCGTCTGGACGCGATGGCCGAACCGCGCGGCCGGGGGTGCGGCCAGGAACGATGCCACGGTCAGCGGGAGGAAGCGCAGACCGGCCTGGAAGGGCGTGTAGCCCAGGGTGTTGATGAAGTAGAGCGCGATGTAGCTGGTCGACGCGACCAGCGTGGCCGAACTGATCAGGGCCAGCAGCGCCGGGCCGACGAAGGAGGGACGCCGGAGCAGGGACAGGTCGAGCATGGGCTCCGGGGTGCGCTGTTCCCGGACGACGAACGCGACCAGCAGCACGACGGTCACCCCCATCAGGACGATGACCGGAGCCGACCCCCACCCCTCGTCACTGCTGCGGATCAATCCGTAGACCAGGGCCACCAACGCGGCCGACAACGCGATGGTGCCCGGCCAGTCGGCCTTGCGAGCCACGGCGGCCCGGGACTCGGTCAGCACGAACCGGGCGCCGACGAGCGCAGCGGCCCCGATCGGGACGTTGATCAGGAAGATCCACCGCCAGCCCGGCCCATCGACCAGCGCACCACCGAGCAGTGGGCCGACCGCCGTGGCCGCGGCCAGGGTTGCGCCGAAGGCACCGATGGCCCCGGCCCGCTTCTTCGCATCCGGGAAGGCGGCCGCGATGAGCGGTAGTCCGACCCCGAAGAGCATCACCGCGCCGAGGCCCTGGACCGCGCGGATGATGTTGAGCGTCAACGCGTCTCCGGCCAACGCGCAACCAAGGGAGGCCAGGGTGAAGACGGCCATGCCGGCCAGGTACAACCGCCGCCGGCCCATCCGGTCACCGATGGTGGCCGCGGTGAGCAACAGCCCGGCGACCGGCAGCGTATAGGCGTCGACCACCCATTGCAGAGAGCCGAGCGAGGAGTTCAGGTCCTTCTGGATGTTGGCCAGGGCCGCCGTCACGATAGTCATGTCCAGCAGCAACATGAACATGGCCGCGCAGACCAGGACGAGCGTCCAACCGGGACGCACCCGGTGCGGGCCCGGCGCGAAGGGCGCCGTGGGATCGGACATGGAGGTTGTGGTCACGGCGAGCTCCCAGCTCTTGGGCTACAGGTGTTGTGGGAAGGTCCGACGCTAGGTGTACAGCTGTAGCGCTACAGTTGTCAATAGATCGGCTGGAATCGTCCACGCGAGCTGGGAGAGGATGGGCACCATGGCGGACACCCCGACGCAACGCCGCACCCCCTCACGGCGGGGCGGCGGCGAGGCCCTGCGAACCGAGATCATCGAGGCGGCGAGCGCGCTGCTGGCCGAGACCGGCGACGTGGCGTCGATGTCGTTGCGCGCGGTGGCCCGGGCGGTCGGCATTGCCACCACCTCCATCTACCTGCACTTCGCTGACCTCGACGAGCTGATCCTGGCGGTGAAGCTCAAGCGATTCGCCGAGCTGACCGAGTGCCTCGACGCCGCCGTCGCCGGTGCCGGTGGTGACCCGGTGGAGCAGGTGCGGGCGATCGGACACGGCTACGTGACGTTCGGGCTGGCCAACCCCGGCCACTACCGCGTCATGTTCTCGGCCTCGACCAAGGGCACCATCCTCGGCCCGAACGGGATGACCATCGGCCTCGAGGCGTTCAACTCCCTGGTCACCGTGGTCAGCGCGGCGCTCGACCGTCCACCCCTTGACCGCGAGGTCGAGATCGTCTCGACGAACCTGTGGAACTTCGTGCACGGCATCGTCCATCTGCGGACGGCCCGCTCGACATTTCACTGGCCGGATCTGCGCGCCCAGGTCGACGACATGATCGACCGGACGTTCGGACTGCGCTCAGCGTCTCAGTAGCGGCAGCACCTCGGCGCCCAACAACGCGACCCCGCCCTGGTCGGTCAGCCCGTGCGGGGTGCCGAACTCGACCCGCGACGCCCCGGCATCGATCAGCGCCTGTGCCTGGGCGGCCACCTGTTCCGGGGTTCCGGAGAAGGCGAACAGATCCAGGACGTCGTCGGGAACGAGCTCACCGGCCGCCCCGTGCCGACCGAGATCGACCAACCGGTTGATCTCCCCCAGCAGGGCCGGCTCGAGTTGCACGGTCGGATCCAGATCGGCCACCACGGCCAGGTACATCGCCACCTCGGTGCGGGCCCGGCGCCGGGCGGCGACGCCGTCGCGGTCGACGACGGTGACCGCGCCGACCACCACTCCCACCGCCTCGGCCGGGCGACCGGCCGCCATCCGGCCGACGGCGATCCGCTCCCGCATCACCCCCACCGTGGCCGGGTTCGCGGTGCCGCCGATCTTCACCTCGTCGGCGATCCGGCCGGCCACCGCCGCCAGCCTCGGTCCCCACGTCCCGATCAGCACGGGCGGCCGGCGGCCGCTGGTCGGGTACCGGAGCCGCACTCCGGGAGCCAGCGAGAAGAGGTCGCCCGGGCGGCCGGAGTCGTCGCCGGTCACCAGGGCCGAGATCACCCCGATCGCTTCCTCGACGGCCACCGCGGGCCGAGGCTGCGCCACTCCGATCGCGCCCAGCCAGGTTCCGCGGGCCAACCCGAGGTAGGCGCGCCCGTCGGACGCGGCATCCAGCGCCAGCCACTGGCCGGCGATCTCGTAGGGGTGCTGGGTGAACGGGTTCCAGCAGGCCGCGCCCAGCCGGACCCGGGTCGTGCTCCGCGCCATCTCCAGCAACGGCACGATCGGCGGCTGGAACAGCAGATCGCCGAACACACTCACGACGTCGAATCCGTAACTCTCGGCCAGGACGGCCAGCCGGGCGTACTGCCCCACCGGCTTGTCCGACTGCAGACCGAGGCCGATCTCGACCCGGCGCGGGCCCCGCGTCACGTCAGGTCGCCGGCGTCCATGGTGCGGGTCCGGGTGCGCTCGATCCGCATCACCAGCCGTTCCTCCGGGTCGGGACAGCAGATCAGCGAATCGGTCTCCAGCCAGTCGGCCGCCGGCAGTTGCCGTTGTTTGGCGGCCAGGAACGGCAACACCGACTGCAGGGCGAACACGCAGAAGTGCTTGCCCTCCGGGATCCGTAGCCGGGAGGAATGGTCGAGTTCGAAATGGTCGCCGACCTGCATCCCGCACACCGAGCGGCCTTCGATGCTCTCGACCGTCACCCGGAGGTCGAACAGCGTCATCGATCGGTCGGCCCGATCCGCGGAGTCCGGAGTGCTCGGCGTCATCGAGGGCTGACCCGAACGTCCTCGTGGTTGTGCACGGCCAGCCATCGACCGTCGACCCGGCGCCACACGCCGGTGACCCGCACATGTTGCGGGGCAACGTCATCGTCGTCGAACCGAACGGTCAGCCAGTGTCGGGCGACCGCGGTGTCACCCCAGACGTCGATCACCGGATCGGTCGCGTCCAGGGCCACCACGGACGGTCCGTCGCCCGCGGCCGGGCGGCGGTCCCGCGCCGCGTCGAGCTGGGCCTTCCCGCGGATCAGCTCGGCCTCCTCGGAATCCCAGAACGTCCCGTCCGGGTGCAGATGAGAGTCGATTCGCGGCCGGTCGGCGGCCAGAAATCCGGCGTAGATGTCCAGGGTGGCGGCCCAGATCGCTTCCTGGGCGGAGCTCTCCGCGGGTGCGGTCATGTCGTGCCTCCGTTGGTGGTGAGAGTGGCTGAGGCCGCGACCCGCGGCACGGTGCCGAGCGCCGGCATCACCCGCTCGCCCAGAATCCGCACCGCGGCGAGCGGGTCCGGCCCGAGCGGCGGGCCGAACGACAGGTGCTCGGCGCCAAGGCGCTGCAAGGCTCGGCACCGGTCGATGACGTCGTTCTCGTCCCCGGCGATGCCCAGTCTGAGCATCCGCTCGTCGATCATCGCCACCGCCTGCGCCGCCCGTCCCCGCTGGGCCAGGGCGGCCGCCGCCAGAAAGTCCTCCGGCCGCAGGCCGACCTCGGCCAGCAAGTACGGGGAGATCGAGGGACCGTAGTAGGCCAGCTTCTCGGCCAGCGCCGCCCGGGCGGCGGAAGCGTTGTCGGACAACGACACCCAGATGCAGGCGGGCAGGTCGAAGACCGCCGGGTCCCGTCCGGCGACGCGCAGACCGTCGTGCACCTGCGCTTGGGCCGTGGCGAAATGCTCGGGCGGGTACAGCAGGGGCAGTGCGCCGTCGGCCAGCCGCCCGGCCATGGCCAGCATCTTCGGGGCCATGCCCCCGACGTACACCGGCACCGGCGCCGTCTGCTCGAACCGGAGCACGCTGTGGTCCCCGAACCAGGACGGCAGGTCGGCGTCGGACACGTCCCGGTGCCCGAGCATCCGCCGCAGGGCCGCGACCGCCTGGGCGGTGGTGGCCAGCGGCTTCGCGCGCGACAGACCGGCCCAGGACAGGAACTCCTCCGAACCGGCACCGATGCCGAGCAGGAAGCGGCCGCCGGACACCTCGGCCAGGGTGGCGGCCGTCATCGCCAGCTCGGAGACGTGCACCGAGTACGGGTTCATGATCGCGATGCCGAGCCTGATCCGGGAGGTGCGCGCGGCCAACGTTCCCATCAGCACCGGCGCGCTGCGCAGGTACAGATCGTTGGACACCCAGAGCTGGTCACAGCCGAGATCCTCGGCCAGCAGCGCGATCTGCAGCAGATCCGCCGCCGGCAGATCGTTGTTCAACCGCAGGGACCACGTCATCGGGGCCGACCCGACCCGACGACGGCGTCGGCCTCGATCTCGACCAGAAGGCCCTCGCCGACCAATCCGGCCACGAAATACACCGAATTGGCCGGGGACACGTCGCCGAGCAATTCCCGGTGGGCCCGCGAGGCCGCGTCCACGTCGGCCCCCGGGACCAGCAGGAGCCGCGTCCGGATGATGTCGAACCGGCTGCCCCCCAGGTGCTCCACCGCGGCGATCACCTGTTCCAGGGCGGCCGTCGCCTGACCGAAGGTGTCACCGGGAAATCGCTGCGCCCCGTCCGGAGCGGTGGTCCCGCTGACCGCGACCCACTCGCCGGCGCGGGCCGCCCGACTGTATCCGGCGCGGTCCTCCCACGGCGATCCGTCGCGGTGGCGGGTGGGGTGGCCGGCCCCGGTCACGCCGCACCACGGATGATCGAACCGGCCTGCACGACGAGCGAGATGTGGCGCAGCGCATCGAGATCGTCCAGCGGGTCGCCGTCGACGGCGATCAGATCGCCGACGTAGCCCGGCCGGACCTGTCCGACGTGGTCGTCGATCCGCAGCAACCGCGCGGCCTGGGTCGAGACGGACTGCAGCGCCTGCAGCGGGGTGAGGCCGGCCTCGGCCATCAGCAGCATCTCGTGGACCGCGGCGGGCACCCCGTCGACCAGATCACCAGGGGGGTAGTCGGTTCCGTTCACCAGCGTGACACCGGCCCGGATGGCCCGTTGGATGCTCAGCAGGTGGTCGTCGGCCGCGGCCAGGGCCTGCTGGATCGAGTGCTCCTCGAAATGGTTGGCCCGCATCCAGGACTCGCTGCGGGTGACGCACAGCGTCGGGGTGAGGAAGATGTCCGGACCGACCATGCGCCGCGCCGTCTCCTCGTCCAGCCGGTAGGCGTGCTCGAAGGACGTCACGCCCTGGGCCAGCGCCTGCCGGATGGCGATGGACTCGCCGGAGTGGGCCACGACGTACTTGTCGCTGTCCCGGGCGGCCCGGACGACACCGCGGATCTCCTCGTCGGCCATCTCCTGCGAGTCGTAGTGCTCGCCGGCCTTGGCCAGGCCGCCGTTGATGAAGATCTTCACGTGGTCAGCGCCGGCCGCGATCTCGGCCGCCGCCGCACGGTAGAACTCTTCCTCGCCGGTCGCGTAGGCGGTCGCGGCTCCCTCACCGTGGCCGCCGACGGTGGAGATCGCCCGCCCGGCACCGCGGATCCGCGGGGCGCTGATCCAACCCCGGGCCGCGGCCCGGCGCAACGACAGATCGGCCCGGTTCTGTTCGTGGACGCACCGGATGGTGGTGATCCCGGCCTGCAGGGCCTGATGGGCCCGGGTCGCCGACCGATACGCCGTGACGGCCGGATCCTCACGCTCGTCGGTGTCGGAGAACGGGAACACCACCGAGAGATGGGTGTGGCAGGAGATCAGACCGGGCAGCAGCCAACGCCCGGCGACGTCGACGACCTGCGCGTCGGCCGCGCCGACCGGCGGGGCCGACGCCACCTCGACGATCCGACCGTCCGGACCGATCTGAACCGCCCGGTCGCGCAGCTTCTCACCGGTGAGGACGTCGACGACGTTGGCATTGACCAACCACACAGTTGGGCTCCTAGTTGACAGCTCGGGCGAAGATGTTGGCGGGCAGGACGTTCACACCAGCGAGTCGGCCGGAGCCCGGACCAGGCAGGCGACCTCACGCTCGTTGATCAGCACCGGGCCCGGATCGATCGTGCGGCATCGATCCTCGGCGATCGGGCAGCGCGGGTGGAACCGGCAGCCCGACGGTGGGCTGGCCGGGTCGGGCACGTCACCGGGCAGGTCGACCGGCAGGAGTCCACCGCCGTCGGCCCGAGGAATCGCGGCGATGAGAGCTTCGGTGTACGGGTGGACCGGGGCGGTCCAGACCTGTTCGGTCGGGCCGACCTCGACGATGCGCCCGAGGTACATGACGGCGACCCGGTCGGCGATCTGGCGGACCACCGACAGGTCGTGCGAGATGAACACCAGGGCCAGGCCGGTCTCCCGGACCAGCTCGCCGAGCAGATTCGCCACCTGGGCCTGGGCCGAGGCGTCGAGCGCGCTGATCGGCTCGTCGGCGACCAGGCACTCCGGATCGGCGGCCAGGGTTCGGGCGATGGCGATGCGCTGCCGCTGTCCGCCGCTGAACTCGTGCGGGTACTTCTCGGCGGCGTCGGCCGGCAGTCCGACCCTCTCCAGCAGGGCGGTCACTCGTTGCGCGGCAGCTTCTTTCGTGCCGCCACCGAGCGCGACCCCGTCACCGATCAGAGCCCCGACCCGGCGTCGCGGGTTGAGCGAGGAATATGGGTCCTGGAAGACCATCTGCAACCGGCGCAGGGAGGCCGACCGCTTGCGACGGCCGAGCGGAGCAACGGCACTTCCGGCGAACGTGACCGAGCCCTCGGCGGCCGGCTCCAATCCGACCATGGCCCGGCCCAGGGTCGATTTGCCGCAACCGGATTCGCCGACCAGGCCGAGGATCTCACCCGGACTGACCGTGAGATCGATGCCGTCCACGGCTCGCACCCTGGCTCCCCCGCGTCCGTAGTCGACGCACAGGCCGGACACCTTCACCAACGCGGTCATCGGGTCTTCTCCAGGACGGGCCGGGCCAGCGGGTCGACCGGGCAGGCTAAGAGGTGCCCGGGTGCGACCGTGACCAACTCCGGCCGATCGAGGGAACAGCCGGGCTCGGCGTGTGGACACCGCGGGTGGAACGGGCAGCCGGTCGGCACGTTGCCCAGACTGGGTGGGCTGCCGGCGATCGGGCGGAGCTCGGCCGCGCCTCCCTCCGGGTGCGGAAGGGCGTCGAGCAACCCCCGGGTGTACGGATGCCTTGGGGCGGAGAGGATCTCCGATCGCGGGCCGACCTCGGCCATCCGTCCGCCGTACATCACGCAGACCCGATCGGCCAGCGCCGACATCACGCCCAGATCGTGGGTGATGATCACGACGGCCAGGCCCCGTTCCGTCCGGAGTCGTTGCAGCAGGCGCAGGATCCCGGCCTGCACCGTCACGTCGAGGGCCGTCGTCGGCTCGTCGGCCAGCAGCAGCCGTGGCTCGCAGGCCAGGGCGACGGCGATGGCTATGCGCTGGCGCATCCCTCCGGAGAACTGTCCCGGATAGGCGGTCAGGGCCTGCTCGGGGTCCGGAATCCGGACGGTGGCCAGCAGGTCGACGGCCCGGGTGCGGGCCTCGCTCCGGCTGACCCCGAGGTGATGACGCATGTGCTCGGTGAGTTGCCGCTCGACGGTCAGGATGGGGTGCAGGCTGGTCGCCGGATCCTGGGAGACCATGGCGATCTGCCGGCCGCGGACGGCACGGATCTTCTTGGGCGACATGGTCAGCAGATCGGTGCCGTCGAACACCGCCTTGCCGGCCGTCCGGGCCCCGTGCGGCAGCAGACCGAGCAGGGTCAGCGCGGTCATCGTCTTGCCGCTCCCGCTCTCCCCCGCGATGCCGAGGATCTCCCCGGTGTCGACGGAGAACGACACGTCGTCGACCGCCTTGAACGAGCCGCGAGCGGTGCTCAGCGCCACGCTGAGATGCTCGATGGACAGCAGAGGCATGATCTCCGGCCCTAGTCTCTGAGCGCTTTTGCGGTGCGCGGGTCGAGGGCATCCCGGAGGGAGTCCCCGATGAAGTTGAACGCCAGCACGACGGTCAGGATGGCCAGGCCGGGGAACAGACCGATCCACCACTTGTCGAAGTTCTGGGCACCGGCCGCCACCATCGCGCCCCATTCGGCCAACGGGGGTTGCGCGCCCAGGCCGAGGAACGACAGGCCGGACAGCAGCAGCACGGCGTTGCCGACGTCCAGGGCCGCCATCACCAGGACCGGGCCGAGCACGTTGGGCCGGATGTCGACCAGCAGCGCCCGCAGTGGTGACGCCCCGAGCAGCCGCGACGAGATGACGTACTGCGAGTTGCGGGCCGAGAGCACCAGTCCGCGTACCAACCGGGCGTACGCCGGCCAGGACACGACGACCACGGCCAGCACCGCATTGCGCAGCTGCGGACCGAGGGCCGCGGCCACCGCCATGGCCAGGATGATGCCGGGGAAGGCGAAGACGATGTCGGCCAGCCGCATACCGACCGCGTCCACCCAGCCGCCGAAGAACCCGGCCAGCGCGCCGACGACAGAGCCCACCAGCATGGCGCCGAAGACCAACAGGACGGCCAGCGGCAGCGAGACCCGCGCGCCGTACACGACCCGGGACAGCACGTCCCGACCCAGTTCGTCGGTGCCGAGCCAGTGCTGCGCCGACGGTCCCTTGAGCTGCACGAAGTCCTGGGCCAGCGGGTCCGACGGTGCGATCAGCGGGGCGAAGATGGCGATGACGACCCAGGCCGCGACCACCACCACGCCGACGATGGCCAGCGGCTGCCGCCAGGGGGAGGTCGACCGCCGTCGAGCCGCCGTCGGTTCCGCCGGGAGGGCGTCCGCGGTGATCAACGCATCGGCGCCGAAGGCCGGTTCGGGCGCGCTCACGAGAGCCGGATCCGGGGATCGATGACGCCGTACAGCACGTCGACCAAGAGGTTCATCGCGATGTAGACGACCGCCACCACCAGGCTCACGCCCATGATCGCCGGCAGGTCGAGGTTGATGGCCGACAGGTAGGCGTACTGGCCCAGACCGGGCCAGGAGAAGATGTTCTCGACCAGCACGGCCCCGGAGAGCAGGCTGCCGAAGGCCACCCCGGCCACGGTGATGATCGAGACCAGGGCCGGGCGCAGCACGTGCCGCAGCACAACGGTCCGCTCCGGCAGGCCCTTGGCCCGCGCGGCCCGGACATAGTCGTTGCCCAGGATCTCCAGCACCGACGCGCGGGTGAAACGCAGCAGCAGACCGATGGTGTAGGTGGCCAGCACCAGGCCGGGCAGCACCAGGTGGTAGACCGCGGAGCCGAACAACGACCACTGGCCGTGCAGCAGGGCATCCACCGTGTACATGCCGGTGATGTGGTCCGGCGGGGTCTGGGTCGGGTCGAGCCGCCCACCGCCGGGCAGGATCCCCCACTTGAAGAACAACAGGTAGAAGGCCATCAGGGCGATCCAGAACGTCGGCATGGACACACCGCCCAGGCTGACCACCCGCAGGACCTGATCGGGCCAGCGATCTCGGGTCACGGCGGCCAGGATGCCGAGGCTGACCCCGATCAGGAGGGACAGCACGATGGCGAAGATGGCCAGCTCGAAGGTGGCCGGGACGTACTCGGCCAGGTCGGTGCTAACCGGCCGATGGCTCTGCTGGGACAGCCCCAGATCACCGTGCAGCACGTTCCAGATGTAGGTCAGGAACTGCACCGGCAGCGGTTTGTCCAGGCCGTACTTGTGACGGAAGGCGGCCACTGCGCCCGGATCCTCGACCGCCTGCTGACCGAGGTTCGCGGCCGCCGGGTCGCCCGGCACCAACTGGGTCAGGATGAACGAGACCAGGGTGGCCCCGAGAACCAGCAGCAGCCCGATGCCGAGCCGCTTGAGGATGAACAACCACAGATCGCGGTGCCGGGAACGCTTGCGCGCTCCCGGCACCGCCACTGAGGTCTTCGCGCTGCTAACCGAGCTCACTGAGGTCGACCAACCAGAGGGCGTTCGCCTTCACGTTCTTCACCGAGTTCGCGGCGACCAGGATCTGGGCCGGCTGGATCAGCGGCATGATCGGGCCGGACTGGTTCATCATGGTCTGGATCTGCGTGTACTGCTTGACCCGGGTCGCGTCGTCGATGGTGGACGCCGCCTGCTTGCCGAGTGCCTCGAGGGCGGGCGACTGACCGGCCAGCCAGTTGGCGCGCTTCCCGACGACCTGGCCGGGCAGGAAGTTCAGGTAGTCGCTGGGATCCGGGTAGTCCGGTCCCCATTCCCACAGACCCATTTCTTCCTTGCCGCCGCGGTAGGAGTCGAGCGCGGTCTGCACCGACGCCGGCGCCAGCTTCACGGTGATACCGACATCCTTGAGGTTGGCCTGAACCCGGGCCGCCAGATCACCGAAATTCAGTCCGTTGACCTGGATGTCGCTCGGGTAGGACAGCGTGACCGTCGGATTGGTCAGGCCGGACTTGGCCAGCGCGGCCTTCGCCTTGGCCAGGTCCCGCTTGACGCCGGTACCGGCAGCGAGCGAACCGAGGAACATGGTCGGGATGATGCCATTGGCCTGCACGGCACCGGTTCCGGCCAGCGAGACGAGGGAGTCGTAGTCCACGCCGTACCGGACCGCGTCCTGGAAATCGGGGTTGGAGGTCACCTTCGACACGGCCGGGCTGTTGTTGGTGAACAGGAAGAACACGTTGGGCGAGGCGCCGTTGATCGTCTGCACGCTCGACCCGAGGCCGTCGGCCTGGGCCGGGGACAGATCGACCGCGATCTGCGACTGGCCCTTGAGCACGTTCAGCTTCTGCACGTTGGCCTGGACGTTGCGGACGATGATCTTCTCGTATTTCGGCTTGGTGCCCCAGTACTTCGGATTGGCCTCCATCACCACCTGCGTGGTGGTGCTGTAGGAATCCAGGGTGTACGGACCGGCGCCCTGCGACTTGGTGTTGAGGGCCGTTTCCGCCTTGTCCGACGTTGCCGCCGAGGCGTCGTCGGACCCACCCGCGGCCTTGACCGCCTTGGAGTTCAGGATGCCGAGCGCGGAGTTCGGCACGATGAACGGAATGGCCGGGTTGGGGGTGGCGCTGGTCAGGACGACCGTGTGGGCGTCGGGAGCGGTCACCGTGATACCGGCCATCAGGAACGACGGGTTGCCCTTGAGGTTGGCCACCCGGTTGAGCGAAAAGACCACGTCGGCCGAGGTCACCGGGGTGCCGTCGGAGAAGACGGCGTCGGTGCGGAGTTTGAACGTGTAGACCTTGCCGTCCTTGGACGCGGTGTAGGACGACGCGAGATCAGGGACGGGCTTCTTGACGTTGTCGCCGGCGAAGGTCAACAGCGTCGAATACATCGCGTGATCGATGAGAAGCCCGGTGGGTTCGAACATCCGGCCCGGGTCGGCGGTCTTTAGCTGGAAGGCGGTGTCGACCACCAGGGTGCCGCTGCTGGTCACGGTCCCGGCGGCCGACGACGAGCTCGACCCGGCGCCGCCGGAGCCGGCGGCCGTCGGAGCGCTGGTCGACGTGGCCGTACTGCTGCTGCCGCACGCGGCGACGGTGACCACCAAGGAGGCGGCCACCGCACCGGCCGTCCATCTGCGTATGCGCATCTGCTCCCTTTCGCCCACCGGCGCGGTTCACCCAACGGACCCGGTGCTTCTCGCCGCGGAATGCAAACGATTGCATACACCGTTGCACTGACCGATTGCCATGTCAACGCCGGGTGTTACAGATGGGAAAACATCAAGCGCCAGCGCACCGAATGCGGGCTCGGCCGGATCCGAGACCCCCTACCGACCAGGCGATCGGCCCGGTGCCGGGCCGACCGATCCCCGCTCCACCAAACGGGTGGGAATCCGGTGCACGGCCGGCCGTGCCGCCGACCCACCCGACCCGTTGATACGCGCCGTCAGCAGACGGGCGACCAGTTCGGCCATCTGCGCCGGCTGGTTGTCCACCACGGTGATCGCGGGAGACCACCACTGCATGATCGGGGCGTCCTCGTAGCAGATGACACTGAATTCGGAGGGGATGTCGATGCCCAATTCCCGCAGGCGAGGGAGCGCTCCGTAGGCGGATTCATGGTTGGCGACCAACAGGGCGGTTGGCCGGCGACTCCGGGGCAATGCCAGCAACCGGTCGACCGCGTCCCGGCCCGTTTGCGCGGTGAACGGTCCGGTCACCGCCCAGTCCTCGTCCACCGGGCGGCCGGCGGACGCCATCGTCTGTTCGTATCCCAGTCGGCGCTCCCGCCCCGAGGTCACCGTCGGCGGTCCGGCGACGATGCCGATCCGTTTGTGCCCTCTTTCCAACAGCAGGCGCACACCTGCTGCCGCACCGGCACTTTCGTCACCGAGCACGCAATCCCCGACCAGCTTGCCCGGACGTCGACCGAGGTGGACCACGGGGATCCCCCGTGATCTCACCTCCGCGAAGGCCTGGCTGTCCGAACCGACCGCCACCACTCCGGAGGCGTTGAGTTCCATGAGCGTGTGGAGTGCGTCGCGCTCCTGGCGCGGATCCCCGTCGGTGATCGACAGGACCAATTGGTGCCCCGCCTCGGACAATCGCTGCTGCACGATCTCGGCAATCACCCGGAAACTGGTGTTCACCAGATTGGTGACGACCAGCCCGACCAACTGCGACCGTGACGTCCGTAGCGTCCGGGCACTCGCGTTCGGCCGATAGCCCATCTCGGTGGCCACCCGCTCCACCCGGGCTCGGGTAGAAGCGCTGACCAACGCCGACCCGGCCAGGGCCCGGGAGGCGGTGCTGACCGAGACGCCACTGAGCCGAGCGACCTCACGCAGATCCTTGGCCATCGGTGACTCCGTTCCTGGCTCGGTGCGGGAAGGGCATGAGAGTGAACGGCAAGCGCGGTGCCGGTCCCACCCGGTAGGCTCGCGGTCGATTCAGACCATAGCGACATGCAAACAATTGCTGCGATCAAATCCGGCAATTGGGCGTCCGCCGGAAACTTCGATTGCGGCAGAGGGGTCGTCACCGATCATGCATCCATCGTCACCGCTGGAGGATCTGGGTCTGCGGATCTGGGACTGGCGGGCCCGGCACCAGCCCCGCACCCGTGACGACATCCCGCGGCTGGACCGGCCGGACGGCTGGCGCCCGGACTTCAGCGCCGCCACCGTGGCTGCCCTCCGAACGCAGCGTAATGCCTTCGCCGCGGAACTGGCCGCCCTCGATCCCGGCCCCCAGCCCGCCGACGTCATCGACCATCGATTGTTGTCGAGCCTGCTCGACCGCGTCACCTGGGAGCTGGACGTGGTGCGGGCCTGGCAGTGCCAGCCGCGGTTCTACATCGACCAGGCGTTGGGCACCGTCTTCGACACCTTGCTCCGCCCAGGCGTTGACGCGCCCCGGGTGCTCGGGGTGATCCGGCTGCTGCTGGCCGCTCCGGGCATCCTGGCCGACGGATTGGACAATCTGGCCGAACACAGTGTGGCCGAGTTCGCCACCCTGGCCATCGACGAACTGGCCGACATCGACCGGCGGTGTTCGGCGCTGTCGGTCGCCCTCGGTGCGGCGGCCCCGTCGCTGGCCGACGAGGTCCGTCAGGCCGGCGCAGTCGCGGCGGAGGCGCTGCTGGACTTCCGTGGTGCCCTGATCGCCGGTCTCCCGACCATGGCGCGATGGACCCCCGTCGGGTCCGAGCAGTACCAGTGGTTTCTGCGACGGGTAGCGGTGATGCCGTTCACCCCGTCCGAGTTGCTGGCCGTCGGCACCGCCGAGCTCGACCGCGCGATCGCCCTGGAACAGATCGAGCGGGGACGCCGGTACGGGCGGCCGCGACCGCCCGCCGTCCTGCCCCGGGACACGGCGACCCAGGTCCGACGGCAGGGTGAGCTGGAACAACAGGTCCGCGACTTCTACGTCGGGCACGGGTTGCTCACCCAGCCGGAGTCCCTGCGGCACTACCTGATCGCCGAGATGCCGGACTACCTGGAGCCGTTGCGTTTCCTCGGCGTCGCCGACGACCTGACATCACCGGCCCGGCTGCAGGAGAACGCGATCAGCTACACCCCGCCCCCGGGAGCTGATCTGCCGTACTTCTACGCGGCCAACGCGATCGACCCTCGGGCCGGGATCGTCCATGAAGGGGCCCACTATCAGCAACTCGCACTGTCCTGGCGCCACGAACGCCCGCTGCGACGGCACTTCTACGATTCCGGCCCCAATGAGGGCATCGCGTTCTACAACGAGGAGATGATGCTGGCCGCGGGTCTGTTCGACGACGCACCGGACACGCGGGAGATCATCTACAACTTCATGCGGCTACGCGCGCTGCGGGTGAAGGTGGACGTGGGCCTGGCCACCGGCCAACTGGGCATCGATTCAGCTGCGGAGTACCTGGCCTCGGAGGTGCCGATGGACATGGGCACCGCCCGCGAGGAGGCCGCTGCCTTCGCGGAGGGACCGGGCCAGGCCATCTCCTACCAGATCGGGAAGTCACAGATCTTCGCCCTGATCGCCGATGCCGTCCGGCTGGGCGGTCGCGACACCGCGCTGCAGCCGATCCATGATTTCCTGTGGCTCAACGGGAATGTCCCGATCGCGTTGAGCCGCTGGGAACTGCTGGGCTTGACCGACGAGTTGGCCGCAGTCGACGTGGCGGCGCCGCCGACCGCCTGACCGGCCGATCCGATGTCCATCGGGACGGAAGTGGCTACCCCAGGGGATCGAGGCGCTTGGCACCCAGCTGAGTGGTCAGCAGTTCGATGGCCATCTCCTCCGGATCACGCACGACCGCTTTCGGGGCCGACGGGTCGACGTCGTAGCCGTAGTCGTCCGGGATGTCGTCCTCGTCCGGCGGCGGAACCAGGTCGGACACCGGTCCCTTGGACTGACCACCGCGTTGCGGGCCGACAGATGACGGTGCGCCGCGGCCGTTGCCGGCCGGAGAGCCGCCATCCGCCGCTTCGCAACGGATCGCCCAGTCGACACCAAGGACCTCTTTCAGCGCGGCCCTCAGCAGGTCGGCGTTGGCCGGCTCGACCACGCGGCGGGCCATGCCGGCCGCGGGCATGGTCAGGTTCAGCGCGCCGCCGCTGACCGAGGCCACAGTCGCCGAGGCCAGCAGGATCTGCGTGGTGCGCCGATGGCGTTGCACGACGGCCAGCACCTCGTTCCACACTCGGCGCACGTCCGTCACGTCAACGCCGCCGGAGGGGGCCGCAGCTGACGCCGCTTCCACCCCGGCCGGCCGTTGGCCGGACGGTGGCGGTGATTCGGCCGGTCGCCGGCTGGACGGCGGTTGCGATTCGGCCGCCCGCTGCGGTCCGTCGCCGGTCGGTCCGCCCGCTGCGGGTGGCCGTTCCCGGGCGCGCTCGGGTTGCGTGGCTCGGTTGGCGTCCTCCGCTCGACGCTCCGGCGGCGCATCGACCGGGCGCGCGGCGGAGGAGCCGACCGGTGGCCGCTGGGAGGACAGGCGCGGAGGCGCGGGAAGTCCCAGGTCCGGACCGGCCGGTCGGGACGGCGGGGCGGCGGTCCGGCCAGCCGGAGGGGGCGTGATCGGCGCCGACGGCCGGGAATCCGAGCCGGGCTCGGGAGCGGACCGCGTAGATGCCGGGGCACCGGCCTGGGAGGGGCGACGGAAGCGGGCAGCCGGTTCGGCGGGCGACTCGGGGGCGGGGGGCCGCGACTCGGGTGCGGGCGGGCCCACCTCGGGCGCGGGCGGCCGGGCGGACTCGGCCGGACGGCTCGCGTCGACGGGGCGACTCGATTCGTCACGGCCCGCCCCGGCCGGGCGGTCCCGGGCGGCATTCGTGGCGGCCGCCTGCGTCACCGGTGCCGGCGCGTGATCGGCCGGGGGCAGCGGGTTCGACGACCGCGCCTGCTGCCCGGTGCCGGGACCCGGGTCCTCCCCGGCGATGGACATCCGGCGCTCCATGCGTTCCAGCCGCTGCAGGAGCGCGCCGTCGGCGAGCGATGCGGCCGGAAGCAGCATTCGCGCACACATCAGTTCCAGCACCAGGCGCGGCGAGGTGGTGCCGCGCATGTCGACCAACCCGGCGTGCAAGGTCTCGGCGAACCGGGAAACCGTTGCTGATCCGAGCCTTTCGGCCTGGATCGTCATCAAAGCGAGCTGATCGTCCGGAGCATCGATGAGGCCCTTCGACGCGGCGTCGGGAACGGCGGACAAGATCACCAGATCGCGCATCCGCTGCAGCAGGTCGGCCGCGAAACGCCGCGGATCGTGTCCGGCTTCCACCACCTTGTCGACCACCCCGAAGACCGATGCACCGTCCCCGGCGGCCAGGGCATCGACCATCTCGTCGAGCAGGGCCGCGTCGGTGACTCCGAGCAGCGCGACCGCATGCCGGTAGGTGACGCCGTCGTCACCGGCTCCGGCCAGCAGTTGGTCGAGCACCGAAAGTGAATCGCGGGCCGAGCCGCCGCCGGACTGGATGACCAGCGGGAACACCGCCGGCTCGACAGTGACCCGCTCTTCCGCGCAGAGGCGTTCGAGGAGGGTGCGCAGGGTGGCCGGCGGGATCAGCCGGAACGGGTAGTGATGGGTGCGCGACCGGATCGTGGTGAGGACCTTGTCGGGCTCGGTGGTGGCGAAGATGAAGACGAGATGCTCCGGCGGCTCCTCGACGATCTTCAGCAGCGCGTTGAACCCCTGCGGCGTGACCATGTGGGCCTCGTCGATGATGAACACGCGGTAGCGCGACTCGGCGGGCATGTAGAAGGCCCGGTCGCGCAGCTCGCGGGTGTCGTCGACCCCACCGTGGCTGGCGGCGTCGAGTTCGACCACGTCGAGGGAACCAGGCCCTTCGGGAGCCAGTGCGATGCACGACGGGCAGACTCCGCACGGGTCGGGCGTCGGGCCCTGCACGCAGTTGAGCGACCGGGCCAGAATGCGCGCCGACGACGTCTTTCCGCAGCCCCGGGGGCCGGAGAAGAGGTAGGCGTGGTTGATGCGCCCGGCGGCCAGCGCGGTGCGCAGCGGATCGGTGACGTGCTCCTGCCCGACCACCTCGGAAAAGGTTGCCGGGCGGTACTTGCGATACAGAGCCAATGCCACGCTGCGAGCGTACGTGGTGGCACCGACACTCATCTACGAGCAATCCCGGCAACTCCATGACCTGCGACGCCCCGACCCACCGGGCCCGAGGGGCGACGACGCCGAGACGAAAGGGGACCCCCGCACCCGTCAGAGCTCACGGACCCTTGCTGCCTTCCGGCCCTGGGGGGGTTGATGAGATGGACGCCGCGGGGGTCCGTCTCACAGTCTAAGGCATCAGCTCAGCTGGAAGCGTCCGGTCAGTCTGGTGCCGGCCCGACGAGGCTGCTGTTCGGCCTCTCGAATCCGGGCCCACACGGAAGTACTGGCTTCTCCATCGCGCAGCCGCTGAAGCGCGGTCCGGCCGGACAGCTTCTTGCCGAGGTCGGTCGGGGCGATGTCGGCCGACCGGCATCGATCGGCCACGCCGGACTCGGACGGTCGAAGACCGTTGGCCAGCCAGATCTCCTGATCGGCCGGGCTGATCCCGCGACGTTCCCACTCGGCGTCGTAGTCCGGCTCCGGCTCGGCGACGAGCGGTGCGACCGGAGCCGAAGCCGGCCGCGGCGCCAGACCGCGCGGCGGGGCGGCCGCGCTCGGAGCGGGCCGGGCGGGCGGCCGAGCGGCCCGGGCCGCGGGAACGGCGAACGGGTTGGCGAAGTCCCCGGTCGTCCGAGGAGCGGTGGGCACGGCAGCCGGGGCCACCGGCGGCAGGAACAACGACGACTGGCTGGGCACCGGGATCGGTGCCGTCACCGGCGCCGGGACCGTCGTCACCGGGAGGGGCACCGTGTTCGTCGTCGGAGCGGGATCGGTCGTCGTCACCACAGCGGGCCCGCGGGCCGGCTCCGGCACGTCGGCCCGAACGGTCCGGGCCGGTTTGGGTGCCCGCAGACGCCCTCGCACCTTGGCCGCGGCGGAGACGCCGATGACGGTCGACGGACCCCGTACCTTCTTTCCCAGGTCGGCCAGAATGGTCTGGACCTGTTGGGTGCTGACATTCAGTTCCGAAGCCAACTCATGCACCCTGATTTGCGTCAAATCTGGCCTCCACATCAACGGCCCGGCATGTACCCGAACCTGTATCGGGATCATGATGCCTCACGTCGCCCGCCCGCCATAGCCCGGGACACGCCCGTGATTGCGCCGACTCGACAAGAACCGTTTCAATGATGCCACGCAGGTAGTCGACTTGTTTCGGAGCGTGATCGACTTTTGGTCATCGCGGCCTGTCAATCCCGCCCGGGGCGTCCGCCGTTCGGTCGGCAGAACGCTTACCCTGGCACCGTTTCCGAGGCGCGAGGACGAGAGCCGGGCAAGTCCGGGCGGCGACTACCGGGCACCGGCGTCCGCTCGTGGACATCATCGGACACCGGACTCGGGGCACACCACACGCACCTGTCGCCATAAGGCACAGCAACTCTCGTCGACGGGAGGCGACAATGCGTCACGTTCTTGTGGCGTAAGGAAGGCTTGCCCGGGGTCAATACCGACACCGCGTACCGGGCGAAGCCCGACACCCGCACCCCGGATTGGCGTGAGATTTCGTAACGGATTTCCTATGAAGTCGCCCCGGACCGACCGATCGGTCGGCCGCGGGGCCGAGTGTGGCCACCATCACGCCCGGCGGCGGCCGTTTCCCGGTCGGTGCCTGTACCTGCCCGTAGGTCGGCCGCTTCCATCGACTACCCGGCCCGGGTCCATCCGGCGACCCGACGGCCCGGTCCCATCGGCGACGTGGTCCGCGTCGACCGGGGGGCCGGTCAGCCGATCCGTCCGGCGCCACCGCGCGCCGGCCTCCCAGCTCCCCCGGCCGATGACCGGGACGTCGACAGGCTCGTTGGTCAGCGACCGTCCCGCGGCCCGGTATAGTTCCCGCCGGAGGATTCGCCTAGTGGCCTATGGCGCACGCTTGGAATGCGTGTTGGGTTAACCGCCCTCAGGGGTTCAAATCCCCTATCCTCCGCCAGCGGTACGCGGCTCCGACCTGCCACGCAGGTCGGAGCCGTTCTGGTCTCCGGGGCCGGCCGCACCGGCTCGGCCCACCCGTCAATGCGGGTGACAGGCCCCGGGAGACGCTCGTCACCGCCCGAACCAGGTCAGATCTCCCGCACCGCACCGTTTTCCACGTGCCAACGGCGGTTCAGGTGCACTGCGTCGAGCATCCGGCGGTCGTGGGTCACCAGCAGCAGGGTGCCGGTGTATTCGTCCAGCGCCTGTTCCAGCTGCTCGATGGCCGGGAGATCGAGGTGGTTGGTCGGCTCGTCCAACACCAGCAGGTTGACCCCCCGCGCCTGCAGCAGCGCCAACGCGGCGCGGGTGCGCTCGCCCGGCGAGAGCGAGATGGCCGGGCGCAGTACGTGTTCGGCCTTGAGACCGAACTTGGCCAGCAGGGTCCTGACCTCGGACTCGGGCCAGTCGGGGACCAGATCGCCGAAGGTCCGCAGCAGCCCGGCCGGGCCGAGCAGCAGACCGCGGGCCTGGTCGACCTCACCGACGGCCACCCCGGATCCCAGATGGGCGGCCCCGCCGGCCAGTTCCAGGCGTCCCAGCAGGATGGCCAGCAACGTCGACTTCCCGCCGCCGTTGGGTCCGGTGACACCGATCCGGTCGCCGACGTCGACCTGGAGATCGACCGGACCGAGGCTGAAGCTGCCGCGCTTCGCGATCGCGCCCCGCGCGACCGCGACCACCGTCCCGGACCGGGGGGCGGCCTGGATCGTGTACTGCAGCTCCCATTCCTTCCGCGGCTCGGCCACCTCGGGCAGCCGCTCGATCATCCGCTCGGTCTGCCGTGCCTTGGCTGCCTGCTTCTCCGTCTGTTCGACCCGGAAGTTACGGCCCACCTTGTCGTTGTCCTTCTTCCGGGTCGCCTTGCGCAGCCCGGCGTCCATCCAGGCCCGCTGCATGCGACCGCGTTCCTCGAGCCCCGACCTCTTGTCGGCGTATTCGTCGTAGGCCTCGCGGGCATGCCGACGACTGACCTCCCGCTCGGCCAGATACGACTCGTAGCCACCGCCGTAGACGCCGATCCGCTGTTGGGCCAGGTCGAGCTCGACCACGGAGGTCACGCACCGAGCCAGGAACTCCCGATCGTGGGACACCACCACCAGACCGACCCGCTGACCGGTGACGAAGCGCTCGAGCCGGGCGAGCCCGTCCAGATCCAGGTCGTTGGTCGGCTCATCGAGCAGCAGGACGTCGAACCGGGACAGCAGAAGGGCGGCCAGCCCGACCCGGGCCGCCTGCCCGCCGGACAGGCCGGTCATCGGCGTGGCCGGGTCCACGGTCAAGCCGAGTTCGGCCAACATGGCCGCCGTCCGTTCCTCCAGGTCGGCGCCGCCCAGGGACAACCAGCGCTCGAGTGCGGTGCCGTAGACGTCGTCGGCCCCCTCGTCGCCGTTGGTCAGAGCGGTGGTGGCCGCCTCCATCGCCGCCTCGGCCGCGGCCACCCCGGTCCGTCGGGCCAGGTGCTGCCCCACCG
This sequence comes from Nakamurella panacisegetis, assembly GCF_900104535.1. Lineage (NCBI taxonomy): Bacteria > Bacillati > Actinomycetota > Actinomycetes > Nakamurellales > Nakamurellaceae > Nakamurella > Nakamurella panacisegetis. The sequence goes on along the minus strand of NZ_LT629710.1, from coordinate 2,370,447 downwards.
TTTCCCCGTCCGGCCGTTCGACCTCCTGCGGGAGATACCCGATGGTGGCGTCCGGCGGGCTCACCACGACGCGGCCGGATTCGGGACGGTCGAGGCCGGCCAACAGGCGGAGCAGGGTGGACTTGCCGGCGCCGTTGACACCGACCAGACCGACCACGTCACCCGGGGCGACAACCAGGTCCAAGCCGGAGAACAGCACCTTGTCCCCATGGGCGGCGGTCAGATCCCGGGCCAGCAACGTTGCACTCACACCTGCAGATCCTGCCAGGCCGCAGCCCCCGCGCCGGCCCCCGAGGCCGCTCGCGCCGTCGCGACCGGAGCCATGCCGGGCCGCGGGCGAAGGCCGTCGGTGGTGTTTCGGGACGATTTCCCGATTCCGGCGATCGGTCATCGAGACGAAACCGCAGGCGACCACATCCGAAACACACCGGGCGTTCACTGTCCATTGACTCGTTCACTGCAGCGAGGCGCACCTAGGGTTCCTCCGATCCTCGCCGGATCGGGTTTGCGACCGAGAGGTGCAGGCAGGGCTTCGGCCCTGTTCCACGGCGGGATAAAAGCCCGGGAGGCCATCGTCATTGGCCCCCGCCGGCGTTGTCGTGGGCCCTGGATTCACCAGGAGTCGTGACATGACCGCAGTCGCAGTTGGAACCGACACCGTTGCGTCGTCCGATCTCGGCGAGTTCGGGTACGAGCAGCAACTCCACCGTTCGATCGGGAGCTACGCGTCGTTCGCGGCCGGGTTCTCGTTCGTCTCCATCCTCACCACCATCTTCCAGCTGTTCGGCTTCGGCTACTCCTTCGCCGGTCCGGTCTTCTTCTGGACCTGGCCGGCCGTCTTCCTGGGGCAGCTGACGGTCGCCCTGTGCTTCGCCGAACTGGCTGCGCGGTACCCGATCTCGGGCGCCATCTATCAGTGGTCACGCCGGCTCGGCGGTCACGTGGTCGGCTGGTTCGCCGGCTGGACGATGATCCTGGCCCAAGTGGTGACGGTGGCCGCCGCGGCGGTAGCCATGCAAGCCGTGCTGCCGTCGATCTGGTCGGGATTCCAGCTGGTCGGCGGTGACCCGAACCCGTTGACGCCGAGTGGCGCGAAGAACGCCGTCGTCCTCGGCGTGATCGTCCTAGTCGGCACCACCCTGATCAACTCCTTCGCGGTCAGGGTCATGGCCGTCATCAACTCCATCGGGGTCACCTGCGAGCTGGTCGGTGTCGTGTTGCTGGCCATCGCGTTGTTCAGCTCGGCCAAGCGGGGCCCGGGCGTCGTGCTGAACACCCAGGGCCTGTCCGGTGGACTGTTCGGTTCTCTGCTGGTCGCCTCGCTGATGGCCGCGTACGTCATGGTCGGCTTCGACTCGGCCGGCGAACTGTCGGAGGAGACCCACAATCCGCGGAAGACGGCGCCCCGCACCATCATTCGCGCGCTGACGGTCTCGGCCGCCGGCGGCGCCTTCATCCTGATCGGTGCTTTGATGGCCGCCCCCGAGGCCAACGATCCGAACATCGGCACCGGCGGGTTGGCCTACGTGATCACCAGCCGGCTGGGTGACGTGCTGGGCAAGGCGTTCCTGGCCGACGTGGTGCTGGCCGCCTTCGTCTGCACCCTGGCCATCCAGACCGCCACCACCCGGATGATCTTCTCGATGTCCCGTGACGAGGTGCTGCCGTTCTCCCAGCAGCTCGGCAAGGTCTCCCGCAACGGCGCCACCGCGACCGCCTCGATCCTGGTCGGCGTCCTGGCCGTGGCCCTCCTGCTGGTCAACATGGGCCAGACCGGTGTCTTCACGGCGCTCACCAGCACCTGCATCGTGCTGTTGTACCTGGCCTACCTGATGGTCACGCTGCCCATGCTGCTCAAGCGCATCAACGGTTCGTGGGGCCGTCTGCCGACGGTGCGCGACGAGGCCGGTCGACCCGGATTCTCCTTGGGCCGCTTCGGACTTCCGCTCAACGTGATCGCCGTGCTGTTCGGCCTGGCGATGATGATCAACCTGGCCTGGCCACGGGAGGCGGTCTACGGTTCCAGCCCGGTGCTGCACTACTTCGCGCTGATCTTCCTGGCCGTGGTCATCGTCGGCGGCGCTCTGGTGTTCGCCGCCAAGAAGCGGGCCTATCGCGAGGCCATCGGCCACGAGATGACCGTGACCGCCGTCGCCGAGGCCGCGGTCTGATGGCGCTCTACACCCACGAGATCCCGGGCGGCGCGGCCTGGTCGGTGACCCTCAAGGCCGGCCGGAGCCTGACCCTGACCACCACCGGTGCCGGCGCGAACGTCTCGACGCTGGTCTTCGCGGCCGACCGGCTGGACCGGATGAATGTCCCGGACACCCTCAAGGCCCAGATGACCGCCCGCGTCAGGCCGCCGGTGGTGCTGATGAGTGATCGCGGACTGGCCCTGGCCAGCGTGGTCGACTCCTCCGTGCCGTGGCACGACGCGTTGTGCGGATTCACCGGTCCCCGGGACCTGGAGCGCCTCTCCCCCACCGACTACCAGCACGACCGCAACGAGTGGCGCCGCAGTGCCCGCGAACTGTTCCTGCTGGAGCTGTTCAAGTACGGCATGGGCGAGGCCGACCTGCACGGCACGGTGAACTTCTTCTCCAAGGTCGTCCCGGCCGACGACGCCTCGTGCTCGTTGACCTTCGTCCCGCAGGCCTCGGTCGCAGGCGACCACGTCACCCTCCGGGCCGAGCAGGAGCTGCTCGTCATCCTGGCCACCACGGCGCACCCGCTGGACCCCTCGGTCCGGTGCGCACCGGCCGGCGTGGTCGCCTCGGTTGACCTGGCCGCTCCGTGGGACGGCGCCGATCCGTCGGCGACGTTCCGCCCCGAGAGCTTCCGGGCCCTCGACCAAACCCGAAAGGCGTTCGCATGACCGGCATCCTGAGTCTCACCGAGAGCGACCTGCGCGTCGAGAACGCGGTGCTCGACACCGTCGTCGGGGCCGGGGACGGCTTCCTGGGCACCGTCCCGGCCGGCGGCCGCTTCCGCATCGTCGACCTCGACGGCAACCAGGCCGCCGACACCCTGTTCTACGACGCGGCCGACATCGACAACCGGTACAGCGCTTTCGACACGATCCGCGAACAGACCGCCGTGTACCTGACCACCGGATCGAAGCTGATGTCCGGCCGGGGCGACCTGCTGGCCACCATCGTCGCCGACACCTGCGGCCGTCACGACACCGTGGGTGGCGCCTGCGCGCAGGAGTCGAACGTCATCCGTTACGGCGACCACGTCCGTCACCAGCACGCCTGTCGTCAGACGTTCCTGAAGTACGGCGCGTCGGTCGGTATCGGACAGCGTCAGCTCGGTCACAACATCAACTTCTTCATGAATGTGCCGGTGACCCCGGACGGCGGCCTGACCTTCGCCGACGGCCTGTCAGCCCCGGGCAAGTACGTCGAGATCCGGGCCGAGCGCGACCTGTACGTGCTGATCTCCAACTGCCCGCAACTCAACAACCCCTGCAACGGCTGGAATCCGACGCCCGTGCAGCTGCTGGGTTGGTGGGACAAATGACGGTCACCCTGACCGGGCCCGGCGCGGCGATCGCCGAGGCCGAGGGCGCGGAGTCCCTGGGCGGCAACGGCATCGAGTTTCTCAAGCCGGGGATCCAGACCACCGTGCAGGATCTCGCCGGGCGGTCCGGGTTCTGGGACGTCGGGGTTCCACCGTCCGGCGCGTTCGACGACCACTCGTTCGCCCTGGCCGGGCTGGCCGTCGGCAACACCCGGGGCGAGGCCGGGCTGGAATGTGTGATGGTCGGCCCGGTGCTCGCGTTCACCGTCGACACCGTGATCGCCGTCGCCGGGGCGGCCACGACGGCGCGGCTCGACGGCGTCCGGGTGGTACCCGGAGTGCCGACGCCGGTAGCCGCCGGGGCCGTGCTGGACATGGGCAAACTGGCCGGCCCCGGGATGCGCGGCTACCTGGCGGTGTCGGGTGGCATCGATGTGCGCGAGGTGCTGGGCAGCCGATCGACGTTCGTCCTGGGCAAGTTCGGTGGCCTGGACGGTCGGGCCCTGAGGCGGGGAGATGTGTTGCCGCTCGGGCGTTCCCGGAATCCGGTGCACGACGTCTCGGCCGCGTTGCCGGTGCTGACCTCGTCGTGGGAGCTGCGGGTCATGCTGGGTCCGCACGGCGCGCCGGTGCACCTGACCCCCGACGGCGCCGACGAACTGTTCGCCGCGAGCTGGGCGGTCGACCACCGCAGCGACCGCACCGGCGTCCGCCTGGTCGGTCCCACCCCCGGGTGGGCTCGGACCGACGGTGGCGAGGCCGGTCTGCACCCGTCGAACGTGCACGATTCAGCCTACCCAGTGGGCGGGATCATGCTATCCGGTGACACTCCGGTGATCGTCGGCCCCGACGGTCCCAGCCTCGGCGGGTTCGTCGTGCCCTGTGTGGTCATCGGCGCCGACCGCTGGATCCTCGGGCAGCTCCGGCCCGGTGACGCGGTGCGGTTGGTGCCGGTGTCGCTGGAGCAGGCGCGCGCCGCCCAGGCCACCCGGCGCTCCACCCTCGCCGCCCTCGTCGCACCCACGTCCACCGTCGCACCCCCGTCGGCCGTCGCACCCACCCCGGCGTGGATCAACATCGCAGGCGTGGATCAACATCGTCGGATTGGGACGCAAGGGTCAGAAGTCAACAAGTTCGGCCCTGCCGACGAAGTTGATCCACGCGGAACCCCGGGCGACGTCGACCCACGCGGAACCCCGGGCGACGTCGATCCACGCGGGACCGGCGACGACGTCGATCCAGGTAGCACCCGCGTGGCCGTTGATGCACCCGAAACACGGCTGACGGCACCGCTGGCGGCGCTGGCCCCGACCGGACACCGACCCGACTTCACGGTGCGGCTGGCCGGGGATCGGCACGTGCTGGTCGAGGCCGGCCGGGTCGAGTTCGACCTGACCGTCCGGATGTGGATCCACCTGTTGGCCGACGCCCTGCGGGCCCACCGCCCGGCCGGTGTCACCGAAATCGTCGAAGGTGTGCGCTCTCTGCTGGTGGCGGTGGACGACAGCCGTCTCCGGCCGACCGCGCTGGCCGCGCATCTGGCCGATCTGGCCGCCGGTGTGGCCGATCCGACCGAGGTGACGTTGAACGTCCGCGAGGTCACCCTGCCCATCGCCTTCGACCATCCGCAGGCGCACGAGGCGATGCAGCGCTACCAGAAGTCGGTCAACCCGACCGCCCCCTGGTGCCCGGACAACGTCGAGTTCATCCGTCGGATGAACGACCTGCCGCAGCGCGACGACGTCTTCGGCATCGTCGAAGCGGCAACGTATCTCGTCGTCGGCCTCGGGGACGTCTACCTCGGCGCGCCGGTGGCGGTGCCGATCGACCCGCGTCATCGGCTGGTCACCACCAAGTACAACCCGGCCCGGACCTGGACGCCGCAGAACGCGGTCGGGATCGGTGGCATCTACCTCTGCGTGTACGGGATGGAAGGGCCCGGCGGCTACCAGCTGGTCGGCCGGACGGTGCCGGTGTGGCGTCTGCTGACCGACGACCCCGAGCGCGATCCGCAACCCTGGCTGTTGCGGCAGTTCGACCGGCTGCGCTTCACGCCGGTGACGACCGAGGAGCTGGAGGACACCCGGGCCGACATCCTGGCCGGGCGCTCCGATCTGCGGACCCGAGCGGCGCAGTTCTCACTGTCCGAGGTGGCCGGCATCGAGGCCCAGCACGCCGCCGAGATCGCCGCCACCCGCGCCACTCGCCAGGCCGCCTTCCAGGCCGAGAGGGCAAGGTGGAACGCATGACCGGCACGCTGGCCGGACCGTTCCTGACGGCGCCGATCCCGATTGACCTCCCGGCAACCGAACGGGTCCGGATCGCCTATCGACGGATGGCCGCGGCGAATCGGCCGGAGGTGTGGATCACGGTGCGGGACAGCACATCCGTCCTGCTCGAGGCGGCCGCGATCGACGCCCGGGTGGCCGCCGGCGAGGCGTTGCCGCTGGCCGGGCGGCTGATCGCGGTGAAGGACAACATCGACGTGGCCGGCCTCCCGACCACGGCGGCCTGCCCGGAGTTCGCCTTCACCCCGGACGCCACCGCCACGGCGATCGCGCGGCTGGTCGAGGCCGGCGGCATCGTTCTGGGCAAGGCGAACCTGGACCAGTTCGCCACCGGGTTGGTCGGCGTTCGATCGCCATACGGCGCCGTGCGCTGTGCGTGGGACCCGCAACGCGTGTCGGGCGGGTCGAGTTCCGGCTCGGCCGTCGCGGTCGCGCTCGGGATCGCCGATATCGGGATCGGCACCGACACCGCCGGTTCCGGTCGGGTCCCGGCCGCCTTCCACGGACTCATCGGGGTCAAGGCCACCCTCGGGTTGGTTCCCACCACCGGGGTCCTCCCGGCCTGCATCGACTACGACTGCGTGACGGTCTTCGCCCAGGAACTCGCCCTGGCCCGTCAGGCCATCGGCGTGATGGTCGGCCCGGACCGGGCCGATCCCCGCAGCCGGGTCTGGCCGCCGGATGTCCCGCTGGCCGCACCGTCGGTGCCGCGCATCGCGGTACCGCGGCCGGAGGATCTGCAGGCGCTGGAACCGGGTTACCGGCGGGCGTTCGATGTCGCCGTGGCCGACCTGGCCGCCTCCGGTTGCCGGGTCGACACGGTGGACATCTCCGGCTTGCTCGATGCCGCCCGCCTGCTGTACGACGGGGCCATCGTGGCCGAGCGGTACTCGGCCGTCGGGGAGTTCCTGTCCGGGCGGCCGGCCGGGGCCGACCCCACGGTGTCGGCCATCGTTCTGAACGCCGGACGGGTGGCCGGACCGGCCGTCATCGACGACCAGGATGCGCTGTTGCGGGCCAAAGCGGCGGCGGGACAGATGCTGTCCGGATTCGACGGACTGCTGCTGCCGACCACCACCGAACATCCCACGATCGCCGCGGTCCGGGGCGACCCGGTGGCGATCAACCGGCGGCTCGGGACCTTCACGAACTTCTGCAATCTGCTGGACATGGCCGCGGTCGCCTTCCCGGCTGCCCCGGCCGACGGCGCTCCGTTCGGAGTGATGATGGTCGTGCCTGCGTTCCACGACCAGGTCGCCCTCGACCTGGCCGCTCGCTTCCTGGGCCAGGAGCCAGGAAATCCATTGCCCGGCAACGGGATCGAGGTCTCCGTGTTCGGCGCGCACCTGCGCGGCCAGCCCCTCAACCGTGAACTGCAGGCCCTGGGCGCGCGGTTCGTCGAACCGGTGCAGACCAGCGACGCCTACCGGTTGGTCGCTCTGGACACCGTGCCCGCCAAACCCGGCCTGGTCCGGGTCCTGCCCGGTGACGGCGCGCCCATCGCCGGCGAGCGGTGGCTGCTCTCGCCGGCCGCCCTTGGCACCTTGCTGGCCACCCTCCCGGCGCCGATGAGCCTGACCAGCGTCGAACTGGCCGACGGCCGTTGGGCGGTCGGGTTCGGCTGCTCCCACCAGGCGGCCCTGGACGGCTCCGACATCACCCGGTTCGGCGGCTGGGCCGCGTATCTCGCCAATCACTGACGCGCGGCGCCCGGGCCCCCGGGGTCGGGCGCCAGCGCGTCAGCACTGATGTCGGCCACGCGGGTCAGACCGCACAGGCCCATCGTGAGGTCGAGCTCGGCCAGCAGATTCTCCAGCACATCGGAAACCCCTTGCCGTCCGCCCAGTCCCAGGCCGTAGACGTACGGGCGGCCGATGCAGACGGCCCGCGCGCCGAGCGCCAGCGCCTTCACCACGTCAGCGCCGCTGCGGACCCCGCTGTCCATCAGCACCGGGATCCGACCGTCGACCGCGTCGACCACCCCGGGCAGGGCGTCCAGGGAACCGCGCGCCCCGTCGACCTGGCGGCCGCCGTGGGTCGAGACGACCAGCCCGTCGATCCCCTCGTCGACCGCGCGCCGGGCGTCATCCGGGTGCAGGATCCCCTTCAGCACCACCGGGAGTGCGGTCATCGTGCGCAGCAGATGCAGGTCGTCCCAGGTCAGCGACGGCCGGGAGTAGACGTCCAGGAAGGTCTGGACGAAGGCCATGGGCACCGGCGACCGGAGATTGTCCAGCAGCCGGCCCGGGTGCCGGCGGGCGATCCGGATCAGCGCCGACAACGCGGCCGGCAGCTCCGCGACCGACGGGCGGATGCGGGTGCCCGGCGCTCGCGCGGCCACCAGTTCGGCGAACACCGGATCGCTGGTGTACTGGGCGATCCCCTCGCCGGTCGCGAACGGGAGCGACCCCAGATCCAGATCACGCGGCCGCCAGCCGAGCATCGTGGTGTCCAGGGTGACGACGATGGCCTCCGCGCCGGCCGCCTCGGCCCGTCCGACCAGACTGGCGACCAGGTCGTCGGAGGTGCTCCAGTAGAGCTGGAACCAACGAGGCGAATCCCCCATCGCGGCCGCGCACTCCTCCATCGGGACGGACGCCTGGTTGGAGAAGATGTACGGCAGGCCAAGGGCCGCCGCCGCTCTCGCGACGGCGAGGTCCGCGTCGCGGTGCACCAGGCCGAGCGCGCCGATCGGCGCCAGCAGCATCGGCGCGGGCAGCCGGCGGCCGAACAGCTCGACCGACAAGTCCCGGGACGAGACGTCCCGCAACACCCTCGGCGACAACTGACGGCGCGCGAAGGCAGCCCGGTCGGCGGCCATCGTCAGCTCGAGTCCGGCGCCCCCGGTCACGTAGGCGAAGGCCTTGGCCGACAGTCGAGATCGAGCGGCCGCCTCCAGGGCGGTCCAGCCGGTGGGCACCTCCGGTCGCCGACCGAGCACCCCGGCGGCGTAGATCGAACCCTGCCGTGCCCGTCCGGAGATCGTCATGCCGACCACTCTTGCACCCCGGCCGACCGTCACACCCACGTCCGAGGGGTTACACCCCCGGTCGACCGGCGGCCCGTGGCCGTCGCGAGTTCACCGTCGCGAGTTCACCGTCGCGGCCACATGGCCGAGAAGTGATGTACCGGGCCGTGTCCGCTGTAGGGCGAGTAGTCGGTGCCGGTGCCGCCGATCATGAGCTCGTCGGCGTGGCGCAAGGCCGTGGTCAGGTAGGCCTTCGCCTCCTGCACGGCGGTGAACCAGTCATCAGCGCCGGGGCGGAGTACGGCGACGGCCGAGGACAACGTGCAACCGGTGCCATGTGTATTGGCGGTGTCGATCCGCTCCGCGGTCAACTCCTGCACCCGGCCGTCGCTGTCGACCAGGTAGTCCGTCGCCTCCGGGCCGACCAGGTGGCCACCCTTCAGCAGCACCCGCCGCGCGCCGATCGCCCGCAGCGCAAGGCTCTGCGCCCTGGTCTCGTCCGCATCCGCGGCACGCTGGGTACCCAGCAGCGCGGCCGCCTCGTCCAGGTTCGGCGTGATCAGGTCGGCCAGTGGCAACAACTCCGACCGCATGACGTCCTCGGCGTCGGGTGCCAACAGCCGATCCCCCGACGTCGCCACCATCACCGGATCCAGGACCACGACGGGCGGCGCGTACCGCCGCAGCGCATCGGCCACCGCCCGGGCGATCTCCGCGTTCGCGATCATGCCGACCTTCACGGCGTCGATGCCGACGTCGGCGAACAACGCGTCGAGCTGCTCGGCGACGAACCCGGCCGGGATCGGGAAGACGCCGGACACGCCGCGGGTGCTCTGCGCGGTCAGGGCCGTGATGACGGCGCAGCCGTAGCCACCGAGCGCACTGAAGGTCTTCAGATCGGCCTGGATCCCGGCGCCGCCGCTGGGATCGGAACCGGCGATGCTCAGCACCACCGGCGGGTGGCCGGGCGGCCGGGTCACGGCGCGTCCCATCCTCGGCGCAGCGTCGCAGCCGCGGCCGCCGGGTCGGCCTGACCGCAGATCGCCGAGATGACCGCCAGACCAACCGCTCCCGCGCGACGCAGCTCGGGGATGTCCGCCGCCTTGACGCCACCGATGGCCACGCAGGGCACCGAACCGGCCGCACACATCGCGGCCAGGGCGTCGAACCCGATCGCGGGTGCGGCGTCGGTCTTGGACGGCGTGTCCCGGATCGGGCCGACCCCGAGCAGATCGACGGTGCCGTCCGGCAGCATCAGTGCGTCCCGCAGTTCCGCCTCGGTCGACACCGAGAGGCCGAGGTGGGCGGCCGGTCCGATCAGCCGCCGAGCGGCGAGAGGATGCAGATCGCGCTGACCGACGTGCACGCCGTGGGCCCCGACCGCGAGGGCGACGTCGACCCGGTCGTTCACGATCACCGGAATGCCGGTCTCCCGGAGCGCGTCCAGCACCGCCGTCGCGAGCGCGGCCAGATCACGGGTGCTGGCCAGCGGATCGCGGATCTGAACCGCACTGACTCCCCCGGTCACCGCCCGCCGCACCGTGTCGACCACCCCGGCCGGCCCGCCGCAGAGCACGGTGTCGGTCACCAGGTAGACCGACGCGTCGATCCTGCTCAAGAAACGCTCACCGCGCCTCCCTGCGCAATCTCGTTGCCCGACAGCTCGTCCAGCGCATCGAGGAAGGCCACGGCGAACATGCCGATCCCCTCGCTCTGCTTCGCCGCCCGGTCGCCGGCCACACACACCCAGGCGGTGGCGGCGGCCGCCGCGAGCAACCGATCCGGGGTGACGGCGGCGCAGGCGCCCATCAGCGCCCCGAGGAAGCACCCCACTCCGGTGACCCGGGTGAGCTGGTCGTTGCCCGACGCCACTCGTACCGTCCGGGTGCCGTCGGTGATCAGGTCGACCGCGCCGCTCATCGCGACCACGGTGGCGAAGTCCCCGGCCACCTGCGCCGCGACCTCGGCCACCTCGTCGGGGGTCGCCGTGGAATCGACTCCCCGTCCTCCCGTGCCACCGGACAACGCGCCGATCTCGGAAGCGTTACCCCGGATGACGGCCGGCCCGAGGGCGGCGAATTCGTGGGCCAGACCGGTGCGGAGGGGCAGCGCCCCGATGGCCACCGGATCCAGGATCCACGGCACCCCGGCCCCGATAGCCCCGGCGATACCGGCCCGCATACCCGCCGCCTGGGCCGTGGTCACGGTGCCGAGGTTGATCAACAGGGCGCCGGCCACCGACGCCAGCAGACCCGCCTCCTCCGGCGCGTCGACCATGGCCGGCGCGGCACCGGCGGCCAACAGACCGTTGGCGGTGAAGTTCGCGACCACGGTGTTGGTGATGCACTGCACCAACGGCGAGGCCGCTCGCACACGGTCGATCACGGCGGCGATGTCGGCCGTCGTCAGAGCTGATTCCAGAGTCACTGGCGTTCCCTTCGCAAGCACTACCTTGGCAGGTTCCACGGGTGCATCTCAGCCGGTTCTCGCCTCCGGCGCCCCGCGCCGTCCACCACCGTAGCCGGTTCCGGTGCGTGCCTGGGTACGCACCGTCCCGGCGGGCGTAGGTTCTGTGGCCATGACCATCACCCCACCCCGACGGCTCGGCGTCATGTTCGACCGGGCCCGCCCGCCCGAGCAGCTCGCCGGCTTCGCCCGAGACCTGGAGCAGGCCGGCTTCGACGAGATCTGGGTGGTCGAGGACCTGGGCTGGGGTGGGGCGATGTCGTCCGCGGCCACCGCGCTGGCCGCTACCGGATCCATCACCGTCGGCATCGGGATCGTCCCCGCGCCGCTGCGGAACGTCGCGGTGCTCGCGATGGAACTGGCCACGCTGGAGCGGCTGCATCCCGGGCGGCTGCTGGCCGGGATCGGCCACGGCGTGACGCCATGGATGCGGCAGGTCGGTGCGGCCGTCGAGTCACCGCTGACGCTGCTGGAGGAGACCTTCCGGGCCACCCGCGCGCTGCTGCGCGGCGAATTCGTCGATGCCCACGGCCGCTACGTGACGGTGGACGGGGTCCGGCTGGTCCACCCGCCGGCCGCGGTGCCGCCACTGCTGGCCGGTGTCATGAAGCCGCGGTCGCTGGCCCTGGCCGGCCGGGTCGCCGACGGCACAATCCTCGCCGAAGGCACCGGGCCGAGCGTCATAGCCGCTGCGCGGCAACACATCTCAGCCGCCAGTGAGCATTCGCTGACCGTTCTCACGCACGTGTGCATCGAATCCGACGAGCAGGCACTGGCTGCGGCCACCGCCGACGTCCGGGCCGAGTTCGCCGAGGTTCAGGGCGTCGCTCCGGCGCAGGTCTACCTGGCTGATGGGCCGGCATCTGTTGCTGCGCAGAAGGTTTCCGCGCTCTGGGACGCCGGCGCGGACAGTGTGGTGCTGCGCCCGATCGGCGATCGGCCGCTGGCGACGGTGCTCGCCCTGCGGGCGGCCCTCACCGGCTGAGCTCGTCGATCCGGGTCGCCCACCCGGGGAACATCGCCGTCAACTCCGGCTGGTCGCCCAACTCGAAATCGGACCACTCGAAAGCGGGCACCACCACGGTCGACACCAAAGACCAGGCCCCGTCGGGCGAGGCGCCCTGCCAGGTGCCCGCCGGAATCAGTACCTGCGGCTGCTGCCCGGCGGCGAGATCGCTGCCCAGCACCACCTCACGGCCGTCACCGTCCAGGACGAGCATCCGCAGAGGCGCGCCGGCGTGGTGGAAGAACAGCTCGTCGCTGGTCCGCATGCGGTGCAGCGCCGAGAAATCGTCCCCGGACACCAGGTAGTAGATGGCCGTCGCTGCGCTCGCCCCGGTCGCCGTGTACACCCGGCGGAAGTAGCCACCCTCGGGATCCAGTCGCTCCAGGCCGAGGCGGGCGATGATCTCCTCGGCCGTCACCCGTGCACCGCCGTCAGTTCCTGGGCGATCACCGTCATGTTCTCCAGCAGCGGGCCGCCGAACGTCGTCGCCATGGCCACGTCCGAGGCGTCCCGGCCCCGGCCGATCAGGATGCGGCCCTTGCGACGCTGGTTGTTCCGCGGATCGAAAGTCCACCATCGTCCGCCCAACCAGACTTCCATCCAGGCCGCGAAGTCGTTCGGCGAACCGTCATCGGGTACGTCCATGAACGGCAGGTACCCGAACACGTACCGGGCCGGGATGTTCAGTGCCCGGCAGAAGGAAATGGCCAGGTGAGTGAAATCGCGGCAGACCCCGAATCCCGACGCATTGACGTCGGCCGCGGTCGAGGTGGGATGGCTGCTCCCGTACGCGAACTGCAGATGACGATGAACGTGGTCGCAGATCGCCTGCACCCGTTGATATCCCGGTGGCGTGTCGGCGAAACGCCACCAGGCTTCGTTGCCCAGCATGTCGGGCAGGCAATAGCGGCTGGGCATTGTGTAGAGCAGGACGTCGTCCGGCAGTTCGTGCGGCGCGACCTCCGGGGCCGATTCGTCGAAATCCTCGGTCTCGTCGGCCACGTCGACCAGGGCTCGATAGGAGAACGTGGACGGCCCGGCCGGCAGCACCACCCGCAGGCAGCGGTTGCCGTACAGGTCGCGGTACTCGTGCGCATCGAGCGGCGGCCGGAAGCTGAACGCCTCACCGGTGACGCCATCACCCAGAGGCGCGACCTGGAAGACAGTGGACGTCTCTATCTCGGCCGAATACGTGAAGTCGCAGCCGATCTGGACCCGCCGGTTGGTCACACGTGACTCCATTCGCCGGGCCGACCCCGGCCGGTCGACCGCTGGTCGGCAGATCGCCGGGTCGGCAGCGAACCCTGCACCGGAGGGCTCGTCGCCCGAGCGTAGTCACGTCGTGTTGTCGGCAGGTTTCGGACGCGCACGGCCCGGGCACGACGGGGCCGCGGGCGGAGTCAGCCCTGCGGACGATTGCCGGGGTTCCGCCGCCGAACCGGGGTGGTGGGCTCGGTCGGCTCGACGACGGCCGGGCCGGGGGCCAGCATCCGTTTGGCCACGGCCACGGCGGCCCGGTAGCTCTTCGTCCGGGTGAGTTCGCACAGCCGGTTCTGTTCGGCCGGTGACGGTGTCGGATTCTTCAGCAAGATCTTGAGCTGCCGATCGACCGGCAGATCGCGGTTGCGGTCGACCTGGGTCCGACCCGGGCGGTTGAAACCGCGCCGCTGCGGATGGTCCCCGGCCCCGTTGGACCGCCCGGCACCGGACGACGACCGCCGATCTCCACCTGCAGCCATGCGCCTACCTCTTCCTCGTGAACCGTGACCTACCCACGGTAGAGGTTCGGCGGCCCGGTGCGCGACGCCCGCGGTCGGGACGCGACCGCCGGCCGCCTCGCTACCGACGCGTCAGGAAGCCATCCGTTCCCGGGCTCGGCGGCGTGACGCGGCGGGTTCGATCTCCTCGTCCGGCCCCTTGATCTCGGCCCACACCGCATCCAGCGACGCCCCAAGGACATCGGCGATCGCGGCAATGGTCGGGAAGGCCGGGGTGGCGACGCGTCCGGATTCGATCTTCCGGAGGGTCTCCGGCGAGATCCCGGCGTCGAGCGCGACGTCCAGCATCGAGCGCTGCCCCCGGGCGCGACGCAGGAAGTCACCGAGACGCTGACCGCGCTCGATCTCGGCGGGGGTGAGGGGCAGTCTGACCATGCGCCAATGATAGTACCGGTACTATATGGCCGGTATAGTTATTGGAATGTGGAGACAACGATCATGATCGAGATTCTGAGCGCCACCGAACTGCGGCGCGCGCGGGGCACCGGCGCGGTGGTCGCGCAGATCCTGCAGACCCTCAAGGGCCGGAGCACAGCCGGCACGAACCTCCTGGACATCGATCGGTGGGCCAAGGAGATGATCACCGAGGCCGGGGCCATGTCCTGCTACGTCGACTACGCGCCGTCCTTCGGCCGGGGGCCGTTCGGCCACTACATCTGCACGTCGGTCAATGACGCCGTGCTCCACGGACGCCCCCACGACTACACCCTCGCCGACGGCGATCTCCTTTCCCTCGACCTCGCCGTTTCCACCTCCGGGGTGGTCGCCGACTCGGCGATCAGCTTCGTGGTCGGTGACGCACCGGCCCCGGAGAGCGTGGCCCTGATCGACGCGACCGAACGTGCCCTGCGGGCCGGAATCGCCGTGGCCGGCCCCGGTATTCGCATCGGCGACATCTCCCACGCCATCGGCTCGGTGCTGCACGAGGCCGGATATCCGATCAACACCGAGTTCGGCGGTCACGGCGTCGGATCGACCATGCACCAGGACCCCCACGTGTCCAACACCGGCCGGCCCGGCCGGGGATACCGGCTGCGACCCGGACTGCTGCTGGCCCTGGAGCCGTGGGTCATGGCCGACACCGCCGACCTCGTCACCGACGCCGACGGATGGACCCTGCGCAGCGCAACCGGCTGCCGGACGGCCCACGGCGAGCACACGATCGCCATCACCGACCACGGCGCCGACGTCCTCACCTTGCTCCAGCAGTCAGACTGATCGGCCGGCCCGGGGCGACACTCGGGCCCGAGCACGTTCGGCCGGGCCCGCGCTCGGCGTCACGGAACGCGCCCTCGACCGCCTCGCCGGGACCGCTGTTGTGATCTGGGCCGGCTCCGATCCCGCCCCCTGGAGGACGGTCCGTCGAGCCGGAAGCCCGGCCGATGTCGGCCTGGTCTCGTAGAGTCGCTCGGACCAACCCCCGACGACGAGGCGGTCAGACCGATGGCCCATCTGCGCTGCGACTTCTATTCCGACGTGCTCGGGCTGAGCACCTCGATGACGGTGATCCTGCCCCAGCAGACCACGACCCAGATCGGCCTGTCCGGCACCGCCCGCGACGGCGGGCATCCGACGCTGTACCTGTTGCACGGGCTCAGCGACGACGACACCACCTGGACCCGCCGTACGTCGATCGAGCGGTACGTGTCGACGATGGGGCTGGCCGTGGTCATGCCGCAGGTGCACCGCAGTTTCTATGCCGACGAGGCGCACGGCAACCGGTACTGGACGTTCCTGTCCGAGGAGCTCCCGGCCGTGGCCGAAAGCTTCTTCCGGCTGTCGCCGCGGCGGGAGGACACGTTCGTCGCCGGGCTCTCGATGGGCGGGTACGGCGCCGTCAAGTGGGCGCTCCGCTGTCCCGAGCGGTTCGCCGCCGCGGCCAGCCTCTCCGGATCCCTGGACATCCGGGACCCGCAGCGGTGGCGGGACAAGCCGTCGATCATGAAGCGTGTCTTCGGCGAGTCGGAGGACGCCGTGCCGACGCAGGAGGACGTGCTGGCGCTGGCTCGGCGGATCGACCCCAACATTGCTCCCAGTCTGTACATCGCCTGCGGGCAGCAGGACCGGCTGTGCGAGTCGAACGAGCTCTTCGTCAAGACCGCCGAATCGGCCGGCCTCGCCGTGACCAGCAAGTTCACGCCCGGAGAACACACCTGGGACCTCTGGGACGCGCGGATCCGGGACGTCCTGGACTGGTTGCCGTTGCACTGAGCACCCGAAACCCTCTGATTGGGCCTGGTAAGGTAAGCCTAACCAGATCAACGAAGAGGGAATCCGATGACTCAGGCCACCCGCCGCCGCGCCGCACCCAAGACCGCCACCGTGGTCCGGACCGAGCGCCTCAGCCCGACCATGATCCGGGTGGTCTTCGGCGGCGCCGACCTCGTCGATTTCGAGCCTTCCGACTGCACCGACTCGTACGTCAAACTGTGGTTCCTCCAGCCCGGCATCGACTACCCTCGACCGCTGGACCTGGACCGGATCCGGGCCGAGGTCCTGCCGGAACACTGGCCGGTGGCGCGCACGTACACCGTCCGGAACTTCGACGTCGTGGCCCGCGAGTTGACCATCGACTTCGTGCTGCACGGTGACAGTGGGATCGCCGGGCCCTGGGCCGCACGGGCCCGCCCGGGCGACGAGCTGCTGGTGGACGGCCCAGGGGGCGGTTACGCGCCCGATCCCCAGGCCGTGTTCTACCTCTACCTGGGAGACGAGAGTGCCCTGCCGGCCATCGCCGCGGCCCTGGGCGCCCTGCCGGCCGACGCCGCCGGACAGGCGCTGATCGAGGTCCACGACGCGTCATCGGAGTTGCCGCTGGCCGCACCGCCTGGGGTGGCCGTGAGCTGGGTGCACGCCGGCGACCGGCCGGTCGGGCGGGCCCTGGTCGAGGCGACCCGGTTGCTGCAGTTCCCGGCGGCATCAGTCGACGCGTTCGTGCACGGCGAGGCCGGCTTCGTCAAGGAACTCCGCCGGCTGCTCCGCGTCGAGCGGGGCGTACCCAAGGAGCACCTGTCGATCTCGGGCTACTGGCGGATCGGAGCCACCGAGGAGGGCTGGCGAGCCGGGAAGGCCGAGTGGAACCGTCAGGCCGACGAGGTCGAGAAGGCCGCCGGCCTGGCCTGAGCCGGGCCTGGGCCTGTGGGTCGGGGCCTGGGCCTGGGCCTGAGCTGGGCCTGGGCGCATACCGAACGGCCCGGCGCATACAGAAGGGCCCGACTCCGCCGATTTTGAGGCGGATTCGGGCCCTTCTGTATGCGCGGGTCAGAAACGTATGCGCGGGTCAGAAACGTATGCGCAGGTCAGAAACGTATGCGCAGGTCACAAACGCATGCGCCGGGCACAAACGCATGCGCCGGAAGCTACACGCGGACGTCGATCTCTTGGACCGGTTCGCCTTCGGCGGCCTCGCGGCGGTTGCGCATCAGGCTGGACACGAACGCGGCACCGATCAGGACCAGGCCGACCAGGCCGGTGACGACCTCGTTGACCTCCCACTTGATGGTGATCAGCAGGATCAGGGCGAGGGCGCCGATCGCCCAGTGGGCGCCGTGCTCCAGGTAGACGTAGTCGTTGAGCGTGCCCTTGCGGACCAGGTAGACCGTCAACGACCGGACGAACAGGGCGCCGATCAGGCCAAGACCCAGCGCGATGATGATCGGGTCCGGGGTGATGGCGAACGCGCCGATGACGCCGTCGAAGGAGAACGACGCGTCCAGGACCTCCAGGTACAGGAACAGGAAGAACCCGGCCTTGCCGACCGCCTTGGCGATCTCGGACGGACCGCCGTGCGCCTTCCGTTCGAACTCCTCCTCCTGGCTCTCTTCGAAGTTCTCGAACAACCCGCCGAGCCCGTTCACGGCCAGGTAAGACACGATGCCGAGCACGCCGGCGGCGAGGACCTTCCCCGGATCGGCGGCGACGGTCTGGCCGATGACGAACAGCAGCACCCCGGCGATGATCACCGACAGCGCGTCCAGCTTGCCGATCCGCGCCAGCGGCCTCTCCAGCCAGGTCAGCCAGGTGATCTCGCGCTCCTCGAACAGCCAGTCCAGGAACAGCAGCAGCAGGAACATGCCGCCGAAGGCGGCGATCTGCGGGTGCGCCTCGTGCAGCTTGTAGGCGTAGCTCTCGTGGTCGGAGATCGGAAGCTTCTGGAACGCGAGGGTGATGGCGTTGCCCGGGCTCATGTGAGCGGTCAGGACGACCACCAGCAGCGGGAAGACCAGCCGCATACCGAACACGGCGATGACGATGCCGACGGTCAGGAAGATCTGCTGCCAGCGCTCGCTCATCCGCTCGAGCACCTTGGCGTTGACCACGGCGTTGTCGAAGGACAGCGTGATCTCCAGGATGCCCAGGATCAGCGTGAGGCCGGCGGCCTTCCAGCCGCCGTAGAAGTAGGCGACGACGATCGCGGCCAGGGAGATGATCCCCGAGGCGGCAAAGATCCGGGTCGCGCTGTGGTTGGCCGGTGCGGTCATCTAGACATTCACTCCGAAGTCGATGGCAATTCCACGGAGACCAGAGGCGTATCCCTGGCCGATGGCTCTGAACTTCCATTCGCCGTTGTAGCGGTACAGCTCGCCGAAGACCATCGCGGTCTCGGTTGACGCCTCCTCGGTGAGGTCGTAACGGGCCAGCTCGGACCCGGTGGTGCGGTCGACGACGCGGATGAAGGCCCCCCGGACCTGGCCGAAGGACTGGCGTCGCTGGTCTGCCTCGTAGATGGACACCGCGAAGACGATCGAGGTGATGGTCGGCGGCACGGCGGCCAGGTCCACATTGATCTGCTCGTCATCCCCGCCGGCGCCGCCGACCAGGTTGTCACCGAGGTGCTCGATCGACCCGTCGGGCGACCGCAGGTTGTTGAAGAAGACGAAGTACGAGTCGCCGAGGATCTTGTGGTCCGCACCCAGGGCCAGCGCGCTGGCATCCAGGTCGTAGTCGGCGCCGGTCGAGGACCGGACCTGCCACCCGAGAGCCACGGTCACCGCGGTCAGGTTCGGAGCGGCCTTCGTCAGGGAGACGTTCCCGCCCTTGCTCAGACTCACGCTCATGATGTGCTCGACTTTCTGGCCGTCCCCGGCCGGCGCTGGACATGGTTCACGGGACCGCGACTTCTGGCCCGGAGAACGACCGAACCGAACTCGGTGTTCCGCGTGAAGCCTTCCATGCGCGAGGCCGGTCCGGGTGGGTTTCCGCGTGCGCCCACCATCCGAAGGAAAGGTAAAGACCTCGTTACCCGCCCACTATCGCATGCGAGGATCCGCGTATGACGAACCAGCCGGGCGCCGGGCGCCGGATCGTGATCGCCGCCACTGCGTGGGACTCGCCGGCCGCCACGGGGTTGCGGGAGGCACAGCAGGAGGAGCTGCGGGCCCTCTACGACGGGGACACCGAGCCCGGCGTGAAACCCTCGGCCGCCGACGTCACGGTCTTCCTGCTGGCTCTGGAGGTTCCGGCCGGTGACGCCGATCAGGCGACCGACGCGATCGCGGTGGCCTGTGGTGGCCTGCGGCCCCTGGGGCCAACGACAGCCGAGATCAAGCGGATGTACGTCCGGCCGTCACATCGCGGTGCCGGGCTGTCGCGGCTCGTGCTGGACGCGCTCGAGGCCAGCGCCGTCGAGCACGGGTGGACCCGATTGATGCTGGAGACCGGTCCCCTGCAGAAGGCCGCGATGGGCCTCTACACCACCGCCGGGTACGCGGCCATCCCCGCGTTCGGCGCGTACGCCGACTCAGGGACGTCGCTGTGCTTCGGGAAGACCCTCGCCTGACGCCGGTCGATCCGCATCGTCCGGCTGGGGCGTGTTCGCCCGGCGCAGCGCGTAGACGATGGTGCCGACCAGAATCAGCCCGCTGATGATCAGCGTGATCGCGGCGAGGGTGTTGACCCACGGCACCGCGACGCCAGCCAGTTCGACGATCCCGATGGCCACCAGCACCAGGGCGGACAGGACGGACAGCCCCGTCTGCCACCTGTTCCGGGCCACCTGGTCGATGCCGTCCTGAGCCTTGCCCCAGGCGTAGTCCAGCGGCACCTTCGCCCATTCGAACTGGGTGGCCAGCAACGCGAGAGCGGCGGCGATCAGCAGGAAGCCGGGACCGGGCAGCACCAACAGGGCGATGCCGATCAACAGCAGGGCGATGCCCAGAATGGCGACCGCGGCTCGTTTCATCCGGATTTCCTCACGGGTTCACGGTACCGAAGGCGGCCGCCGGGTCCTGAGCGTCGCTCAGGATCGGGCAGGTTTCGACCCGCCAGCCATAGTGCGGATCATTGACTATCGTCACAGATACGCAATATGCTGCGGACTCGGATCCCGGCCAGCGGAAACACGGTTCAGCATGGAGAACGGCAACATCCGTCCGCTCGAGGACGGCATCGAGAAGGACCTGACCGGGCTCAACTACGGCTCGTACCTGCAGCTCGACACGCTGTTGGCGGCCCAGGCGCCCCTGTCCACCCACCACGACGAGATGCTCTTCATCATCGCGCACCAGACCACCGAGCTGTGGTTGAAGCTGGTGATCCACGAACTCCGGTCGGCCATGGCCCTGATCGCCGCCGACTCCCTCGGACCGGCTCTGAAACGCCTGGCCCGGATCAAACACATCCAGAAGCAGATGACGGACCAGTGGTCGGTGCTGGCCACCCTCACCCCCAGCGAGTACGCCCAGTTCCGCGGGATCCTCGGCAAGTCCTCGGGCTTCCAGTCCATGCAGTACCGCCTGCTGGAGTTCTTGCTGGGGAACAAGAACGCCGCGATGATCGCGGTGTTCGCCCACCACCCGGAGCAGCAGCAGATCCTGCAGGCGGCCCTGGACGCGCCCAGCCTGTACGACGAGTTCCTGCTGTTCCTGCACCGCCGGGGCTACGCGATCCCGGCCGAACTCCTGGACCGGGACCGGCGGGTGCCGCACACGCTCAACGCCGCCCTGGTCGACGTGTTCACCGGCATCTACGACGCCCCGGAGGCCCAGTGGGACGTCTACGAGACCTGCGAGGAACTGATCGACGTCGAGGACACCTTCCAGACCTGGCGCTTCCGTCACCTCAAGACCGTCGAACGCATCATCGGGTTCAAACGTGGCACCGGCGGATCCTCCGGTGTCGCCTTCCTGCGACGCGCCCTCGACCTGACCTTCTTCCCCGAGCTGTACGCCGTGCGCACCGAGATCGGACGCTGATGACCGTCACCCGCCCCGACGCCCAGGCCTTGGACGCCGCCGATCCCCTGGCCGCCTTCGGGTCTCGTTACCTGCCGCAGCCCGACGACGTGGTCGCCTATCTCGACGGCAACTCGCTCGGGCGGCCGTTGGCCTCGATCGCCGAGGTCTGGACCGATTTCGCGCACCAACAATGGGCCGGGCGGCTGATCCGGGGTTGGACCGAGGGCTGGATGGACCTGCCCGAGAAGGTGGGGGACGAACTGGGCGCTGCCGCCCTCGGCGCCGCCCCCGGGCAGACGGTGATCGCGGACTCGACGACGGTCAATTTCTACAAGGCCGTGCGGGCCGCGATCAACCTGCGCCCGGGACGCCGCAAGATCGTGATCGACCGGGACAACTTCCCCACCAACCGGTACGTGGTCGAGTCGCTGGCCAAGGATCACGGCCTGGAGATCGTCTGGCTGATCGGCACCGACGTCGGCGGCATCGGCCCGGACGACCTGGCGGCCGTCCTGGACGAGGACGTGGCGGTGCTGACGATGAGCCACATCGCCTACCACTCCGGCTATCTCGCGGACATGGCGGCCGTCACCGCCGCCGCGCACGCCGTCGGCGCGCTGGTGGTCTGGGACCTGTGCCATTCGGTCGGCAGCGTGCCGATCTCGCTCGACGCCTGCGACGTGGACCTGGCCGTCGGCTGCACCTACAAGTTCGTCGGGGCCGGACCGGGGGCACCGGCGTTCAGCTACGTCAACGCCCGGCACCATGACCGGTTGGATCAACCGATCTGGGGCTGGCTCGGCCGGCAGGACTCGTTCGAGATGGAGCAGGGTTACGTCCCGGCCGCCGGTATCCGGTCGATGATCTCCGGAACGCCTTCTGTGCTCGGCATTCTCGCCGTCCGCGAGGGCGCAGCAGTGATCGCCGAGGCCGGCATCGACGCCATCCGCGCCAAGATCGTGGGCCTGGGCGAGATGGTGATCGACCTGTTCGACGAGCACCTGCAGCCCCTTGGCTTCCGGCTCGCGTCACCCCGGGACCCCATTCGGCGCGGTGGCCACGTCAGCATCGCGCGGTCCGATGCCCGCGAACTGTGCTCCCGGCTCACCGCGGCCGGGGTGTTGCCGGACTTCCGGACGCCGGACGCGATCCGCATCGGCCTCTCGCCCCTGCCCTTGCGTTTTACCGAGGTGTGGGACGGGGTGTCGGTGATCCGGGACCTGTCGGCATGACGGCGGCCGGGGATGCGGCCCCGGCGTCACCGGGATCGTTGATCGTCACGTTCGCCGGGCTGTACCTGCGGCCCATCGGCGGCTGGATCGCGGTGGCCGACCTGATCACGCTGCTCGGCGCGGCCGGGGTCGCTCCCAACGCGGTGCGTCAGGCCCTGGTGCGGCTGAAGTCCCGCGATTTCCTGGCCGGTGAACGCCGGGCCGGACGGGCCGGATACGCCCTGACCGAGGCCGCGCGGGCCGACCTCGAGACCGGCGACCGGCGGATCTGGCGCTTCGGCGAAGCCGAGCCGACCGACGGGTGGGTCCTGGCCGTCTTCTCGGTCCCCGAGCACGCCCGGGCCGAGCGACACCGATTGCGCACGGTGCTGTCCTGGCTGGGCTTCGGAACGGTCGGCGCCGGTGTCTGGATCGCCCCGGCCGCCTTGGCCGCCCCGGCCCGGGAACAGGTGTCCGCCGCCGGTCTCGGCGCGTACGTGACCTGGTTCGCCGGAGCGACCCTCGAGCTGGCCGACGCCGCGGCCTGGTGGGACCTGGAGGAGCTGCGGCGGTTGTACTCCGAATTTCTCGACCGCTGGCGCGACGTCGACGCCACCACCGAGCCGGGGGCGGCATTCGCCGGATACCTGAAGCTGGTCGACGACTGGCGGCAGTTCCCCCGCATCGATCCCGGGCTCCCGGCCGGGCTGCTGCCACCGGACTGGCCGGGCCGCAGGGCGTTTCGCACATTCTCCGGACTGCGGGATCGCTGGTCCGACATCGCCGCAGATTTCGTGTCTCGCAGTCTCCGGACGAGGTGAGATCAGCTCAGCCCGGCCCGAACCGGCCATGGCACCGGCGGCCACGGGCCGCCCGCAAGGTGCGACGAGGAGGTCGTGGCCGCCGGGGCACCGCGCAGCCAGACGCCGGCCACGTCCGACGGCGCGGCCAGCGCGAACACCCGGGCCAGCGCATCGACCGGATCGGTTGCGTGTCGCAGGTTCACGGCGAGGGTGGAGCCGTCCGCGGGTCGCAGCCAGACCGCGTCGAATTCCTTGCCGACACTGAAATCGCCGACGCGGTCCGCTATTCCGAGGGCACGGGCGCCGGCCAGGGTGCACAGGAACAACAGTTGCACCGGATCCAGCGCCGAACCGTCCGCGCCCAGCAGTTGCTGCATGAAGTAGGCCTGCAGCCCTTCCTTGGGCAGGAACAGGCCGGTCCCCGCGCCCACGTCGGAGCCGAGCGCCACCCCGACGCCGTGGGCCCGGTGCCGACGCAGCGGAAACAGTCCGCTGCCCAGGGCCGAATTGCTGGTCGGACAGTGTGACGCCCAGGCGCCGGTCTCCCCCATCAGCGCCAGTTCCTTGTCGGTGGCGTGCACGTTGTGGGCGAAGACGCTGCGATCGGTGACCAGACCGTGCTGGTGGTAGGTGTCCAGGTAGTCGCGGCGATGCGGGAACAGCGAGACGACGGCGGCCACCTCGGCCGGGTTCTCGTTGAGGTGCGAGGTGAAGGTGATGTCGCCGTCCAGCAGTTCACCGCAGACGCTCAACACGGCGTCACTGGTGGAGAGCGAGAAACGCGGTGTCACCGCGTACTTCAGCCGGCCCTGGCCGTGCCACCGGTCGATGAGGTCGGCGCTCTGCTGTCCGGCGGCCTCGGGCGTGCACAACAGGTCGGCAGTCAGGATCCGGTCCGACACCACCAGTCCGGACGTCACGTTCATGTCGCGGGCGCGGGCCCCGGCGAACAGCAGATCCATGGCCGCGGCGAAATGCGAACCGAAGACCAGCGCCGACGTGGTGCCGACGGCGAGCAATCCGTCCAGGAATTCGTCGGCCACGGCCGCGGCGTAGCCCGGCTCGGCCAGGCGGCTCTCCTCCGGCAGCGCGCATTTCTCCAGCCAGTCCAGCAGAGGCATGCCCAATCCGCCGACCGCGCGGATCTGCGGGAAGTGCACATGGGTGTCGACGAACCCCGGCAGCACGAGGCCGCCGGCCAGGGTCACCACCTCGTCGTCCGGCGCCTCGGCGCGCACCCGGTGGAACGCCGCCCGGGCGACGATGCGGCCGTCCCGGACCAGGAGCCCACCGTCCTGATCGGCCCGCAGGGCCTGCGCGCCGTCGATGAACGGATCACCCGACGTGTCGACGATCGCTCCCCGGTAGATCGTCACGTCAACACCATTGACCCAGGGCCGTCGGCGATCTCGGCCGGGCCGGCCGACCGGCCCCGCTGCTCCAGAAGCCGGGCCGCGATACCCACGGCGATCACCGCGGGCTCCTTTCCCGGCAGTTCGGGCATCCCGATCGGGCACCGGATCCGGCCGATGGCGGCCGCGTCGTGCCCGGCCTCGGCCAGCATCGACTGGAACCTCGTCCACTTCGCGCTGGACCCGATCAGTCCGACGCTGCCCAGTGCGGGGAGCCGCAGGGCGGCGTCGCACAGCGCGAAGTCCTCGGCGTGATCATGCGTCATGATCAACACGTGGGCGCCGGCGGGCAGCCGGTCGAGCGCCTGCTCCCCTAGTACCAGATGCTGGACGGACACCTGGGCCGGGCCACCGGTGACGTCGGCCAGCCGCAGCTCGTCCAGTTGTTCCGGGCGCGAGTCGACCAGGTGCAAATCCACGTCGAGCCGGGACAGGATCCGGGCCAGCTCGAATCCGACGTGCCCCATCCCGAACACGGCGATCACCGGACGCGCCGGCAACGGTTCCAGCAGCAGCCGGACGACCCCGCCACAACACTGCTGCCCGTGCGGGTTCCGGGCGTGGGCATTGAGCCGGGACTCCTGCATCTCCGGCACCGTGGCCCCACTGGCGATCATGGCGCGAGCCCGCCGGACGGCCGCCTCCTCCAGGTTGCCGCCGCCGACGCTGCCCCACAGGTGGTCGGCCCCCACCACCATCTTGGCGCCCGCGTCGCGCGGCGCATGACCGCGTACCTCGACGAGCGTGACCATCACCCCCGGCCGGTTGTCCCGCCGGAGTTGCTGGACCGCACTGAGCCAGTCCATCGCGCTACACCCGAGCCGGTATCGCAGAGACCGGGACGGAGACCGTCCCATCGGCGGCGGCGCGGGCCGTCTCGATCGCCCAGAAGACCGCTTCCGGGGTCGCGGGTGACGCCAGCTCGACGCTGTGACCCGGCGGGGCGAAGGCACCCACCGCGGCCCGCAGCGCTTCACGCACGCTGAACGCCAGCATCAACGGAGGCTCGCCGACGGCCTTGGAGCCGTAGACCACACCCGACTCGGTCGCCTTCTCGTAGAGGTGCACGTTGAACTGCGCCGGCATCTCCGAGAAGCTCGGGATCTTGTAGGTACTGGCCGCCTGGGTGTTCAGCCGCCCCCGGTGCGGACCATCGCTCTCGTCCCAGCGCAGCTCCTCGAGCGTCAGCCAGCCCACCCCTTGCACGAACCCGCCCTCGATCTGACCGATGTCGATCAGGGGAGAAAGGCTGTCCCCGACGTCGTGCACGATGTCGGCGCGCAGCAGCCGATAGGCGCCGGTGAATCCGTCGACCTCGACCTCGGACACCGCGGCGCCGTAGGCGAAGTACTTGAACGGCTCACCCTGCATGCGCTCGGCATCCCAGTGCAGACCAGCGGTCCGGTAGAAGCCGGCCGCCCACAACTGCACGCGCTGGAAATAGGCGTCGTGGACGAGCGTGGCCCACGGAAGGCGCTGGTCGTGGAAGCCGATACCGGTGGCCCAGCCGTCCACAAACCGCACGTCGTCCGGATGGATGCCGAGCTTCCCGGCGGCCACCACGGCGAGGCGCTCCCGAATCTGGTCACAGGCGTTCTTCACCGCGCCGCCGTTCAGGTCGGCCCCCGAACTGGCCGCGGTCGCGGACGTGTTCGGCACCTTGTCGGTGCGGGTCGGCGCCAACCGCACGGTCGACAGCGGCACCCCGAGAGCGGTGGCCGCC
Organism: Nakamurella panacisegetis; assembly: GCF_900104535.1. NCBI lineage: Bacteria > Bacillati > Actinomycetota > Actinomycetes > Nakamurellales > Nakamurellaceae > Nakamurella > Nakamurella panacisegetis. Next base: position 2,344,095 of record NZ_LT629710.1, on the reverse strand, counting down.
ACCTGGATCATCTTCGTGTGCAGTCCCTGCCCCATCTCGGCGCCGCCGTGATTGATCAGGACGGAGCCGTCCTTGTAGACGTGCACCAGCCCACCGGCTTGGTTGAACGCGGTCAGATTGAACGAGATGCCGAACTTGACCGGGGTGATCGCCAGCGCCCGCTTGGTGTGCGGCGACGACGCGTTGTACGCGGCGATCTCACGTCTGCGGGCGGTCACCTCGGCGCGCTCGTTCAGGACCTGCCAGATCTCGACCAGTCGCTCGGCGTGCCGGACCGGTTGCCCGAACGGCGTTCTCTGGCCGGGCGAGTAGAAGTTCCGGCGGCGCAGCTCCTGCGGGTCCACCCCCAGCAGTGGGGCGCACCGGCCGAGGATGTCCTCGATGACGATCATCCCCTGAGGACCGCCGAACCCACGGAACGCGGTGTTGGACTGCTGGTTCGTCTTCGCGACCCGCCCGTCGACGTGGATGTCGGGAATCCAGTAGGCGTTGTCGATGTGGCACAGCGCGCGAGCCAGCACCGGCTCGGACAGGTCAAGGCTCCAGCCGCCGTTGCTGGTCAGGGTGGCCCGCAATCCGCAGAGGCGGAGATCGTCGTCGAACCCCACCTCCCACTGGGCCAGGAACGGGTGCCGCTTGCCGGTCATCGTGATGTCCTGCGTGCGGTTGAGGCGCAGGCTCACCGGCCGGGACGTCAGAGTGGCCCCCAGGGCGGCCACGGCGGCGAGTCCGTGGGGCTGGAACTCCTTGCCGCCGAAGCCGCCTCCCATCCGCAGGCACTGCACGGTGACGGCGTGGGCCGGGACGCCGAGGACGTGCGCGACGATGTCCTGCGTCTCGCTCGGGTGCTGCGTGCTGGACTGCACGAATACCTGGCCGTTCTCGTCGACCAGGGCCAACGCGGCCATCGTCTCCAGGTAGAAGTGCTCCTGGCCGCCGAATTCGAACTCACCGGAGAACCGGTGTGCGGCACCGGCCAGGGCGGTGTCGGCGTCGCCGCGGCTCACCGTCCGTCGACTGCCCTGGAAACTGCCCGCGGCGATCGCCTCGCGCACACCGATCAGCGACGGGAGGGTTTCGTAGACCACCTCGACGGCGGCCGCGCCCAGCCGGGCCGCGTCCAGGGTCTCGCCGAGCACCCAGCACACGGCATGCCCATAGAACATCACCTCGGACGGGAACAGGGGTTCGTCGTGTTTCTCGCCGGCGTCGTTCAGTCCCGGAACATCCGCCGCCGTCAGCACTTTCACCATCCCCGGAACGTCATGGGCCGGTTGCACGTTCAGCCGGACGACCTTGGCGTGGGCGTGCGGCGCCTGCACCGGCCACGCGTGCAGGGCGTCCTTGGTCCGGGCCAGCAGGTCCTGGGTGTACAGCGCGGCCCCAGTGACGTGCAGGTCGGCGCTCTCGTGCGGGATCTCCAGTCCGACCTTGGGGTTGACCGGGCGATCGGCGAGCGGTCCGTGCTGCTTGCTCATGCCGTGACCTCCGTCCGGTTCGGCGACTGGTGGTGAGCGAAGAACTTCAGCAGTGAGGTACGCAGCGTCGCCGCGCGATAGGGGGCGCTCGCCCGGTGATCACCCATGGGCGTTCCCTCTCCACCCAGGACCTCCGCTGCCACCGCAACAGCAGCTGCATCCCAGGGCTTTCCGATCAGAGCGGCCTCGGTTCCGAAGGCCCGCAACGGGATCGCGGCGACGCCGCCGAGGCCGATCTTGAGATCGGTGACCATCTGCCGCCCGGGCTCACCGGGCTCCAGCCAGAGGGCGAAAGCAACGGCGACGCTGGAGATGTCGTCGAACCGTCGCTTGGCGATCTTGTGGAACGCGGTCACCGGAGCCAGTGGGCGCGGGATCCGGATCGACCTGATCAATTCGTCCGGCTCCTTGATCGACTCGCGATATCCGGTGAAGTAGTCCGCCAGCCGGACCGTGCGCTCGCCGTCGGCCCGGGCCAGCACCAGCGAGGCGTCAAGGGCCAGCAGAGCCGGTGACGAATCGCCGATCGGCGAACCGGTGCCGAGGTTGCCCCCCAGCGTCGCCCCGTTGCGGATCAGCCGGGATGCGAATTGCGGGAAGAGCTCGGCCAGCAAGGGGATCCGGCCGGCCAGGCCGCGTTCGACCTCGGAAAGGCTGAGCGCCGCCCCGATGTCGATGAAGTCATCGCTGACGTTCAGCTCGCGGAGCTCGGCCAGCCGGTCGATGGCGATCGTGAGCTCGGTGCGCGCGTGCCGGATGTTCAGCTCGACCCCCCAGTCGGTGGAACCGGCCACCAGCCGCGCCGTCGGGTGGTCGGCGAGGAGGGTCAGAGCTTCGGAGAGCGTCACCGGGCGGGCGAAGTCGCCCTGCCCGCTGCTGATCCGGGTCGGCGCCGGCTCCGGGGCCGGTCGCTGCAGTCGCACCTGCAGCGGATCGTCGTCGGCCGGCGCTCCGAGGGCGTACGCAGCGTCCCGGATCGGCCGATATCCGGTGCAACGGCACAGGTTTCCGGACAGCGCGTGCAGATCGAAACCGTTGGGGCCGTGCTCGTGATCCGGCGCCGAGCCGGGAGCGGCGGGGTCGTCGGCGGACTCGACCCCCGGGTCACGAACGGCCCGCCGAGCACCGCCATTTGGCTCGGCCGATGGGGCGGGCTCGATCCGACCGGTCGGCCGACGGTCCGCTCGATAGAATTCGGAGGCCATGGAGCAGACAAAACCCGGTGTGCAGTAACCACATTGAGACCCGCCGCGAGTCGCCATCTCCGCCTGGACCGGATGCAGGGCGGTCGGCCGACCCAGACCCTCGGCGGTGACGATCTCCTGCTGATCCAGCCCGGCCGCGGGAACCAGACAGGCGTTGATCGCCGTCCAGCGGGACCTCGATTCCCCGTCCGGCCTGGCGACCAGGACCGCACAGGCGCCGCACTCGCCCTCGGCGCATCCTTCCTTTGACCCGGTGTAGCCCGCGGAGCGCAGCCATTCCAACAGGGTGACGTGACCCCCGACCTCCCCGAGAAGTCGCGACCGGCCGTTCACCACGAGTTGAGGCTCCACGGATTTCTTCTCCCTCACGACATGCGCTGTATCGAACAGTACTGCGGCACTCTGGGCCCGACCAAGGTTCCGTCACTCTCATTCCGCGGTGTGAAACAGGCCGCGTCCCGGGCCGGGAGGTGGTCATCCCCCAGTCCTACTATCCGGCCATGACGGGCACGTGTCCGGTTCGTCACGCGGCAATCGCCGCCGTCGTGCCCCATCGCCGTTCGCCGTCAGGGGTGGTTCATGATGGACATCGGCGCTCGAACCGCGACGAGAGAGTGGGTGCACCGGTGCCCGAGGTGACCGCAGCCCGCCCCAGGTGGATCCGCGGCCGGTCCGACCGCGCTCCGGGCGCCACCGGCCTGGCCTGACGCGATGGGTACGGTGCTCATCGCCTGCGACAAGTTCAAGGGTTCGCTGACCGCACTCCAGGTCGGCCAGGCGTTGGCCCGCGGCATCTCGGCGGTTCGACCCGATCTGGTGTGCGATCTGATGCCGGTGGCCGACGGGGGTGACGGCACCCTCGACGCCGCGCTGGCCGCCGGGTTCGACGAGATCCCGGTCATGGCCACGGGCCCCACCGGTGAAACGGTCAGCACCCGGTTCGCCCGGCGCGGGACCACGGCGGTGGTCGAACTGGCCGATGCCTGCGGGCTCGGTCGACTGCCCGGTGGTCGGCCGGCGCCGTTGACGGCCTCCACCCGTGGGGTGGGTGACGTGCTCGGAGCCGCGCTGGACGCCGGTTGCCGGCGCATCGTGCTGGGCATCGGCGGCAGCGCGAGCACCGACGGAGGCGCCGGCATGGTGGCTGCCCTCGGGGCCCGGCTGCTGGATTCCGCCGGGCGGCCACTGCCCTCCGGCGGGGCAGCCCTGCTGGACCTGGCCGCCGTGGACCTGGCCGGCCTGCACCCGGCGCTGCCGGACACCGAGGTGCTGATCGCCTGCGACGTCGACAACCCGCTCCTAGGCCCGACCGGTGCGGCTGCCGTGTACGGACCGCAGAAGGGTGCTGACCCGGACGCCGTCGCCCTCCTCGACCGAGCGCTCTCGGTGTGGGCCGACGCCGTGTCCCGCCGCACGTCCGAGGATCTGCGCGCGCTTCCGGGCGCCGGCGCGGCCGGCGGCGTCGGATTCGCCGGGGCGGCCCTGCTCGGCGCTCGGCTGGTGCCGGGCATCGACGTGGTGCTGGACCTGATCGGTTTCGCCGACCGGTTGTCGTCGGCCTCACTGGTGATCACCGGTGAGGGGTCGCTCGACGAGCAGACCCTGCACGGCAAGGCTCCGGTCGGGGTGGCGCGCGCCGCGCGGGCGTCGGGAGTGCCGGTGGTGGCCGTCTGCGGTCGCTGCCGGCTCACCGAGAACCAGTGGCGCGCCGCGGGGTTCGATGCGGTTCACCCGCTGTCGGCGCTGGAACCGGACCTCGCGACGTCGATGGCCCGGGCGGCCGAACTGCTGCAGCTCATCGGTCGATCGCTGGCCGCAACAGCTCCACACGCAGCCATCGCGCCAGATCGGTGATCTCCCGGTCGACGGCGGCAGCCATGGTCGGGCTGAACGGCACGTCCTGGTGCACGGCGTCGACCCGCAGCACGCCGGCCTTGCGGTCGGCGGTGGCGTCGACCTTCCCGACCAGGGCATCGCCGTACAGGATCGGCAGCGCGAAGTAGCCCCAGCGCCGTCTGGCCGCCGGTTTGTACATCTCCAGCTGGTAGTCGAAGTCGAATACGTCGACCATGCGCTTCCGGTCGTGGATCATGCGGTCGAGCGGGGACAGCAGGGCCGCGCGGCCCGAGAACGGTTGCCCCAGTTGGTCCGGGTCCACCCGCCACGTCCCTTTCACGCCGTCGATCACGGCCGGCTCCCCGGCCTCCCCCACGTTCCACGGCTCGTTCGGTGTCTCCTGGGTTCGGGACCGCGCGATCCCCAGCGACCGGAGCCGCTTCTCGTCCCGGATCCGCCGCGCCTCCTCCACCGGCACCACCGGATCGTCCGGATAGACCCGAGAGGCCAGATCCCACAAACGTTCCCGGCCCCGCCGACCGACCACTGCGACCTCGCCGGCGGCCGTCATGATCTCCAGCATCTCCAGCACGTTGCGGTTGTGCGTCCATCCGCTCGAGACCCACGGCACGTCACAGGTGTCGGGCAACTCGGTGCTGGTCAGCGGACCGTCCGACTCCAGCCGGTACAGGATGTCGTGGCGACAGCCGTCGTTGGCCTCCAGCCAGTCCCGCAGACCCCGCTGCCAGGGCTTCAGGCCGTCGCCGGTGCGCCATTGCGCCATCCCGGCCCGGTACAGCACCAGGTCCTCGACCGGCCGGATCATCAGGGACAACTCGACCAAAGTCCCGGCCTCGAGTTCGGCCTGCAGATCGGGCGGCTGGTAGGTCGAGCCGAGGCGGCTCCAGAGCACCAGATCGGCGTTGGGTGCCACCGCTGCGGTCGGGTCGTTCTGCAGCACGGTCAGCCGCCGCACCGTGTCGAGCACGTCGGTCGGCCGGGACCGGTCCAGCCGATTGGCCCGCACCGAGATGCGCCGCGCATCGGCCTTGGACAGCTGGTGCACCGTCATGGCGACCAGCGTAGAGGGCCGAACGGGTCAGGAATCGAGAAGCACCACCTTCCGAGCCGCGGCTAGCCTGATCGACACAGCCGTCAGCCCGACCCACCGCACCAGGGAGCGAACATGCCCAGCAAGACGTGCCCGGAGCCGGCCGTTGCCGATCGCCACGACCGGATCCGGGTCTACGGCGCCCGCGAGAACAACCTGAAGGACATCAGCATCGAATTGCCGAAACGGCGGCTGACCGTGTTCACCGGGGTCTCCGGTTCCGGCAAGAGCTCCCTGGTCTTCTCCACCATCGCCGCCGAGTCGCAGCGGATGATCAACGAGACCTACAGCGCCTTCCTGCAGGGCTTCATGCCGACGCTGGGCCGGCCCGATGTCGACGTCCTGGAGGGCCTGACCACGGCGATCGTCATCGACCAGGAGCGGATGGGCGCCAACGTGCGTTCCACCGTCGGCACCGTGACCGACGCCAATGCCATGCTGCGCATCCTGTTCAGCCGGCTCGGCCGCCCGCACATCGGGTCGCCGCAGGCCTATTCGTTCAACGTCGCGTCGATCAGCGGCGCCGGCGCGGTGACGACGCAGCGCGGCGGACAGACGGTCAAGGAACGCCGCAGCTTCAGCATCACCGGCGGGATGTGCCCGCGGTGCGAGGGCCGGGGCAACGTCACCGACATCGACCTCACCGCCCTCTACGACGACGGCAAATCGCTGCGCGAAGGTCCGTTCACCATCCCCGGCTACAGCATGGACGGATGGTTCGGCCGCATCTTCATCGGTTCCGGTTTCTTCGACCCGGACAAGCCGATCCGGAAGTACACGAAGCGGGAGATGGCCGACCTGCTGTACAAGGAACCCACCAAGATCAAGGTCGAGGGCATCAACCTGACCTACGAGGGCCTGATCCCGAAGATCGAGAAGTCCATGCTGTCCAAGGATGTCGACACCCTGCAGCCGCACATCCGGGCGTTCGTCGAGCGGGCGGTCACCTTCACCACCTGCCCGGAGTGCGACGGCACCCGGCTGTCCGCGGCGGCGCGCTCGTCGAAGATCAACGGCCTGTCGATCGCCGACGCCTGCGCGTTGCAGATCAGCGACCTGGCGCAGTGGCTCGCGACGGTGGACGATCCGTCGGTGGCGCCGCTACTGGCTGCGCTGCAGCACAGCTTGGACTCGTTCGTCGGGATCGGCCTCGGATACCTGGCCCTGGAGCGGCCGTCGGGCACGCTGTCCGGTGGAGAAGCGCAGCGGATCAAGATGATCCGCCATCTCGGCTCGTCGCTGACCGACGTGACCTACGTGTTCGACGAGCCCTCCATCGGGCTGCACCCGCACGACATCCAGCGCATGAACACTCTGTTGCTGCAGTTGCGCGACAAGGGCAACACGGTGCTTGTGGTCGAGCACAAGCCGGAGATGATCGCCATCGCCGACCATGTGGTCGACCTCGGACCAGGGGCCGGCCAGGCCGGTGGCGAGGTGGTCTTCCAGGGGACGGTCGAGGGCCTTCGCGCCAGCGGCACGCTCACCGGCCGGCACCTGGACGATCGCGCCGCGCTGAAGCCGTCGGTGCGTACGTCCAGGAACGCGTTGTCGATCCGCGGAGCGAGCACCCACAACCTCAAGGACGTGGACGTCGACATCCCGCTCGGCGTCCTGGTGGTGCTGACCGGGGTGGCCGGATCGGGCAAGAGCTCCCTGATCCAGGGCCATGTCACCGGCCGGGACGGGGTGGTCGGTGTCGACCAGGGGGCGATCAAGGGTTCCCGGCGGAGCAACCCGGCGACCTACACCGGGCTGTTGGAGCCGATCCGCAAGGCCTTCGCCAAGGCGAACGGGGTCAAGCCGGCCCTGTTCAGCGCCAACTCCGAGGGTGCCTGCCCCAACTGCAACGGGGCCGGGGTCGTCTACACCGACCTGGCCATGATGGCCGGGGTGGCCACCGTCTGCGAGGTGTGCGACGGCAAGCGGTTCATGGCGGAGGTACTGGAGTACAAGCTCGGCGGCAAGGACATCAGCGAGGTGCTGGCCATGCCGGTCGACGAGGCTGAGCGGTTCTTCGCCGCCGGTGACGCCGCCGTGCCCGCCGCCCACGCCATCCTGACCCGGCTGGCCGACGTCGGCCTCGGCTACCTGAGCCTGGGGCAACCGCTGACCACCCTGTCCGGCGGCGAACGGCAGCGGATCAAGCTGGCCACCCACCTGGGCGAGAAGGGCGGCGTGTACGTCCTCGACGAGCCGACCACCGGTCTGCACCTGGCCGACGTGCAGAACCTGCTGGGCCTGCTCGACCGGCTGGTCGACTCCGGCAAGTCGGTGATCGTCATCGAACACCACCAGGCCGTGATGGCTCACGCGGACTGGATCATCGATCTCGGTCCAGGGGCCGGGCACGACGGGGGCCGGATCGTGTTCGAGGGCACGCCGAGCGATCTGGTGTCGACCAGGTCCACGGTGACCGGCGAGCACCTCGCGGCCTACGTCGGGCGCTGACGGCTCACGCCGGGGGCTGGCGTCTCACGCCGGGGGCTGGCGTCTCACGCCGGGCGCGCCGGTGCCCGGATTGTCGGTGATCTCTGGCAGCCTCATCCCGGTGACCACCGCACGAACGCCGATGCCCGCGATCATCTGGCTCGTCGCCGTGCTGTTCCTGGGCTGTGGTTGCTCGGCCGCCGCCGTCACGGCGTCGCCGGGTCCGGTGACCCGGGCGGCGACGGCCGCCTCGACCGCCCTCCAGGCGTTGGCGGCCCTGCCGGTGAAGGGCCGGGCTCCCCTCACCGGCTATTCGAGGGCCCAGTTCGGCGCGGCCTGGACCGACGACAACCACGCCCTCTGGGGCGGCAACGGTCTCGACACGCGTGACGATGTCCTCTCGCGCGATCTGGTGGGCATCGTGTGCCGGCCCCGGCCGGTGTCCACCGCGGCCCATTGTGTGGTGAAGAGCGGCACGCTCGACGACCCGTACACCGGCTCGACGATCGCCTTCGTCCGCGGAGTCGACACGTCCGCCCTCGTCCAGATCGACCACGTGGTCGCTCTGGCCGACGCCTGGCAGAAGGGCGCCCAACAGTTGACCAGGGGGCAGCGGATCGACCTCGCCAACGATCCCCTCAACTTGATCGCGGTCGACGGCGCGTCCAACCAGAAGAAGGGCGCCGGAGACGCCGCCACCTGGCTCCCGCCCCACAAGAGCTATCGGTGCGCCTACGCCGCTCGGCAGATCGCCGTGAAGGTCAAGTACTCGCTGTGGGTGTCACCGGCCGAGGATCTGGCGCTCCAGCAGGTCCTCTCGGCGTGCACCGCAGAGCCCCTGCCCATCGCCGCGCTCAGGGCGTCGACGGACCGCTGACGTCGTCGCGACCCGGCCTCCGGCGCCGCTGTCCCGACCGGAGTCCGGATCGCGCCGACCGATCAGGTGTGTTCGGCGCCTGGCTTCTCTGCCGGTTCGCCGTCCTTGGTGGGCACCTCGCCGGAGGCCGCGATCTCCTCCGGTCGGTGCTCCACCTCGATCGTCCAGTCGTAGGCCAGGGCAGCCACCGCTCCGACCGCGGTCACCGCGGGCGCCACGACCGCGGCGACGACCCCGGCGGTCACCGGAATCTCGAGGACCGGGTGGCCCTCGTCGTTCTTCACGACGATGCGCCGGACGGTCCCCTGGTGGAGCAACTCCTTGACCTTGGCGACCATCGCGTCCCCCCGGAACTTCGTGCCCATCCGGGTTCTCGGCGGGTTCGAGGAAGTGACGACGTCGGCCTGGGCGGCGGAATCCTTCTGGGCGGTGCTCACAGCTCTTCTCCTTTGGTTGTGGTGGGTCCGCCGGTCGGGCGGGCGTTGGGTGTTCACCGATCACCGGACGTGGCGGTGGCCGCTTCCAGGAAGGGCTGGCGAAGGATGGTCCGGAGCCTCTCGGGTGCGCTCCGCCGCGGATCACCCAGGTAGATCTCGTGGTGTTTCTGGAAGCGGCCGTCGAAGCGGCCGCCGTGCTCATGGATGAAGTCGTGCAGGCGGGCGATGGTCGGCCCTTCGGCCTCGTACGGACCCAGGTGCATGATCTGGGCCGCGCGACCCTCGGTGAAGGATTCGAGCCGGGTGTCGTCCAAGCGGCGTAGGTCCTTCTTCTCCGCCAGCTCCGCGCGCGCCGCCTCGACCAGGTCGGCGCTCACCTCCGGCGGCTGGCGGATCATCATCGTCCACTGCCAGTCGCCCCCGTTCTTGACGCGGAAGGCATCCATGTCCGGCGCCCACCACAGGCCCTCGAGTGCACCGACCTTGTGTTGGACTCCCAGCGACCGCTTGAGGGCGAACCGCACCGTGTAGGACAGCCCGTACAGCACCGGAATCGCACGCTGAAAGCTCTCGCCGGTCTCCGGGTCACCGGTGCCGTCGATCATCAGGAAGGTCATTTCGGGAACCATGACGATCTGCGGCTCCGCCGTCGCCCGGTAGAGAGCGACGTACTGCGGCTCCAGATCCGTCTGCGTGGCCACCGGCACCCTCCTCCAACTCGTGGACTCCAGGATGGCGGCGGCCCCGAGGGGGCCGAAAGGGCCGAAAGTCCCGTCGTCGGGCCGGCGGCCCCACGCGGTCGATCGGGCGGAGGGATACCCCGCAGCCGATCCGCCCGGGGCGATCCTGATGACCTTCGGCCCTGGCCCCCGGCCGGGGCAGGCGGTGCGATGGCGACAACACATCCGACCGGGAAGGGGCCCCTCATGCCAATCTCGCCCACGCAACAATCGCGGCACCCGGCGACGGCCGCCGGGCCGCACAGCCGCACGGCGGACGCCGACGAAGGGCGGCCCCGGCATCTCGAAGTGGTGTCGCCGTCGATCCGAGTGAACGTCGCGTTCCCGTTCTCCGCGATCACCGTTGCGCAGCCCGATCGAGAGTTCTCCGAGCTGCTGTCCATCGTCGCCGGACTGGCCGACCTGCTCGGCGGTCTGGCTCCGGGGTCGGTCGTCGCCGACCTCCAGAAGCGGGCCGCCGCGCTCAGATCCGGGTCGGCCTGAGCTCAGTCGGTGACGGTGACGCCCTTCCAGAAGGCGACGTGGTCCTTGATCTGCGCGGCCGCGTCCTTCGGAGCCGGGTAGTACCAAGCCGCGTCCGGGTTCTGCTCTCCACCGACCGACAGCGTGTAGTACGAGGCGGTGCCCTTCCACGGGCAGACCGAGGTGGTGGCGGAGGCCAGCAGATACTCGGTCTTCACCGATTCCAGCGGGAAGTAGTGGTTGCCCTCCACGATCTCGGTGGAGTCGCTCTGCGCGATGACGGCGCCGTTCCAGGTAGCGGTGGCCATGATGTTCATCCGATCGACGTCTGACGTGATCTTTTCACGCTACCCCCGGCCGGCCGCGACCGTCAGTCCGGTTCGATGGGCTGCTCCGGCTTGGTCCGCCACAGCGCCAGCACGATTCCGGCCAGGGCGCCGACGATCAGCCACAGCCAGCCGTGCCCGGTGAAGATACCGATGGCCAGCCCGGCCAGGAGGCCGGTGACCAGCCAGATCACCACCGCGAGCAGGCGGTCGTACTTCGGGGCCGGCGGCTTCTTCGCGCCGGGCTGTCGGGAGGGAGCCACGGCCCCGATAGTAGTGGCATCCCGAGTCTCCCATGCCTCCTCCGGGCCGGTCCTCATCGGCGACGGAACGCAAATGTAGGTGGCGCCGACCGGGGGTCGGGGTCCCCCTGAGTACCGTGGAGTGATGAAGGTTGTCATTGCAGGTGGCCATGGACGAATCGCACTCCATCTGGAGCGGCTGCTGGCCGAGCGGGGCGACCATCCGGTGGGGCTGATCCGCAATCCCCTGCACGAAGCCGACGTCATCGCGGCCGGCGCCTACCCGGTCCTCATCGATCTCGAGAACACCACGGCGGCTGCCCTTTCCGAGCACCTGTCCGGCGCGGACGCGGTCGTCTTCGCGGCCGGGGCCGGGGCGGGCAGTTCGGCCGAGCGCAAGGATTCGGTCGACCGGGCCGGAGCGGCGCTGCTGGCCGACGCCGCGATCCTGGCCGGGGTTCGCCGTTATCTGCTGGTGTCGGCGATCGGCTCCGACGCCGGGGCGCAACCCGAACACGACCCGGTGTTCGCCGCCTACATGACGGCCAAGCAGGCGGCCGACGAGGATCTGCGCACCCGCGACCTGGACTGGACGGTGATCCGCCCGGGCGCGCTGACCAGCGAGTCGGGCAGCGGACACGTCACGCTGACCACCCGCGTCGGACGGGGTTCGGTGCCACGTGAGGACGTCGCCGCCGTCCTGGTCGCTCTGCTGGACGAGCCCCGCACGGCCGGGCTCTCCCTAGACCTGGTGTCGGGGCGTCATCCGATCGCCGAGGCCGTAGCCGCCACCGTGCTCGCGGGCGCCGAGGGTGCCCCGACCGCCGAGAACGGGGAGAACTGACCCCATGGCCCGCACCGTAGCCACGACGACCGAGGTCGACCGGAAGAACCTGCTGGACTTCGTCCGTCCACGTCACAACATGATCGTGACGACGTGGCGAGCGGACGGTGGCGTGCAGAGCTCACCGGTGTCCGGGGGCGTGGACGCCGAAGGTCGCATCGTCGTCTCCAGTTATCCCGAACGGGCCAAGGTGCACAACGTCCGCCGGGAGGGCAAGGCCTCGGTCCTGGTGCTGTCCGACGACTTCGGCGGGGCCTGGGTGCACATCGACTGTGACGCCGAGGTTCTCGATCTGCCCGAGGCGATGGAGCCGCTGGTCGAGTACTTCCGCAGCATCGCCGGTGAGCACCCCGATTGGGACGAATACCGCCACGCGATGACGGTGCAGGGCAAATGCCTGCTCCGCTTCACCCCGACCCGCTGGTCGCCCGTGGCCACCGGCGGCTTCCCGTCCCGGTTGGCCTGATCCGCGGGTCGCGACTCGGGTCATAGGGCGGTGGTCCCCTCACTCCGGGCCTACGAGGTCTGCATCTCCACGATGAACTCGGCTCGCCACATCTCCTCCATTGCGGCTCGAAAGTGCCGGCCCACGAGCGCCCGGACGCCGTCCCCGTCTGGAGCCAACCCGCGCAACCGGTCGAGCCGCGCACCCCTCGCCGCGGACAACGGACTGAACTTCGACAAGTTCGTCGAAGTGGTGGTGGTGGGCAACAACGGCATCCAGGGACTTCGAGACCTCGACAAGCTGGATACGCTGTTCGCCGCTCTGTCCCACCGCCCACGGCGGGCCCTTCCGGCCACCCTCCAGGGGCACGGCGGATCGATGACCTCCGGGCGACCCGCACGGAGCCGCCCCCCCAACGGCGGTGGGTAGGGGCTGGGTCAGCCGCTGCCTCTGGGCTACCGGTGGAGGCCGTCCTTGACTATTCCCCAAAGACAGGATCCGCAATGAGCTCGCGGCCAAATCGGCCGCCTTACCTCATCTGGACGGCTGTTGTCCTCATAGGGGTTACAGCGGCCGCCACAGGTACGGCATTGACGCTCGTATAGGAGGGCGGACCGTGGAGCCCAGGCCTCCTGTTGCCCGAGATCTTGGTGCTCCTTTTGCCCCTTGCGATCGTCTACAGAGGAAGGCGTGAGCCACGCAGCACGGACCGCCAACTCACTGAAGCTGTACTTGGGTGATCGACAGGTACTGGCTGGATGGGTCCACGGCTTCATTCCCGCCCGTCCGGCGCCTGTTTTCGCTTCCTCGACCAAGGTCGCGACATACGCGATCGGTGCCGTGGAAGGCTGCGGTACTGACGGTAGCTCGCCATTTGTAATCCACATTCAGATACCGACCATTCTGGCGACGTAGAACAGCACGATTGACACCTCGCTCACGGGACGCATTTCGGCTGCTATCGGCTTTGCTGCGCGATTGCGGCACTGCCGACGTCGTAGAAGCCGACCGTGCGATGAAGGAGGGTGACCATCGGCTCGGCGAGCTGGCGGGTGAGGGTGCCGTTCGAGGCTCCGTAAACCCCTCCGCAGCCATTGAGATGGACTCTGACGCTCAGGGGTGGTCCGGATGCGTACTCCAATTGCACGGTGACCGTTTCCTCGGCCACGCGGCAGTCTGACCCATCCGGTGGTCGGTGCACCGACAGACCGGACGGGGCGTCGTTCATGGCCGCGATGAGGGTGGTCAAGGATTCCGCGGAGACGGACGCGCTCTGGGCCAGGGTGCCTTTCAGGTACCGACAGGCTACGGCCGATTCCGGCGCGCCCGGGACCAGCTGCTGATCTGCTCCGCCCCGCGCCGGAGATTTCCCGCCCACGACCGCTGACGGATCGGAAAGAGTTGCGACACAGCCATTCTGGTCTTGATCAACCAACCGTGCGGACGCGATCAGCGAGCCGATGAGCGAGGCGTCGGGTGAGCTGATCAGGACGGCCACGTGAATACTCGGCAGGACGTACAGCGTCCGGTGCAACGCGTCGGTGGGCGCGCCCGAGGTGATCTTCGCCGGGATCCCGGCCACCTGTCCAACGGTCGTTGCCGATGACAGTGGGCGCTCCGGTGCGGCCATGTCGGACAAAACGTTCGCGGGAAGTCCCGTGTCGGGTTTCGCCAGCAGGGAAGGCGGGAGCAGGTCGTCACGGTAGAGCCAGAGGGCCGTCACCGGTCGCGTGGGGATGCCACAGGCCGGGGCGCCGGAGGCGGGTATGAGTACGGTGTTGGACAGCGGCTGCCCACACTTCTGGTCATTCAGCTTCCACGCCTTCGGCACGTCCAAACTCAGGTTTCCGAAGGTCACAATCCGAGATGTCGACGGTGTGGCGGTATGCGGAGCACCGCCGGTGGCCGGGGGGTTGTCTGCGCCATTTCGTCCTGCCCTCAGAATTGGCACCGCGATAGCCACGGCAGCCACGGCAGCCACGAGGGCGGCGACGGCCACGGTGGCCCCGACCGCTCGCCACCGGCTCCGACCGCGGCCGGTGACCGCTTCCACCAACCGCTGATCTGGGCCACTGATCGGGACCGCTCGGAGCTGTGCTCCCCAGTCCTTCAGGATGGCATCCATCTCGTCGTCTGTCATTGGTCGTCCTTCATCATTGCGCGAAGATGAGTGCGGGCATCGAACAGCTGCGATTTCGCCGCGCCCGCGGTGATGCCCAGCATCCCTGCGACCTCGTTGATGGGGAGATCAGCCAGGTAGTACAGCAGGACCAGCTCCCGCTGTCTGGTCGGGAGCCCATCGATCGCCCGCTCGATGTCGACCCGATCGGCTATCGAAACCGGCCCGGCATCGGAAGCGGGAAGACGACTCTGGTGTGGAGGCGGAGCGGATCGTGCCCGACGTCGCCGCACCCGGTCGAAGAGAATGCCGGCCAACCAGACCCGCGCGGATCCACGCGCTGGATCGTAGGTTTCCCAGCGACGCCACGCCCGCTCCAGCGTTTCCTGAACCAGATCCTCGGCATCCGCCGCCGGGACCGTCCGCCGAGCGATTGCAGCCAGAACCGGCAGCTCAGGAACGACCCATCGGGAGAAAGAACGAGCACGTTCTGAATCACCACCAGAAGCCACAGGCATCACCGCAACCTCGCTCATACCTGATCTACGCCCGAATACCCCGGTTCGGTTTGGTCCGTTGAGGCCGCGGTTGTCGCTGGTCGCCGATGGCCTACCGCCGGGTGCGCAGGTAGTCGGCTACCACCTCGGCGCCCAGGCCGTCGAGATCGGGCGCGACGACCCGGCCGCCGCAGCGCCGGGCAAGCGAATCCATGAACTCGGCCAGACGCGGGTCGTCGCCGAGCACGAAGAAGCTGATCGCGGCCCGGCGGCCGGTGAGCCGGTCGAGCTCGACCAGGGTGGCCCGCACCGTGCGCGGGTCCGGCGGGTAGGAGAACGCGAAGTCGCCGTCCGGTTCCAGGTGCGCGGTGGGCTCGCCGTCGGTGACGACCAGCACGACCGGCATCGCATCCGGTTGGGACCGCAGGTGTTCACCGGCCAGCATCAGCGCGTGCTGCAGGTTGGTGCCCTGCACGTACGCGCCTTCCAAGCCGATCAGTTCGCCCAGCTCCACCTTGTCCGCCCGGCGGCCGAACGTGATGAGCTGCAACGCGTCTCCGCGGAAACGGGTCGAGATCAACTGGTGCAGCGCGAGGGCGGTGCGCTTCATGGGCACCCACCGGCCGTCCTGCACCATGGACCACGAGGTGTCGACGCACAGGGCGACGACGGCGCGTGTGCGCTGCTCGGTCTCGATGACCTCGACGTCGCTGACGTCCAGCCTGCGCTGGTCACCGCCGGCCCGCCGCAGCTGGGCGTTGAGCAGGGTGCGGGGCACGCTCCAGGCCTGGGTGTCGCCGAACGCCCAGGGCCGGGTGGATCCGGTCGGTTCCCCGGCCGCCCCCGACCTGCGGGTCTCCCGCTCGCCCCGGCGGGCCGACAAGCGGTCGGCGATGTCCTTCAGGGCCGACTCGCCCAGCCGACGCAACGCCTTGGGCGACAACCGGAGTGACCCGTCGTCGTTCCGGTCGAAGATGCCCTGTTCGCGCAGTTCGCGTTCCAGGTCGGCCAACTCCTTGACGTCCATCCGGGCCTGCTCGCCCAGCGCCTCTTCCAGCGCGTCGAGATCGATGTCGTCCAGTTGGGCGCCGGGGTAGCTCTGGGCCAGCTGCTCGGCCAGCGCATCCAGCTGTCCCAGCTGTTCCAGCGCTCGGGTCCCTTCACCCAGTCCCATCGGGGAGTCGCCGCTGAACCGTCCGGAGCCGGACCAGTCCTCGCTGGGGCGCAAGCCCTGGAGTTGCGAATCCAGTTGCGACAACGCCTGGGCCAGGCGCGGATCACCGAATGCCTGCTGGGCCAGCTCCGCCAGTTCGGCCCGCTGCTGCGCCGTCATGGAATTCATCATCCGTTGCGCAGCCGCCGATCTCGCGGCGAGCAGATCGATCAGTTCCTCGATGTTGCGCGGATTCTCCGGGAAGTACTCTCCGTGCCGGTTCATGAATTCGTCGAACTGCTGCGGGGTGTCATTGCCCTCGGAGTGCGCGGCCAGCAACGAGTTGAGATCGTCGAGCATCTTGCGGATGTTCTCGGTGTCCTCCGGGGTCGCCTGCTGCAGTGCCTGTTTCATGCCGGCGAACCGCTGGTCCAGCATCTCCTTGCCCAGCAGGTCCTGGATCTGCTGGAACGTCTCCCTGGCGTCACTGGACTGAAAGTCGTACTTGCCCAGTTCCCGGACCGCGCCGCCGGTGTCGCCGGGCAGCGTGTCGAGTTCCATCTCCTTGAAGCGGGCGTCGTCGGTCTGCTGCCGGCCGAGCACCTCCCGCTCCTGGTCGAGCGCCTTGGCCAAGAGTTCGCGCACGGCCTGCAGGGTGCCGTCCAATCGGTTGTCCCGCTGCAGATCTCGCCGCTTCTGCCAGATCCGGCGGGCCAGATCGTCCAGGCCGCGGCGGTCGGGCAGACCCTGCCGCATGAGTTCCCGGAGGGCCTGACGGGGCGAACTGCCCTCCATCACGTCCTTGCCGATGCGGTCCATGGCCGCGCGCAGGTCGACCGGCGGGGCCAGCGGATCGGGTCCGTCGACGTACCCCGAGTATTCGTACGCCGACCGGCCGGGGACATCAGCCATAGCTGACCGTGCTCTCGTCGTCGCTGGCTTGTTTGGACAGTTTCCGGGTCAGGAACAGCAGCTCCAGGGCCAGCTCGGCGGCCGAGGCCATCGGGCCCGGATCCTCGGTGCCGGCGGCGCCGAGACGCTGCGCGATGACGGTGAGCACGGCGACGTCCGGCAACGCGCGGACCACGTCGCCGGCCGGAACGCGGTCCCCGGTACGCAGCGGATGCCGGGTGACGGCCTCGGCCAGCGGCGTCAGATCGACGCCCCGGAGCCGGGTCCGGGCGGTCTCGGCCGTGGCCCGGCGGAGCAGGTGCTCCAGGATCTCCGATTCGCGGCCCTCCTCGCCGGTGGCGAACTCGAGCTTGCCGCGCAGGACGGCCAGGATCGACTGCAGGTCGATCGGGCGGGCCGACGCCCCACTCTCGTTGGTCAGTGCCGCCCGGCGGAGGGCCGCTGCGGCAACGGTTTCCGCCGCCGCCACGGAGAACCGGGCGGACACGCCCGAACCCTGGTCGATCGCGGTGGATTCACGGAGCAGGCGGGTGAACCGGGCGATGATCTCCAGCAGGTGGGCCGGGACGTCGGCCACCAACTCCGCCTCCTGCTCGATCAGCGCCACCTCGTCGGCCAGCCGGAGCGGGTAGTGGGTACGGATCTCGGCGCCGAAGCGGTCCTTGAGCGGGGTGATGATGCGACCCCGGTTGGTGTAGTCCTCGGGGTTGGCCGAGGCCACCAGGAGGACGTCCAGGGGCAGCCGCAGGGTGTACCCGCGGACCTGGATGTCGCGTTCCTCCATGACGTTGAGCAACGCCACCTGGATCCGCTCGGCCAGGTCGGGCAGTTCGTTGATGGCGACGATGCCGCGGTGGGCCCGGGGCACCAGCCCGAAGTGAATGGTCTCGGGGTCGCCCAGCGAGCGGCCCTCAGCCACCTTGACCGGATCGACGTCACCGATCAGGTCGGCCACCGCGGTGTCCGGAGTGGCCAGCTTCTCGGTGTACCGCTCGCTGCGGTGCTTCCATGCGACCGGCAGCGCGTCACCCAGATCGGCGGCCCGGCGGATGGACTCGGGCGTAATCGGCGCGTACGGATGCTCGCCGATCTCGGAGAACGCGATGTAGGGCGTGTGCTCGTCCAGCAGATTGGTCAGGCTGCGCAGCAGACGGGTCTTGCCCTGCCCGCGTTCGCCCAGCAGGACGATGTCGTGTCCGGCGAGCAGGGCCCGTTCCAGCTGCGGGAGGACGGTGCTCTCGAAACCGACGATGCCGGCCCACGGATCTTCCCCGGCCCGCAGCGCGGCCAGCAGGTTCTCGCGGATCTCTTCCTTGACCCCGCGCAGTTCGTGACCGGACGCGCGGAGCTCGCCGAGGGTGGAGGGCAGTTCTTCGACAGGTGTGGTTCGCACAGTTCTCGACGGTACGCCTGCGCCTGTCGTGGGCTCAGGCGTACCGGAGGAAGATCAGGCCTCGCTCATCGCCGCTTGCTCGATGCGGCCCCGGGCGGCGAGAGCCGCGGCGCGGGCGGCGATCCGGCGGGACTGCTCCGCCTGTCCGGCGTCCAGGACGTCCTGGGCCACCTCGACGTTCTGGGCGTGCGGGTTGCCGTGGTACTTCTCGATGTAGGCGTCCAGCTCGGGACCGGAGGTCCACGACGTGATCAGGCAGTAGCGCGGGTCGGGGCCGACGTGGGTCGCCGCGTGCCACAGGCGCTGCGTGTCGATCAGCAGCTGAGCGCCGGCCGGCAACGCGATCCGGGTCTCGCCGCTGGGGTCGGTGCGGTTGTCCCGCAGGACGAAGAAGCTGTCCTTGTCGTCCGAGAGGTTGAAGAAGCCGCGGACCACCCAACCGGTGCCGTCCGGGTTCAGCCGGTTGTTGTCGTCCTGGTGCAGGTTGTACAGGCAGTCGGCGTACGTGTTCGGCTGCAGTTCGATGACGCGGCAACGGCCGACGTTGGCCCCCGGCTCCTGCGCGCGGCGGGTCAGGATGGGCGCCTTCTCGACCTGGGACGGGATCCAGACGCCGTCCTTGTCGGTGCGGGGCGGCACGTGGTTCCAGAAGCCGTTGCACTCGATCTCGCCGAACGCGCTGGCCAGCGGAGCGAAGCGGGTGTCGCCGGAGGATTTCCAGTCGTTGTACTCGATGTCCAGCCACTCCTTGGGGTCGAGTTCCTGGTTGTAGCTGTCGAGGACGACATAGCCGGTCTCTTCGAGAGCTGCCGAAGTGATGTAACCCATGGTGTGACTGTCGATCCCTTCATCCGGGTGCGTGGAGTGAGTGCTCGGGCCCCAGCCTACGTCCGGTGTCATGATCGGGAGCCAATGGCGGCCTAGAATCGGTGCCCGATGAGCGCCCACACGAGTACCGGGTCCGATACCGCCACCAACGTGACCGCACGGGCGGTCAACACCGTCGCCTGGTTGTCCGCCGCCGACACGGCCATCGTGGTGCCGGTCTACCAGCGGCAATACCGATGGGACATCGGCCGCTGCGAACAGCTGTTGACCGACGTCCGCGCGGTGGCCGACCGGCACGACCGGCACACCCACTTCCTCGGCTCGATCCTCTCGGTGACCAGCAGCGATCCCACCGTCGACGGTCTGGGCGAACTGGTCCTGATCGACGGGCAGCAGCGCATCACCACCCTGATGCTGCTGGCCGCGGCGGTACAGCACACGCTCCTGGCCGCCGGCGATCCGTCGCCGGCGGACGGCGTGGTCGGCGAGATCGAACATCTGCTCGTGCGCGCGGCCGGCGACGACCGCCCGGCTCGGACCAAACTGCGACCGCATGACGCCTGGGCCGAGGTGTTCGAGCGGGTGGTGCTGGGCCGGCCGGCCGGCGATGCCGGCCCCGACGCGGACTCGTCGTTCGACGACAACTATGCGTTCTTCCGCAGCCAGATCAGCCCGGCCGAGGCCCCGCACATCTGGCGCGGGCTGAGCAAACTCGAGCACGTGGCGATCAGCCTGGCCGCGAACGCCAACGCCCAGCAGATCTTCGAGAGCCTGAACTCCACCGGCGAGCCGCTGCGGGACCACGAGCTGATCCACAACTACGTCCTGATGGGGCTGTCATCGGCCGCCCAGCACCACGTCGAGAACACCTACTGGGCGCCGATCGAGCGCTGCACCGGTGATGCCATCGGCCGGTTCTGGCGGCACTACCTGGTGATGGCCACCGGCCGCGAGGTCGCCCTGAACCGGGACGGCTCCGGCGAACGCAGTGTCTACGACGCGTTCCAGCAGCGCTTCCCGCGACTGGACCGCGCGACCCTCGACGATCACGCGGCGCAGTGGCTGGCCTGCGCCCAGGTCTATCAGGTGCTCCTGGAGCCCGACCGCGAGCCCGACCCGCGGATCGCCCGCCAGTTGCACGGCATCAACGTCTTCGGGCCCGGTACGTACCCGTTGGTGATGCGGGTCTACCGCGACTACCGGACCGGCGTTCTGGACGCCGAGGCCCTGGTGCGGACCCTCGAACAGCTCCAGGCCCTGCTGCTCCGTCGCACCGTGGTCGAGATCGGCATCTCGCGCCTGGTCGCTCGGCTGTGCCGGGCGAGCGAGGCGGGCCTGGACGCGCTGGTCCGGGCGATGGCGCGGATCACCCCGTCCGACGAGCGGGTCCGGGTGGCGCTGAAGTACCGGCCGCTCCCGCACGCGGGCTACGTGCTGGGCCGGCTGGCCGGCGTCGATCGGGTCGGTGACCTCGACGTCGAGCACGTGTTCCCGCTGGCCCCGTCGGACCACTGGACGGGCGACGGCGTCCGGGAGTGGGCCGACTACACCGAGGACGAACAGAACAGTCACCGGGCGCTGGCCCAGACGCTGGGGAACCTGACCCTGCTGGAGATCCCGCTGGCCGACCGGGCCGACGAACTCTCCTACCCCGACAAGCGCGACGCGGTCTACCCGCACAGCGCCGTCCGGGCGACGGCCGACCTGGCTCACCAACCGACGTGGGGCACCGCCGCGATCGCCGCCCGCACGGCCCGCCTCACCGCCGACCTGTTGCGCATCTGGGCTCGCCCCGGCGCCGACCTGGGCATCCCGATCGACGACGACGGGCTCACCCCGGTCCTGGACGCCGTCCGGCGCCGCGGGTGGCCGCGTGGCTGGGAGCGCGAGTTCGACTACGTCGAATACCGCGGCGAGCACTGGGAGGTGCACGACGTCAAGTACCTGTTCAACCGGGTGTTCAAGCGGCTGTGGGCCGACGCGCGGCCCGACGTCGAGGTGTTCATCGGCCGTCGCGGCGGCCCGATCTTCCCGGCCCCGGCCTGGAACGGGCAGTGGGACACGTTGGACGGCGGACGTCACCTGTACATGGGCTGGGACGCGAAGTACATGCTCACCGCAGTGCAGGACGTCCTCGACGAGGCCGGTGTGGCCGCCGAGGTGTACGTCAAGTACTCCTACATCGGTGAGCTGATGTAGTTCACCGCACCTGGTAGGTCGGCACGATGACGGCCCGGGCCAGCGTGTGGAACACCAGGTTGAACGACAGGTACGCCGGCGTGACCGAGTCGTCGATCTCGAGCGCCGGCACGTCGAGGGCGTGCACGACGAAGTAGTAGCGGTGCGCCCGGTCGCCGGGCGGCGGCATCGGGCCGGTGTAGCCGACCTGGCCCGCGTCGTTGCGCAGCTGGAAGGCGCCGCCGGGCAACGCTTTTCCGTCGCCCGCCCCCTGGGCCAGGCTGGTCACGTCGGCCGGGATGCCGGCCACCGCCCAGTGCCAGAAACCGCTCGGGATCGGGGCGTCGGGATCGAAGCAGGTGACGGCGAAGCTCTGCGTCTGGGCCGGGAATCCGGACCAGCTCAACTGCGGTGACACGTTGCCGTGGCCACCGGCGTACCGATCCGCCACCGGCTCACCGTCGCGGACGTCGTTGCTGCTGACGGTGAAGGTGCCGACCGACGGGAGCAGGTCGTACGGATCGGGGGCAACGGGACGGTCCAGCGTCATGACGAGCTCCTCGGGGTCGGGGCGGTTCTCCTTCCGACCGTAGCGCGACCCGGCCGGGCGGGGTGAGCCGACACCGCCGTCCCCGCGACCAGCGAGACCAGCTCGGCCGCGGCCCGCGCGATGGCGAGTTCCTCGTCGGTCGGGATCACCATTACCGTCACCGGCGCGCCGTCGGGTGAGATGATCCGCGGCTCGGACGAACGGACCGCGTTGCGGGCGGGATCGACCGAGATGCCCAGACCCTCGAGGCCGGTCATGATGCGGGCCCGCACATCGGCGGCGTTCTCACCCACCCCGGCGGTGAAGGTGATCACGTCGACCCCGCCGAGCACGGCCAGGTACGCCCCGATGTACTTGCGGATGCGGTGGCAGTACACGTCGAGGGCCACGGTGGCATCGGCATCGCCGGCCGCGACCAGGTCGGCCAGGTCCCGGAAGTCGCTCACGCCGGACAGGCCGAGCAACCCCGAGCGGCGGTTCAGCAGCGCGTCCAGTCCGTCCACGTCCAGACCACCGGTCCGCAACAGGTGCAGGATCGCCCCCGGGTCGAGGTCGCCACTGCGCGTACCCATGACCAACCCCTCCAGCGGCGTCAGGCCCATGGACGTCTCGACCGCGACCCCGCCGCGGATGGCCGAGGCCGACGCCCCGTTGCCCAGGTGGAGCACGATCTGGTTGAAGTCCTCCAGCGGCCGGCCCAGCACGGTGGCCACCCGCCCGGAGACGTACTGGTGTGATGTGCCGTGGAATCCGTATCGCCGGATCTGTTGCGCGGCAGCGGTTTCCCGGTCGATCGCGTAGGTGTACGCGGCCGCCGGGAGGGTGCGGAAGAAGGCCGTGTCGAACACCGCCACCTGCGGAACGCCCGGGAAGGCAGCCATGGCCTGTTCGATGCCCGTGGCATTGGCCGGGTTGTGCAGGGGAGCCAGAGCGGAAAGGTCGCGGATCTGCCGCAGCACCTCGTCGTCGATCAGCACCGGGTCGCCGAACAGCGACCCGCCGTGCACCACCCGGTGCCCGACGGCGGTCATCGCACCGGTCTGCAACGGGCGGCCGGAATCGACGAACAGCTGCTGCATGATCCGCACCGCCGTCGCGTGATCGGGAATCGGCCCGTCGAAGGAGGTTTCGTTGCCGGCGAACCGGTGGGACGCGTGACCGACGGCCTGGCCGATCCGCTCGATCAGTCCGCCGGCCACCGCCGTCCCGTCGACCACGTCGATCAGCTGGTACTTCATCGACGAGGAGCCGGAGTTCATCACCAACACGCGGTGGGTGCCCTCGGTCATGTCGCCTGCGCCGTTCCGGCCGGCGAGCTCTGGGCCTGGATCGCGGTGATGGCCACGGTGTTCACGATGTCGGCCACCAGCGCCCCCCGGGAGAGGTCGTTGACCGGCCGGTTGAGGCCCTGCAGCACCGGGCCGATGGCCACCGCGCCGGCGCTGCGCTGCACCGCCTTGTAGGTGTTGTTGCCGGTGTTGAGATCCGGGAAGATCAGCACGGTCGCCTTTCCGGCCACGTTCGAATTCGGGAGTTTGGTCGCGGCCACGTCCGGGT
This sequence comes from Nakamurella panacisegetis, assembly GCF_900104535.1. Taxonomy (NCBI): domain Bacteria; kingdom Bacillati; phylum Actinomycetota; class Actinomycetes; order Nakamurellales; family Nakamurellaceae; genus Nakamurella; species Nakamurella panacisegetis. Next base: position 2,320,475 of record NZ_LT629710.1, on the reverse strand, counting down.
CGACGGCGGCGTCGTACTGGATCGGCCCCTCGACCAGCAGGTCCGGCCGCAATTGGTGTACGAGATCGGTGGCCCGCCTGACCTTGTCGACGTCCGCACCGGCGCCGGAGGACCCGGTGGAGTACGAGAGCATCGCCACCCGCGGTTCGATGCCGAACTGCTGGGCCGTGGTCGCGCTGGAGATGGCGATGTCGGCCAGCTGTTCGGCCGTCGGGTCCGGATTCACGGCACAGTCGCCGTACACCAGCACCCGGTCGGCCAGGCACATCAGGAACACGCTGGAGACGATCGCCGTCCCGGGCACCGTCTTGATGATCTCGAACGACGGCTTGATGGTATGCGCGGTGGTGTGCATGGCACCGGACACCATGCCGTCGGCCAGGCCGAGGTGGACCATCATGGTGCCGAAGTAGGAGACGTCGGTGACGATGGTCCTGGCCTGCTCCATCGTCATGCCCTTGGCCGCCCGCAGCCGGGTGTACTCGGCGGCGAACGTCTCGACCAGAGCCCGGTCGGTCGGCGACTGGATCTTCGCCCCGCTGATGTCCAGGCCCGCAGCGGATGCCTTGGCGCGCACCACGTTCTCGTCGCCGAGCAGGGTCAGGTCGGCCACGCCGAGCCGAAGCAGACTGGCCGTGGCCCGCAGGATCCGCTCGTCCTCGCCCTCCGGCAGCACGACGTGACGACGACTGGATCGGGCCCGCTCGATCAGCTGGAACTGGAACATCAGGGGCGTCATCGTCGTGCCGCCACCGACATCGATCGCCCGGAGCAGGGCGTCGCCGTCGACCGAGTCGTCGAACACCCGGAGCGCGGTTTCCAGCTTCACCCGCGAATCGGCCGTGAGCCGGCCTCGTGCCCCGGCGAAAATGGTTGCCGTCTCGAACGTCCCGAGTTCGGTGATGATGATCGGGAGCTCCTGCGGGACGCCGTCCAGCAACCGGGTCACCGGCTCCGGCGGCACGTAGCCGCCGGTCAGGACGATCGCCGACAGGTGCGGGAAGGTGCCGGACTGATGCGCCATCAGCAGGCCGGGCAGCAGGTCGTAACGATCACCGGGGGCGATCACCAGAACGTCCTCGACCAGGCGGGTGAGAACGTTGGGCAGGGACATCGCGGCCACCACGAATCCGAGAGCCTCCCGCTGCAGCCAGGCTGGGTTCCCCCGCAGCAGCCGTCCGTCACAGGCCTGCAGGAGCGCTCCGACCGTCGGCGCCACCAACACCGGCACCTCGGGGATGGCCGCCACCGGCAATGTCGAGTCGCGCCCGAGTTCGGCCCTGACCGCTTCGAGTTCCTCGGGATCGACGCGGTTGGCGATCAGCGCGACCGGGCGCGCGTGGGCCGCAGCGAGTTCGGTGACCGCGAAGTCGGCGGCCATCCTGACCTGCTCCGGCGTCCGCCCCCGGCCGTGCACGACCAGCACCACCGGCGAACCGAGGTTGGCCGCCACCTTGGCGTTGAACGCCAGTTCGCTGGGCGTGGAGACGTCGGTGTAGTCGCTGCCGAGCACCAGCAGCACGTCGAAGCGGTTCACCAGGTCGTGGAACCGGCGCACGATCTCCATCAGGGCCGCGTCGGGATCGGAGTGCATGACCTCGTAACTGACCCCGATCGCCTCGTCGTAGGTCTGCTCCACCGCGGGCTGCGCGATCAGCAGCTCCACCACCAGGTCGGTGCTCTTGCTCGACTCGGTGACCGGGCGGAAGATCCCCACCCGGCCGACCTGCCGGCTGAGCAGGTTGACCAGACCCAACGCGACCGTTGACTTGCCCGATTCACCCTCGGGTGAGGCGATGTACACGCTGCGCGACATGGGCGTCAGGGTATCGGGCCGGCGCCGCCGGATCAGAGGTCGGCGGCCAACGTCGTCTGCAACGACGCGAAGCCGTGCCGGCGGTAGAAGCGGATGGCCCCCTGGTTGGCGCTGTAGGCGGTCACGCGGCACCGCACCGCGCCGCGCCCGCGGGCCCAGGCCTTGAACTCCCCCATCAATCGGGTCCCGATGGACTGCCCGCGCCACTCGGCCATCACGTTGAGGCTGATCAGGTCCACCGTCGGGGCGAGCCATGTGGCCGGCTCGGCGTCGAACCCGCCGGTCAGATGTCCGACCACCGCTCGTCCGTGTACCGCGACCAGCACCAGCAGGTCGGGATCGGCCAGGTTGCCGGTCTCGTAGTCGGCTGCGTTGACGGCCGCCCACTCGGGATTCCGGAGCCGATCGTGGACGATACAGTCTTCCCGGAACAGGCTGACCCCGGAGGCGACCAGGCCGTCGACGTCCGACATCGTGGCCCGTCGGACCACCACCGGATCGTCCATGGATCAAGCGTATCCACCGCGGCCGGGCCCTCGCGCGCCAAGGATCGGCGAACCGTTGACGGGCCGCGCCGCCGCCTTCTACAGTGAAGTCATCACCCGTTGAATTACGGTTCCGGGAGGCGCCATGGACATCGCCGTCGAGGTCTGCGACCTCACCGTTCTACGTGGTGCCGGTCGCCGACGGCAGCTCGTGCTGCAGCACCTCTCGTGCCGGATGGAGCAGGGCCGGATCACCGGTCTCCTCGGGCCGTCCGGGGCCGGGAAGTCGACCCTGATCCGGGCGATCGTGGGGGTGCAGCGCATCGCGTCCGGCACCGTGACCGTGCTGGGCGAGCCGGCCGGGTCCGCGTCGATCCGGCGGCGTCTGGGCTACCTGACCCAGGCTCCGTCGATCTACCCCGACCTGACCGTGCGGGAGAACGCCCGCTACTTCGCCGCGCTCGTCCCGGCCGGCCCGGGGACAGCCGATTCGGTGATCGAAGAGGTCGGCCTGGGGGCGGCCGCCGACCAGCTGGTGAGCACCCTGTCCGGCGGACAACGGTCCCGGGCCAGCCTGGCCTGCGCGCTGGTCGGCGCGCCCGAGGTGCTGGTGCTGGACGAACCGACGGTCGGGCAGGACCCGGTGCTGCGGGAGGAACTGTGGAACTCGCTCCGGGTCAGGGCGGCCGCCGGGGCCACCGTGATCGTGACGAGCCACGTGATGGACGAGGCCAACCGCTGCGACCACCTGATGTTGATCCGCGACGGCGGCCTGCTGGCCGACGACACCCCGGACGCCGTCAAGCGCATGGCCGGCACCGACGATCTCGATGCGGCGTTCCTGACGCTGATCCGTCGCCAGGCCCAGGCGTCGGCATGACGACCGTCGGCCGCCGTCCGCACATCCTGTCGGCCACCATCCGCCGGATCCTGCTCCAGCTCCGGCACGACCGCCGCACCGTCGTCATGATCATCGGTGTACCGGTCATGTTGATCGCTTTGCTGTACTTCATGTTCAAGAACGTCCCGGCCGAGTTCAACTCGGTGACCCTGACGATGCTGGCGGTCTTCCCGTTCATCATCATGTTCCTGCTCACCAGCATCGCCATGCTGCGCGAACGAACATCCGGGACGCTCGAGCGCCTGATGACCACCCCGACCAGGACGGTGGACCTGCTGTTCGGCTACGGGATCGCGTTCGGCGCCGTCGCCGCGGTCCAGGCCGCCGTCACGTGCGCCTGCGCCTATTGGCTGTTGGGTCTGTCAACGGCCGGTGGTGCCGAATACGTGGTGCTGGTGGCGGTGTTGACGGCTCTGCTCGGCGTCGGCCTCGGACTGTTGTGTTCGGCCTTTGCCCGCACCGAGTTCCAGGCCGTGCAGCTGCTACCGGTGATCGTGATCCCGCAGATCCTGCTGTGCGGCCTGTTCGTCCCCCGACCGGCGATGGCCGGTTGGCTGGAGATCGTCTCCGATGTCATGCCGCTCTCCTACGCCGTCGAAGCATGCGGACAGGTCGGCCGGCATGTCGAGCCGACCGGGCTCCTGTGGCGTGACCTGGCCGTCATGGCCGGCTGCGTACTGATCGCCCTGCTGCTGGCCTCGGCCACCTTGAGGAGGCGGACGGATTGACCGGTCCGGCCCGGACCGGCCGGCGTCCGGGGAACCCCGACACCCGCCGGCAGATCCTGGACTCGGCGCGGAAGGTGTTTGCCGGCCACGGGTTCGCCAAGGCATCGATCCGCCGGATCGCGGCCGGGGCCGGCGTCGACCCGGCCCTGGTGCACCACTACTTCGGCTCCAAGGACGAACTGTTCCTGGCCACCGTCCAGTTGCCGGTCGACCCGCGGGCGGTGGTCGATCAACTGGTGCTCGACGGGCCCGACGGCCTGGGCACCCGGATGATCGGCGCCATCCTGCAGGTCTGGGAGTCGCCGGCCGGCGCGTCGCTGATCGCCGCCATCCGCACCGCCATCGGCGACCCGACCACCACCCGGGCGCTCGGGGAGTTCATCACCGCGGAGATCGTGACCCGCCTGCTCCACTCGCTGAACTGCCCGCCGAGCGAGGTCCACCTGCGGACTGGACTGGTGATCTCGCAGGTCCTGGGGGTCGTCGTCGGGCGGTACGTGCTCGCGTTGGAGGCCCTGACCCAATTGGGTACAGCCGAGATCGCGGCCGCCGTCGGGCCCACCTTGCAGGCCTATCTCACCGGCACCCTCGCCGGCGCCCAGCTCAGCCCCGGTGAGGGCGAACCTCGGGCCGGGCGCCGGCCCCGGCCGGCCGTCGGACGCAACCCGAGCGCCGTGCACCCGCCGGTGGACACCAGACCTTAGGCTGCCGCCATGGACAACAGGGTCGACCCTCCCTCGCTGCGTTCGCCCGGTGCCGAGGGGACCGTGACCCGGGGCCAGATCGCCGCCTGGGGTCTGTGGGACTGGGGCTCGTCAGGGTTCAACACGGTGATCGTCACGTTCGTCTTCTCGGTCTACCTCACGGGCAGCGTCGGGACCGAACTGAAGGCGATCACCGGCGCCTCGGCCGACACCTGGTACGCGCTGTCCATCGGGGTCGCCGGCCTGCTGATCGCCGTCCTGGCCCCGGTGACCGGCCAGCGGGCGGACGCGGAGGGACGGCGCCGGCGGTCGCTGGCCGTGTACTCGGCGCTGGTCGCGATCACCATCGTCGGCCTGTTCTGGGTGCGCGACGACTACCACTACTTCTTCCTCGGCGCGGCGTTGATCGGCCTCGGCTCGATCTTCTTCGAGATCGCCGCCGTCTTCTACAACTCCATGCTGCGGCAGATCTCCACGCCGTCCAACATCGGCCGGGTCTCCGGCTTCGGTTGGTCCATGGGTTACTTCGGCGGCATCTTCCTGCTGTTGTTCTGCTACTACGGCTTCATCTCCGGGGACGGTGACACCCGCGGCTTCTTCGGGGTGAGCACCGCCGGCGGGCTGAACATCCGGATCGTGGCGTTGGTGGCCGCGGTCTGGTTCTCCCTGTCGGCGCTGCCGGTCCTGTTCAAGGTCCCGGAGATCCCGCCGGGCCCGAAGCAGCGGCGCGTCGGCTTCCTGGCCGCCTACCGGATCCTGTTCCGCGACATCGCGTCGCTGATCCGCACCGATCGGCCGGCGGCGACGTTCCTGCTGGCCAGTGCCATCTTCCGGGACGGCTTGGCCGGCATCTTCCATTTCGGCGCCATCCTGGCCGCCACCGTCTACGGGTTCACCGCCGGCAACGTGCTGATCTTCGGGGTGGCGGCCAACATCGTGGCCGCGCTCGGGGCACTGGTGGCCGGCCGGTTCGACGACCTGCTCGGCCCGAAACGGGTCATCGTCTTTTCCCTCGCCGGTCTGCTGATCAGCGGGTCCATCCTGATGTTCCTGTCCGGCCCGGGGCCGTTCTGGGTGCTGGGGCTGATGCTGTGCCTGTTCGTCGGGCCGGCCCAGTCGGCGTCCAGGACGTTCATGGCCCGCCTGACTCCTCCCGGCAACGAGGGGCAGATGTTCGGCCTCTACGCCACCACCGGGCGCGCCGTGTCGTTCCTCTCGCCCCTGCTGTTCGCCCTGTTCGCTCACGTGATCTTCGGCGCCGACCGCGCCGGCATCGCCGGGATCCTGCTGGTCCTGGCGGTCGGGCTGGTGCTGACCCTGCGGATCACGGCTCCGACCGACCGCGCGGTGGTGGTCACGCCGGCCTGACCGGAATGGGCCGGACGACAATGCGGTTGCTCTGCACAGGAGCACAGCGAACGGAGCACGGTCATGCATGGTGAGTACAAGGTCCCGGGCGGCAAGCTGGTCGCCGCCGACGTCACGGTCGAGGACGGCACCCTGGTGTCGGTGGCCATCTCGGGCGACTTCTTCCTGGAGCCGGACGAGGCCCTGGAGGACATCAACGCCGCGCTGACCGGGCTGCCCGCCGACACGAACGCCGCCGCCTTGACCGATGCGGTCGAAAAGGCACTGGCTCCCGGCGTGACGATGATCGGCTTCACCCCGGAGTCGGTCGCCATCGCCGTCCGGCGGGCCCTGGGCCGGGCCACCAGCTGGCACGACCATTCGTTCGAACTGCTCAGCGCCGGGCCGCAGCACCCGGCCATGCAGATGGCGATCGACGAGGTGCTCGCCCGTCAGGTCGGCGCCGGCACCCGTGCCCCGTCGCTGCGCATCTGGGAATGGGCGTCGAACGCCGTCATCATCGGCTCGTTCCAGTCACTGACCAACGAGGTCGATCTGGAGGCCGCGGCCCGCCACGACGTGACGGTGGTCCGCCGGATCTCCGGCGGCGGTGCCATGTTCGTCGAGCCGGGCAACACCATCACCTACTCGCTGTACGTGCCGGGCTCGTTGGTCGAGGGGCTCTCGTTCGCGGCGTCGTACTCGTTCCTGGACGACTGGGTGCTCGGTGCGCTGGCCGACGTCGGGATCGAGGCGAAGTTCGTGCCGCTCAACGACATCGCGTCCCCGGCCGGGAAGATCGCGGGTGCCGCGCAGAAGCGCCTGGCCGGCGGCGGCGTTCTGCACCACGTGACGATGGCCTACGACATCGACGCCGACAAGATGCTGGACGTGCTGCGGATCGGCCGGGAGAAGATGTCGGACAAGGGCATCAAGAGCGCCAACAAGCGTGTCGATCCGCTGCGCTCGCAGACCGGGTTGTCCCGGGAGGCGATCATCGGCGCGATGATCGCGCACTTCGACGCCCGGTACGGCCTCACCCCGGTGGAGCTCGACGCGGCCACGCTGGCCGAGTCGGAAGCCTTGGCCGCTGGCAAGTTCGCCACCCCGGCCTGGACCGCCCGCGTTCCGTAGCCGGTTCGAGGCCGCGCCGGGCGACCTGCCAAGATGAGCGCATGACGCTCACCCCGTACACCGTCGGCATCGTCGGAACCGGATGGCGGGCAGACTTTTTCGCTCGCCTGGCCCAGCTGATGCCGGACCGGTTCACGCTGGTCGGGGTGGCTGCCCGTCGCACCGAATCGGCCGAGCGGGCCACCGCCCGGTGGCAGGTCCCCGGCTATCTTGATCCGGGCGAGTTGCAGCGCCGGCAGCGTCCGGACTTCGTGGTCAGCTCGGTGCCGTGGCCGGCGAACCCGGCGGTGCTCACCGACGTGGTCGGCGCCGGCGGCCGTGTACTGAGCGAGACACCCCCGGCGCCGGACGAGGCGGGACTGCGCGCCCTGTGGGACGCCGTCGGCGACCGGCGGATGGTGCAGGTGGCCGAGCAGTACCTGCTGCTCCCGGCCCACGCCGCGCGGATGGCCGTGGTGCGCGGCGGTGTCATCGGCACCCCGACCTCGGTCCAGGTGTCCTCGACCCACGGCTACCACGCGGTGTCGATGATGCGCGGGTTCCTCGGCGCCGGGTTCGGGCCGGCCACCGTCTGCGCCCGGACGTTCGATGCACCGCTCGTCGACCCGCTGACCCGGGCCGGCTGGACCGATGACGACACGGAGAAGCCGGCCACCACCATCATCGCCACCGTCGATCTCGGCGACGGCCTCTCCGGGCTCTACGACTTCACCGACAACCAGTGGCACAACCAGCTGCGGTTCCGGCGCATCCTGATCCGGGGGAGCCGGGGCGAGATCGACGACAACCGCGTGATCCGGCTGGCCGAGCCGCGTGGCATCACCGAATCGGAACTCCGTCGCTACCAGCTCGGCCACGACCTGAACCTGGACGGTCACGACACCGAGCACTTCTCGTTCGACGGAACGATCGTGTACCGCAATCCCTTCGTCGGGCATCGACTGATGGACGAGGAGATCGCGATCGCCTCGATCATGGCCGCGACCGGAGCGTGGGCCCGCGACGCCGGACCGGCGCCGTACCCGCTGGCCGACGGTTGCCAGGACCACCTGATCTCACTGGCCATCGACGAATCGGCCCTCACCGGAGAACCGGTTACCACGTCCGTTGGCCCCTGGTCCGACGCGGGCTGACGTCGGGGCCGTTTCAGCCGACCGCAAGCACGAACGGGAAGACCGCCGCGGCGCCGGCGCGACGCAACTCGCGGGCGGCCACGGCCAACGTCCAGCCGCTGTCGGTCCGGTCGTCGATCAGCAGAACCCGTTGGCCGGCCACCGCTTCCGGATGGTCGAGCCGGTGCCGGCCGAGGATGCCTTTGAGTCGCTGCGCGGAGTTCACCGCCGACGGGGGCGGCGGCCCGTCGGAGAGCAGGTCGAACCGGGCCAGCACCGGGACCTTGCGGTACCGGGCCATCCCGGTCGCCAGGTGCTCGACCAGTTCGCGTTTCGTCACGGATTCCAGGAAGACCACGCCGTCGATCTGCGCCAGCTCGGGCCACGCATTGAGTACGTCCACCGCAGCGTGGCGCAGCGGTACCGGCGTCGGCCCGTCGGCCGCGTCCGCGCGCAACGCATCGCGAAGGGCAGTGCCCCAACCGATCCCGTCCAAGCGGCCGACCGCCCGGCCGGGCTCGGCCCGCTCCCCCATCGGGATCTTCCCGGACAGTGAAACCCCCATCGCCGACATGCCGGTGGGCCACTGACCACGGGGATCAACGGCGATTCCAGGGATCGAGAGCTTCGCCCGCGCCGCCTCCACCCCGGAGACGTCGGCCGATGCATCGAGGCGGAGCCCACCGCAGTTGTCGCAGCGCCCGCAGCCGACGCTGCCCGGGTCGTCGTCGAGTTGGAGACGCAGGTAGTTCATCCGGCAGTCGGACGTCTGCTGGTAGGTGATCATGGCCTGCTCCTCGACCTTGCGGGCCTGGGCCACCCGCTCGTAGCGGCCGGTGTCGTACGTCCACGGTTTCCCGGTCGCCGTCCAGCCGCCCGACACCCGTTGCACGGCACCATCGACGTCGAGCACCTTGAGCATCATCTCCAGCCGCGAACGCCGCAGCTGGACCCGCGGTTCGAGCGCCGGCAGGGACAGCGGCCGTCCGGCCGCCTCCAGCTCCGACAACGTCTGCAGCACATCGAATTCGGCCGGGAACCCGAGCGAGCCGAAGTAGTTCCAGATGTCCTGGTCCTCCTGGCCGGGCAGCAGCACCACGGTGGCGTTCTCCACGCCACGGCCGGCCCGGCCCACCTGCTGGTAGTAGGCGATCGGCGAGTTCGGGGCCCCCAGGTGAACGACGAAGCCGAGGTCCGGCTTGTCGAAACCCATACCAAGGGCTGAGGTGGCGATCAGCGCCTTGACCCGGTTGTTGATCAGGTCGTCCTCGGCCTGCAATCGGTCGGCCTGTTCGGTCTGACCGGAGTACGCGGCCACCTCGAAACCGTTGCCGCGCAGGAAATCGGCCACCTGCTCGGTGGCCGCCACGGTCAGGCAGTAGATGATCCCGGAGCCGGGCAGCTCGGGCAGGTGCTGGGCCAGCCAGGCCAACCGCGACGGCTGGTCGGGCAGCTTGACCACACCGAGATGCAGCGACTCCCGGTCCAGCGTCCCCCGCAACACGAGAACCGGCGCGGCGTCGGCGATCTGCAACTGCTCGGCCACGTCGGTGGTGACCCGGGCGTTCGCGGTGGCCGTGGTGGCCAGCACCGGGATCCCGGACGGCAGATCGGTCAGCAGCGTACGGATGCGGCGGTAGTCGGGCCGGAAGTCGTGGCCCCAGTCGGAGATGCAGTGGGCCTCGTCGATGACGACCAGTCCGGCCGTGGCCGCGAGCTGGGGCAGCACCTCGTCCCGGAAGCCGGGATTGTTCAACCGCTCGGGCGAGACCAGCAGCACGTCCACCTCACCCGACCGCACCTGCTGGTGCACTCCGGCCCACTGCTCGGAGTTGGCCGAGTTGATCGTCACCGCGCTGATCCCGGCCCGCCCGGCCGCGGCGATCTGGTTGCGCATCAGCGACAGCAGCGGCGAGATGATCACCGTCGGCCCGGCCCCCTGCTCGCGCAGCAGGGCCGTGGCCACGAAGTAGACCGCCGACTTGCCCCACCCGGTGCGCTGGACCACCAGAGCCCGGCGCCGGCCCGCCACCAGCGCCTCGATCGCGGTCCACTGGTCGTCTCGCAACGTCGCCGCGTCGGATCCGACCAGCGCTCGCAGGTGCTCCTCCGCCCGCTCGCGCAGACCGGTGGTCGTCAGACTCTCCGTGCTCATGCCCTACCCCGCTCGTCGTTCGGTCGCGTGCGCCGGAACTCGACCGGCTCTTGCAGGGTAGGCGCTGCCACCGACGCCCGATGAGCCGACGACAGGCGCGAGCGGCCCTGATCGAGGTTCTCCGCCGGTTCGACGCGCCCGATAACCTGGCCCGGTGGATCCCGTCCCCGGTGCCGGCCGGTTCGCCCCCAGCCCGTCGGGGGATCTGCACGTCGGGAACCTCCGCACCGCCGTGTTGGCCTGGCTGTTCGCCCGGACCACCGGTCGCTCCTTCCGGCTGCGCGTCGAGAACCTGGACCGGGTCGCGCCCGGGGCGCAGGAACGCCAGCTGAACGATCTGACCGCGCTCGGCCTGGACTGGGACGGCCCGGTCGTCCGCCAGTCGGATCGACACGAGGTCTACACGGCGGCGATCACCCGGCTCGAGCAGGACGGCCTGACCTACGAGTGCTTCTGCACGCGCCGGGAGATCCAGGAGGCCGCCGCCGCCCCGCACGGTCCCGAGGGGGCCTACCCCGGCACCTGCCGGAACCTGACGGCGCCCGAACGCGGCGAACGGCGACAAGCGGGGCGACGATCGGCCCTGCGACTGCGGGCCGAGGCGGCCGAGTGGACCGTCCACGACGACCTGCTCGGTGACCTGACCGGTCCGGTGGACGACCTGGTACTGCGCCGGACGGACGGCGTCGTCGCCTACAACCTGGCCGTCGTGGTTGACGACGCGGCAGCCGGCGTCGATCAGGTGGTGCGCGGCGACGACCTGCTCACCTCGGCTCCGCGTCAGGCCTTCCTGGGCCACCTCCTGGGCTTGCCCCAGCCGACCTACGCGCACGTGCCGCTGGCGCTGAACATCCACGGGGCCCGGCTGGCCAAGCGCGACGGAGCCGTCACCCTGACCGATCTGCGAGCGCTGGGCCGTTCTCCGGGGGACGTGCTCGGAGTGATCGCCCGGTCCCTGGACCTGGCCGAACCCGGCGAGGACGTCACGATGACGGAACTCGCCGCTCGGTTCGACCCGACCGCGCTCCCCCGCCATCCGTGGGTGTTCGACCCGGGCGGGGTGCGACCGTCGTCTCGATGAGCCGCCGGGCGGATCACCGCGCCGGAGCGTCTACGGTCGTCGCGTTCCGTCGTAGTACCGGCCCAGGAATTCGGACTTGAACTCTGCGAAACTGCCCGCGTCGATGCTGCGGCGGATGTCGTCCACCAGTTTCACGATGAAGCGCTCGTTGTGGATGGTGGCCAGGGTGCAGGAGACCATCTCGTTGCCCTTGAAGAGGTGATGCAGGTAGGCCCGCGTGTAGTTGGCGCAGGTGTAACAGTCGCAGTCCTGCGCCAGCGGGGTGAAATCACGGCGGAAGCGGGCCGCCACCAGGTTGTACCGGCCGTCGGGCGAGTAGATCGCACCGTTGCGGGCGACCCGCGACGGCGAGACGCAGTCGAAGGTGTCGGTTCCGTTCTCGATCGCGGTGAAGATGTCGTCCGGCTCGCTGATCCCCAGCAGGTGACGGGGCATCGTCTCCGGCATCTCCTCGCAGCACCACCGCACGATGGTGCCGAGGTTCTCCTTCTCCAGGGCCCCGCCGATGCCGAAACCGTCGAACCCGAGTGGCAGCAGGTCCCGTACCGCCCGCCGCCGCAGGTCCTCGTACTGCGCACCCTGGATCACCCCGAACAAGGCCTGGTAAGGCATTCCGGCACGTTCGGCGGTGAGCCGCCGATGCTCGTCCACGCACCGCACGGCCCACTCCTGCGTCCGGCGGACCGAGGATTCCTGGTACTCGCGGGTGTTCATCAGCGTGGTGCACTCGTCGAAGGCGAAGATGATGTCCGCCCCCAGCCGATGCTGGATCTGCATCGAGATCTCCGGCGTGAAGCGGTGTTTCGACCCGTCCAGATGCGACTTGAAGGTGACCCCGTCGTCGTCGACGGTGGCCAGCCTGGTCTTGCCGGCGGCGATCACGTCGTCGGTGCCGAGGCCCCTGGTGTCCATGGCCAGCACCTTCTTGAACCCGGCGCCGAGGGAGAGCACCTGGAACCCGCCGCTGTCGGTGAAGGTGGGCCCTGACCAGTTCATGAACCGGCCCAGGCCGCCGCCGGCCTCGACGATGTCCGCCCCCGGCTGTAGGTACAGGTGGTAGGCGTTGGCCAGCACCGCCTGCGCGCCGAGATCCGACATCGATTCCGGCAGAACCGCTTTCACCGTCGCCTTGGTGCCGACGGCGATGAAGGCCGGCGTCCGGATGTCACCGTGCGGGGTGGACAGCGTGCCGGTGCGGCCCTGCGCGTCGGGGAGGCGGCTGGTCACCGTGAAGGAGGTGGAGGTGCTGGTGGTCACCAGTACATCCAACCAAGGATTCGCACCCGCTCCGGGCACCCGGGACGAGCCCGGGTGCCCGCCGAGGCGATCAGACGGCCTTGGTCAGGGTGTCGAACTCCTCGTCGGTGAGCTCGATCAACGCCGCCGCCAGGTTGTCCTGCAGGTGCGCGACCGACGAGGTGCCGGGAATCGGCAGCACGACCGGCGAGCGGCGCAGCAGCCAGGCCAGGGCCAGCTGCGAGGGCGAGGCGTTGTGCTCGCGAGCGAGCGCATCCAGTGGGCCGCCCGCCTTGGCCAGCTGCCCGGTGGCCAGCGGGAACCAGGGGATGAAGGCGAGTCCGTTGGCCTCGCAGTGGTCCAGCACGGCCTCGGCCGAGCGGTTCGCCAGGTTGTAGAGGTTCTGCACGCTGACGATCGGGGCGATCTGGGTGGCGGCTTCGATCTCGGCCACCGACACCTCGGACAGGCCGATGTGCCGGATCTTGCCCTCCGACCGGAGGGCGGCGAGCTCGCCGATCTGCTCGGCCAGCGGGACCTTCGGGTCGATGCGGTGCAGCTGGAGCAGGTCGATGCGGTCGACGCCGAGGTTGCGCAGGCTCAACTCGATCTGCTGGCGCAGATACTCGGGCCGGCCGACCGGGATCCACTGGTTCGGCCCCTGCCGGGTGAATCCGGCCTTGGTCGCGATGACGAGATCGTCGGGGTACGGATGCAGCGCTTCGCGGATCAGGGCGTCGGTGACGAAGGGACCGTACGCGTCGGCCGTGTCGATCAGGTTGACGCCGAGCTCGACGGCCCGGCGGACGACCCGGATCGCCTCGTCATGATCGGCGGGCTCGCCCCAGACCCCACTTCCGGTCAGCTGCATGGTTCCGTACCCGAGGCGATTGACGGTCAGGTCGCCGCCGATGGTGAATGTCCCTGAGGCCGCTGCCGGCCGGTTCTCGGTGGTGGTCATGTCACATCTCCAGTTGCTGCTCGAAGGGGCCGATCTCCGGTGATCGGCGGCACGTCAGTCAGCAACAGCGGAGGCGGCACATTCATGCCCGCCGCGGGTGCATTCACCCGTTCACGGGAGGGAGTGGGAGGAAATCGATGTCGGAGCCGGGTCGAGCCCAGCTCCGACATCCTTGTCGATTCGACTGCTCCTGGATCCGCGTTGCACTCGACGGACCGAGGAAATTGGACGGCTCCCGGCGGCGGTGAGGATGGGGGACTCGGTGTCACTGGGGCCGTGAGAACAACTCTGCGGCTCGGGTCTGTGGCGATGGGGTGGCGGACCTGAGCGGTAGCCATGACCCGAGGTCAGTCGTCTCTGGCCCGTCCGCGAAGCAGCGATGTCGGGCCGTACACCACGTGCTCACCGTCGAGCAGCGTCATCCCCGAGATCCCGGCCCGCCGCAAGCGGGCCGCGTTGTGCTGGATCCACTTCTCGGCCGCGTCGGCCGAGGTGAACCGGACCGGTGGCCCGACGACGGCCACCCCGGCGTCGTCGGCGAACAGCCATCGCCAGTCGCCTCGGGCCGAGCCGACCGGTAGCTCGTCGCCGAAGGGACTCAGGGCTTCGAGGAAGGCCAGCACACGATGACGCAACGAGGGCCGTCCGGCCGGAATCAACTTTCCCATATACCCACCGTCCCTTCCGCATGTGGGCGGTTGCGGTGCACCGCCTGTGAAACGGGTCAACGCTCCAGAGACGGAAGAGCCCCGCCGATCGAATGATCGGCGGGGCTTCAACGTGGCGGTGGCGGAGGGATTTGAACCCTCGGAGGCTCTCACCTCACACGCTTTCGAGGCGTGCTCCTTAGGCCGCTCGGACACGCCACCGCAAGAAAGTATAGGTGAGGTTCAGGACCCCTCCGACCACGCCGACGGCTGCCGCGGATCAGCGGCGGGGGGCGAAGAAATCGACCAGCGCGGCGGCGCACTCGTCGGCCAGCACCCCGCCGCGGACCTCCACCCGGTGGGTCAGCCGGCGGTCGCGCATCACGTCCCAGAGCGAACCGGCGGCCCCGGTCTTGGGCTCCCAGCAGCCGAACACGACGGTCTGGATCCGGGCCAGGACGATCGCGCCGGCGCACATCGTGCACGGCTCCGCGGTGACGGCGAGCGTGTATCCGGTCAGATTCCAGTGGCCCAGCGCGGCCGCGGCGGCCCGCAGCACCAGGATCTCGGCGTGGGCCGTCGGGTCGCCGGTGGCCTCCCTGGCATTCCCGGCGGTGGCCACCGGAGCACCGGACGCATCCAGGATGACGGCCCCGATCGGGACGTCGCCGGTGGCCGGAGCAAGGGCCGCCGCGGCCAGCGCCGTGCGGATCAACGCCTCGTCGGCCCGCCGGATGTCGGCAAAGCCGGGCACGAACGTCAGACCTTTTCCAACAGCGCGGCGAACTGATCGCCGAAACCGCACCGCTGGGCGATCAGCGACAGCTGCTCGTCGGGATACAGATCGGACTCGTCGACGATCAGTTGCATCTCCTGCTCGTGCATACCGAGATCGGCCAGCAGCGCGAGGTCGCCCTCCGGCCACGGCTCGTCGTCGACCTCGTCCTCCTCGGGGGCCTCGATGTGCAACTGGTCAAGGACATCGGCCGCGATGTCGTAGTCCAGGGCGGCCGTCGCGTCGGACAACAGAAGGGAAGCGCCGCCCGGGATGGGCCGCACGATGACGAAGAACTCATCGTCGACGGCGATCATGCCGAACACCGGCCCGGTGGCCGCCACTCGCCGGAGCGCGGTGATCACGCCGTCCAGATCCTCCAGCAACTCCTCGTCGAGCAGCGAGCACTTCCATGCGCCGTCCTGCAGGACAACTGCCGCAGCGAACCCGTCGATAGTCACGCGGCAGACGTTACGCAGGTTCTTCCCGCGGGGCCACGCCCTTGACATCGAACCAGTTCACGACGTCGACCGCCACGGAGCCTGGGTGCCGGGCCCGACTTCGGCGGCCGCACTACTGCGCGGGCGCCGGACCGACCATGATGATCACCATGACGTTTTCGGAAGTCGGCGATCCCACACCACCGTTGTTCGTCCTCGGGCTCGGCCTGATCGGCGGTTCCTTGATCCGGGGGGCCACGGCGTTCACCGAGGTGTCCGGCTGGTCGCCGACCGCGGCGACCCGGGACGCCGCGGCGGCCGACGGGTTCACCGTGCACAGCTCGCTGGAGGACATCCTCGATGCCGCCGCGGAACAGGACGGCCTGCTCGTCCTCGCGGCGCCGCTCACCGCGTTCGACACGTTGCTGCCCCGGATCGCCGAGCGAGCGCCCACCGTCAAGCTCACCGATGTCGCGAGCGTCAAGGCCCCGGTCGCCGACCAGGTCGCGGAGCTGGCCCCGGAGGTGCGATACGTCGGTTCGCACCCGATGGCCGGCACCCAGTTCAGCGGATGGTCCGCCGGGTCGGCCGGCCTGTTCGACGGCGCGGCCTGGGTCACGTGCCTCGACGACGACTCCGACCTGACGGTCTGGGGGGACGTGGCCGGCCTGGCCCTGCGGCTCGGATCGCGGGTGGTGCCGACCGAGGCGCCCGCTCACGACGACGCGGTGGCTCGGATCTCGCACGTCCCTCATCTGCTCGCCCTGGCCCTGGCCCAGGTCGCCCAGGCCGGCGGATCGCTGGCCGGATCGCTCGCGGCGTCGTCATTCGCCGATGCCACCCGGGTGGCCGCGACCCGGCCCGAGTTGATCCGGGCGATGTGCGAGGCGAACGGAAAGGCACTGCTCGGCGTCATGGACGAGACCCTCGGCCTCCTTGGCGTGGCCCGCGGCTCCCTGGCCTCGACCGGATCGCTGCAGAAGCTGACCAGTGGTGGGCACGAGGCGCGGGTGGCGTTCGAACATCGCGCCGACTCGCTGATCGAGCTGACCCTGTCCGGTCCGGATCTGCTCGACCAGCTGATCTCGGTCGGGTCGGCCGGCGGTCACGTCGCCGGCCTGATCGGTGCCGACGACGATCTCCGGGTCCGCGTCTGGTACCCCAGCGAGGCCTGACGAGCCTCTACGCTGCAGTCAGGAGCGAGGGCCGGTGCCGGCCGGCCAACAGCGAAGGGCAGTGCCATGCAGCGGCTTGCGGGATTCATGCGGACGTACTGGACGCGCGGCGAGCCGGGGCGGTCGACCCCGAGGTCGCTGGCCGTCTTCATGCAGCGGATGTGGATCGCCGCGCTCGCGTTCAAGCTGCTCGGATCCTCCTGGGACGTCTCGTGGCACTTCAAGTGGCTGCGTGACGACTTCGCGCCGCCGCACCTGCTCAACACCGTCGGCACCGGCATCGCCATCGGCCTCGTCCTGGCCCACACCTTCACCGGGTACGGGGTGGAGCGGACCTCGCTGCGGATCATGCAGTGGGGCACCGGCATCTTCGTCGTGGCCGGCCCGATCGACGTCGTCAACCACCGGATCAACGGTCTGGACCTGACGGCCTGGTCGCCGTCCCACCTGCTGCTCTACACCGGCACCGCGATCATGGTGGTCGGCGTCATCCGGAACTGGTTCCGCACCTACCCGCGGGACGGGCGGTTCGCCCGCCAGTGGACCGTCGGTCTGATCGCCCTGTTCGCCTTCATGTTCGAGGATCTCTACTTCCCCACCGGCCAGCAGGAATACGGCGTACTCGAGGTGGCCTCCTGGCTGCGCGGCAGCCCCTACGCCGAGCCGTCGCTGCTGGCCTTCGCGGCCAAACAGCTCGGCCGGCCGGTGGACGACGTCGCCCTGAACCATTTCGCCATGCCCATCCAGCCGTGGGTGTACCCGGTCTGGGTGCTCGCCGTGTGTGTCGCCCTGCTGCCGCTGGCGCGGATGATGGTCGGTTTCCGCTGGACGGCCACCCTGGTCGTCGCCGGCTACGTCGTCTACCGGTGCGTGCTGTGGCCGCTGCTGGTTCTCGGCACCTTCCCGCCCAGCTACCTCCCGCTCTATCTGCTGCCCATCGGGCTCGCCGTCGACCTGTTGTTCCTGCTCCGTCTCCGTCCGTACCTGCGCGCGGTGGCCGGCGGGCTGCTGATCACCGCGATCGGATACGGCCTGTACTGGCTCAGCGCCGTCATCACCGGTACCCCGACCGATCTGGCCCGGATGAACATCGCCCAGATCCGGGCCGCGTTCACCTCCGGGTCGCATCTGCTGACCCCGCCGGTGGCGTGGTGGTCGATCTGGATCGCCCTTCCGCTGGCCGTGCTCACCTGGTCCGGAGTCACCTACCTGGCCGACCGCGGTGCCGGCCTGGGCCGCCCGCGGCCCCCGGCCCTCAGTGTCGAGTTCGGGCCCGAGCCCCGGCGCGACGAGCACGGCCGGTTGGACGGTTGGCCGGGCCAGACGGACAAGGCCGAGCCGGCCCCGCCGGTTCAGCCGACCGCACCCGCGAAGCGGGGGACCGGCGCCCGGACCTGACCGCCGGACCGCGGCCGGCGCTGTCCCCCCGATTTCCGGCCGGTCACCCACCTGAGGCGGCGGCCCCACCTGAGGCGGTCGCCGGCCTCACCGGCAAGGGACCGGTAGCTCAGAACGGCGTGACCGACGCCCGGGTCAGCACCACCGCGACCCCGAACGCCACGGCCAGGGTGACGATCTCCCAGCCGCACCACAGTGCGACGGAGGTCGCCTTCTTCTGCACCACCAGGGGCAGGATCCGGGTCCGGACGCGGACCGCGATGATCGCGATGATCACCATGCAGACGGCCTTGGCCAGCAGGATCACGCCGTAGCGGGTGGTCACGATCGAACCCGGCAGCTGCGTGATCGGCGACAGGGCCAGCTCCAGCAGGCCGTTGAACACGCCGGTCACCCCGACGACGAAGACGCACCAGGTGGCCAGCTTGGAGAACCGCGGCAGGGCCTCGGCCAGAAGGGCCGGCTCCCGGGCCAGGAAGATCACCAGGGCGGCCAATCCGCCGGCCCAGGCCGTCGCCGCGACGACGTGCAGTTCCATCGAGACCATCGACAGATCGTGGTAGTACCAGTTGGCCGCGTGCCCGGTGAGCGGCAGCGGCAGGAGGCCGAACAATGCGATCCCGACGCGCAGTTCGGCCGGCACCTTCTCCCCGTGCCGGACCGCGACGCGGGCCAGCCACAACGACAGCAGGGCGCACCCGGCCGACATCAACAGGCCTTTACCGGCCGCGATGTTGCTGACGTAACTCCAGATCGAGGCGGGGGTCACGGTCCGCGTCGGGTCGAGTTCGACCGACAGCAGGACGACCGAGACCAGGGCCGAGATCGCCCACAGGGCCGATGCCCAGACGGCGTAGCTACGCGACCGGCCGACCACCGCCTCGGTGCGCTCGGGCCGGTCGAAGCCGACCATCTTGGACAGCAGACCGAGCCCGGTCACGGCCACGGCGCTCAGGTCGAGCAGCGTGCGGAACACCGGGATGCCGATGGTGACGATCCACGGCGGGGCGACGATCCCGGCCACCGACGATGCTTTCGTGACGTCGGAGCCGACGATCGTTGCGACCAGGCCGGCCGCCACCACCAGCAGGGCGAACAGTCCGCCCGAGGTCACCAGTCCGGCGAACCGCACGGGCCGGGCGGAATCCGGCCGGGTCCGGGTTCCAGGGGTCCGGACGACCCCCGACGACTTCCGGCCCGGCGCTGTACTCACCTCAACATGGTGACACGGCCGGCGGTCCCGTCACCGCGTCCGCTGCACTCGGGAGACATCCCAGACCGGATCGTCGTATCGGGCCACCGAGCCACTGGCGTCGAACACCAGGAACGCGTCGAAGGTGCGGGCGAAGGTCCGATCGTGGGTAACGGCCACCACCGTGCCCTCGAAGGCGTCCAGGGCCTGTTCCAGGGACTCGGCCGAGTGCAGGTCGAGGTTGTCGGTCGGCTCGTCGAGCAACAGCAACGTGGCCCCGGAGAGCTCCAGCAGCAGGATCTGCAGCCGCGCCTGCTGACCGCCCGACAAGGTGTCGAAGGTCTGCTCACCGGAACGGGCCAGTCCGTAGCGGTCGAGGGCGCGGGCCGCCTGCTCACGTCCCATCCCGGCCCGATGGTCGTCACCGCGATGCAGGATCTCCAGCAGCGTGCGCCCGGACAACTCCGGGTGGGAGTGGGTCTGCCGGAAGTAACCGGGCCGGACCCGCGAACCGAGGACCACGGTGCCGGTGTGCCGGACCGGATCGACCGGGGTGTCGCTCACCGGCTGGTGCTCGATGTCCGGGTCGCTGCCGCCCGCGGCCAGCAGCCGCAGGAAGTGCGACTTTCCGGAGCCGTTGGCGCCGAGCACGGCCAGCCGTTCGCCGTAGAAGATCTCCAGGTCGAAGGGCTGCATCAGGCCGGTGAGCTCCAGTTCGGTGCACACCACGGCCCGCTTGGCGGTGCGTCCGCCCTTGAGCCGTATGGTGACGTCCTGCGACAGCGGCAGTTCCTCCGGCGGCCCGGCCTCCTCGAACTTGAACAGGCGGGTCTTCGCCGCCTGGTACCGGGACGCCAGGCTGTCCATGTAGGCCGCCTTGGTTTTGTACATCTGCACCAGGGCCTTGAGCTTGGCGTGTTCCTCATCCCACCGCCGACGCAACTCCTCGAGGCGGGAGTTCCGGTCGAGGCGAGCCTGGTGGTAGGTGGCGAACGAGCCGCCGTGCACCCACGACACGGCCCCGGCCACCCCGGGTTCCAGCGTGACGATCCGGTCGGCCGCGCGGGCCAGCAGCTCACGGTCGTGGCTGATCAGCAGCACGGCCTTGGGCGTCTCGGCGAGCTTGCCCTCCAGCCAGATCTTGCCCGGGACGTCCAGGTAGTTGTCCGGTTCGTCCAGCAGCAGCACCTCGTCCGGACCGGCCAGCAGCAGCTCCAGCACCAGTCGCTTCTGCTCGCCACCGGAAAGGCTGGTGACGGCCCGGTACTTGGCCCGGTCGTACGGAACGCCGAGGGCGGCCA
This sequence comes from Nakamurella panacisegetis, assembly GCF_900104535.1. Lineage (NCBI taxonomy): Bacteria > Bacillati > Actinomycetota > Actinomycetes > Nakamurellales > Nakamurellaceae > Nakamurella > Nakamurella panacisegetis. The sequence continues at coordinate 2,299,887 of NZ_LT629710.1, read as the reverse complement.
CGCAGGCGAAGTCGAAGGCGTTCTCCTGGTCGTAGCCGTGCACGTCGGCCCAGTCGGCCAACGCCTGGGCGTACCGCATGGCGACGGCGTCGCCCTCGTCGCTCATCATCTCCAGTTCGGCCGCGTCGATCCGGGCCGCTACCTCGCGAACGGGAGCCGGCGACACCGTCAGCAGCAGGTCGCGGACGGTGGAATCGTCCCGGACGGAACCGATGAACTGCGGCATGACGCCGAGGCCGCCGGAGCGGGTGATCGCTCCGTCCTCGGCCTCGAGCTCCCCGGTGATGATCCGCAGCAAGGTGGTCTTGCCGGTCCCGTTGGGCCCGATGACGGCCGTGACGTTGCCCTGCCCGAGACGGAACCTGACGTCGGCCAGCAACGGCCGGCCGTCGGCCAGGGAGTAGCTGATACCGGCGACCTCGAGATGTCCCACGTCGTTGACCCTCGCCCACGGCGCGCTGGCCCGTCAAATGACTTGCCGGGGTCGCCGGGCCGGTGACGCAGACACTCCGGTTTCCGGGTGATGTCGGGCTCGTCAAACTCCTGGATCTGGGTGAACATCTCACCCGTTGCGCCCGCCGTGGCCTTGCGGGTGGGGCCAACGGGTTTAACGTATTTTCTGTGACCACCACAACGACATCCACGCGCATGCTGACCTGGACCTCGGACGACCAACACCGACTGGAAACCGTGCGGGTGGTGCTCACCGACCGGGGACTGCGGGCCAGCGGCCACATCGTGTCGGCCGCCATGGAGGCCTTCGGTGTCGCCTACACGCTGCTGGTCGATCCCGAGGGCCGCAGCCGACGGCTGACCGTGCAGAGCGATTCCGGCACCGGCGAACGCACGCTGACCCTCTCCCGGGTGCCGGGCGGGCAATGGGTGGCCGACTCCGGCAGCGGCCCCCGCACCCTCACCCAGGTGGAACCGGCGCTCGACATCGATCTGGTGGCCTCCGCGTTCACCAACTCGCTGGCCATCCGGCGCCTCGGCCTGCACCGCAACATCGGGCAGGCCAACCTGACCGTGGCGTCGGTCGGCGGCGCCGACCCCGAGGTGACCGCGGTCCAACACATGTACCGCACCGTCTCGGCCGACTCCAACGGCGCCGTGATCCTCTACACCGGCCCGATGGGCGAACGGGAGCTGACGGTCGACGCCGACGGCTTCGTGCTGCATTTCCCGGGTCTGTCCGACCGTCTACGGTAGTCAGGACTCCGATCGGGCGTGCTGCTGAACGTGATCACGCCCGGTCCTGACGCGAGGAGAAGGTGCGGCCATGGTGGATTTCGGCGAACTGAAGGACAAGGCCGAGGGCCTGGTTTCCGGGCACGAGGATCAGATCAAGCAGGGTATCGACAAGATCGGTGACTTCGTCGGGGAACGGATCGGGCACGACAAGGTCGATCCGGTCGAGGAGAAGTTGTCCGGTTTCGTCGACTCGCTCGGGCGGAACAAGCCGAGCGAGCAGTAGCTCTTCCATTCCCTGACACCGCCCGGCCCTCGACCGTTGCCGACGGCCGGGCGGCGGGCGTTCACCGCCGCAGCGTGGCGATCGCGTTGCGCAGACGCTTCTCCGAGACCGGCACGGCGGTGCGCATCGGCTGCGCGAAACTGGCCACGCGGTACTCGTCGAGCAGGCGGCGGACGTCGGCCACATCAGGGTCGTGCGCCCGCTCCGGCCGCAAGGCGGCCACCGCGTCGTCGATCTCGGCCTCGAGCGCATTGATCTCGGCCATCCGTTGCCGGTCCCGGTCCGGATTCTCCCGCAGCCGATCGGCCCTGACGCTGAGCGCCTGCAGGTAGCGGGTCAGATCCGGCAGGTGGGCGGCGGTGGTGCGGGTGAGGAACCCAGGGTGCACCAGTCGCTTCAGCTGCCGTCGCAGGTCGGCGACCTGGGGCGCGAGCGCGGTTCCGGCGATGCCGTCGATCAGCCGTTCCGCCTCGTGGGCCTCCTTCAGCGCCGCCTCGGCGGCCACCACGATGTCCAGCACCGCCCGATCCAGTTGCGGCGTCAGTTTCTTCACCAGGGCGGCGTACTCGGCCGCGGTCCAGGCCGGTCCGCCGGCCCAGTCGAGCAGGGCGTCCACGGCCGCCTCGGTGGCGTCGGAGAGCAGCGCGGCGACGCTCCCGTGCGGGGTGACGGTCAGGGTGAGCATCTGCGGCCGCGACAGTGCGTTCCGGACGTGGGTGAGCGGGTTCTTCGCACCCAGCACCAGCAGCCGGCGGATACCGGCCCGCATCGCCCGCTGCTGGTCGGCCTCGGAGGCGAACACGGTCACGCCCACCTTCTGGCCCTCGTCGACCAGCGCCGGGAATCCCTGCACCTCGTGTCCGGACACCCAGGTCGTGGTGGTGCGGGGGATCCCGTCCGGCGGGAACCCGGTCAGGCCGGTCCGCTCGACCGTGCCGGAGGCCTTGGCCACCGCCTTCCGGCCGTCGGCGCGCAGGGACTCCTGCAGCTGCGACAGGTTCTTGCCCTCGCCAACGGCTCGCCCGGAGTCGTCGACCACCCGGAATCCCAACCGCAGGTGGTCCGGGATCTTCTCCGGTTCGAAGTCGTCGGCCCGGACGACGACGCCCGTCATCGCGGTCAGGGTCGCGGCCAGGGCCGGCGCCAGACCGGACGGGCCGTCGTCGGGGATCTGCGACAGAGCGGCGGCGGCGAAGTCCGGCGCGGGAACGAAGTTGCGGCGCAACGTTTTCGGCAACGAGCGGATCAGGGCCACCGCATAGTCCTTGCGCAGGCCGGGAATCTGCGCGTCGAACGCGGCCGGGTCGATCCGGGCCAGCACGGCCAGCGGAATGGTGACCGTCACTCCGTCGTCCGTCCGGCCGGGTTCGAAGACGTAGTCCAGACCGAGGTCCACGTTCCCGGCGGTGAACGTGTCCGGGTACGCGGTCAGGTCGACGTCCCTCGACCCGGCGTTGCGCAGCATGTCCGGGGTGAAGGTCAGCAGATCCGGGTGCTCGCGAGAAGCCTTGCGCCACCAGCTGTCGAAATGCCGCGAGGAGGTGACGTCGGCCGGGATCCGTTCGTCGTACAGGGCGAACAACGACTCGTCGTCGATGACGATGTCGCGACGCCGAGCCCGGTCCTCGTGTTCGGCGACCTCCCGCAGCGCGGCGAGATTGGCGGCGAAGAACGCGTGCCGCGTCTGCCAGTCGGCCTCGACCAGGGCGTGCCGGATGAACATCTCGCGACTGGTCACCGGGTCGATCCGGTCGAACTGGATCGACCGCGCCCCGATCAGGGTGACCCCGAGCAGCGTGACCTTCTCGGTTGCCGTCACCTGACCGCGCCGGGCGTCCCAGCGCGGCTCGGAGTAGCTGCGGCGCAACAGGTCCCCGCCGACCTTCTCCACCCAGGTCGGGTCGACCGCGGCCACGATCCGCCCCCACAGGCGGGAGGTCTCGACCAGTTCGGCTGCCACCACCAGCCGCGGGCCGGACTTGGCCAGCGCCGACCCGGGCCAGATGACGAACTTCGACCCGCGGGTTCCCTGATACTCCCGGCCCGGCTCCAACCGCAACCCGATGTGCGACAGCAGCCCGGACAGCAGGGCCGTGTGCACGCGCTCGGTGTCGACGAAACTCACGTGAGAGCCCTTTCCCTGGGTCGTGATCACCGCGGCGGCGACGCCGACCGGCTGGGCCTCGACCACACGGTTGTCCCGTTCGACGGGGCGACGGCCCCGACGCTTGCCACCGGCGGCCGAACTGCGTCCGGAGGCGGAACGGGTGGCGGCTGCGGGCGGCGGCTTCCCGGCGTCCGCGGTCACCTGCGCGGCGGCGACCATCGCCCGCGACTCCGTGTCCATCTTCAGCTGGCGGGCCACCTGACGCAGTTGGGCGTGCAGGTCCTGCCACTCCCGGATGCGCAGGTAGTGCAGGTACTCGGACCGGCACATCCGGCGGAAGGCATTGCCGGAGCGGGCTTTCGCCTCGTCGGCCAGATAGTTCCAGAGGTTGACCAGCGACAGGAAGTCCGACTTCGGGTCGGCGAATCGGGAGTGGGCGGCGGTGGCCCGGTCGCGGTCCTCCAACGGGTACTCCCGAACGTCCTGGATGGCCAGGGCGGAGGTGATGACCAGGACGTCGGCCAGACAGCCGAGCCGGTCGGCCTCGACGATCATCCGGGCCAGCCGGGGGTCCAGCGGCAGCGCGGCCAGCGCCCGGCCGGTCGGCGTCAGCCGCACCCGGCCGTCGTCCCCGGAGCGGTCCAGTGCCCCCAGTTCGGTGAGAACCGTGATGCCGTCGGTGATCTGTCGGGTGTCCGGCGGCTCCAGGAACGGGAACGAGGCGATGTCCCCCAGCTCGAGTGAGGCCATCTGCAGGATCACCGACGCCAACGACGTCCGCGAGATCTCCGGGTCGGTGTACTCCGGGCGACCGGCGAAATCCTCCTCGGAGTACAGCCGGATGCAGATGCCGTCGGCCACCCGGCCGCAGCGGCCCGCCCGCTGGCCGGCCGAGGCCTGCGAGATCGGCTCGATGGGCAGTCGCTGCACCTTGGTCCGCGTCGAGTAGCGAGAGATCCGGGCCGTACCGGGATCGACGACGTACCGGATCCCGGGCACCGTCAGCGATGTCTCGGCGACGTTGGTGGAAAGCACGATCCGGCGGCCGACATGCGAGGAGAAGACCTTGTGCTGGTCGGCCGCGGACAGCCGCCCGTAGAGCGGGAGCACCTCGGTGTGTCCCGGACGCGAGGCCAGGTGACCGCGCAAGGCCTCGGCCGTGTCGGTGATCTCCCGTTCACCGGACAGGAACACCAGGACGTCGCCGTCGCCCTCCCGGGCCAGTTCGTCGACCGCGTCCACGATCGCCTGGGCCAGGTCCCGGCTGCTGTCGTCGCGGGACACCTTGCCGCCCTTGGGCTTCGGAGCATCTTGACGAGGTACCCGGTCGGTGTCCTGGCTGTCGAGCTCGTCGTCGGAAAGGTCGTCCGCGCCGTACGGCCGGTACCGGATCTCGACCGGGTAGGTGCGTCCGGAGACCTCGACGATCGGGGCGTCACCGAAGTGCCGGGAGAACCGGCCCGGGTCGATGGTGGCCGAGGTGATGATCACTTTGAGATCGGGCCGCTTGGGCAGCAACTCGACCAGGTACCCGAGCAGGAAGTCGATGTTCAGGCTGCGTTCGTGGGCCTCGTCGATGATGATCGTGTCGTAGGCGCTCAGCAGCCGGTCCCGGGTGATCTCGGCCAGCAGGATCCCGTCGGTCATCAGCTTGACCAGGGTGTCCGGGCCGGTGTGGTCGCCGAACCGGATGGTGTAGCCGATGGCGTCGCCGAGCTCGGTCCCGGTCTCCTCGGCGATCCGCTCGGCCAGGGCCCGCGCGGCGATCCGGCGGGGCTGGGTGTGCCCGATCAGCCCGCGCACGCCCCGCCCGATGGACAGGCAGATCTTCGGCAGCTGGGTCGACTTCCCCGAACCGGTCTCGCCCGCCACGATCACCACCTGGTGGTCCCGGATGGCAGCGGCCAGGTCGTCGACCCGCTCGGACACCGGCAGCTCGGGCGGGAAGGTGACGTCCGGGACGCCGGCGACACGGCGGGCCAGCTTCTGCTCGGCCGCCCTGATCTGCCGGTCGAGGTCGGTCAGAGCCTGGCTCGACCCCTCGTCGTTGCGCTCGCCCCGTCGCCCCTGGCCGGAGCGGCGACGCAACCCGCCCAGCCGGCGTCCCAGCCGACCGGCGTCGGCCGTCATCACGTTGTCCAGCCGGGCGATCAGCGCACCGACCGTCGGGGCCGCGCTCGTGGTCGTTCCGCCCTCGTTCAATTCCAGAGTCATGTCTCGTCCAGAATATGTGTCGCGCCCGCCGACGGTCGCCGAACGCGCTCCCGGCCGGACCGGGCCGCAGAACGTCACGGCCGGCCGGATCGATTCTGCGACACTGGGCCGATGTTCGTCGGATACCTGCTGGCCGTGATGGCGGCGCTCGGGTCCGGTGTCGGGTCGGTTCTGGAGTCCGTCGCCATCCGCCGCTCCGGTGCGTACGGGGGTGACGCCGACGACCTGGGCAAGATCGGGCGGCAGCCGCTCTACCTCCTCGGGGTGGGGATCGACATCCTCGGGTTCGTGGCCGGCGCCGCCGCCCTGCACCGGCTGCCGCTGTTCCTGGTCCAGTCGGTACTCGCCTTCAGCGTCGGGGTCACCGCGACCATCTCGGCCTTCCTCGGTACCAAACTGGGACGCATGGGCTGGACCGGCCTCGGCATCGCCGCGCTCGGCCTGATCACCCTCGGGTTGTCGGCCGACCCAGGGCCGGCCCACCCGCTGCCGCCCGGCTGGCGGTGGGTGATCCTCGGTATCGTCGCGCCGGTCGGCCTCATCGGCTTCTACGGAAGCCGGGTGGAGAGCCGCTGGTGCGCCGCGCTCCTGGCGTTCGGTGCGGGCCTGGGATTCACCGCGGTCGCGGTGTCGGCCCGGACCCTGCACGTACCGCCTCACCTCTGGGCCTGGTTGGCCGAGCCCTCGATCTGGGCGATCGTCCTCAACGGTGTGGCCGCGACCGTCGTGTTCGCCCTGGCCCTGCAGAAGGGCACCGCCACCACGGTGTCGGCGGTCATGTTCACCACCAACACCGTGCTGCCGTCGGTCATCGGCCTGACGCTGCTGGGTGACTCCATCCGTGACGGCTGGGCCGTCCCGGCCGCCGTCGGCTTCGTCCTGGCCGTCTCCGGCGCCGTCGCCCTGGCCCACTTCTCGTCGGTGCACGTCGTCGAGATCCGGCCTCTGCACCTGCACCATCGGGCCGAGGACGGCGACGGGCGTCTGGCCGCGGAGAGCGCGTAGGGCCGGCCTTCCGCCGGATCGGTCGGCCGGTTCCGGGACCGCGGGATCGGGGTCACCCCGTCCCGACCGCGCCCGGCGCGTGCCAGACTCGAACGCGCCATGGCCCCGACGACTGGAGGACGACGCCAGATGGTGTCCTTCGACCTGAAGAAATTGTTCCGCGTGCCGGACGCGCAACAACGGCTCGCCGGTCTCCACCTGCGCGGCGACCTGCAACGGGCGGCCGGGCACATGGCGTCGGACGAACGATCGGATGCGCACCTCAAGCCCGTGGAGGACCTACTCACCGAGACCGAATCGGTGATCAGGATCGTCGAGGGGACGCGCGACCGGCGCATGGGCTTCCTGGTGTTGACCACGGAGAACGTGATCTTCCGGCTGCACGGCGCCGCACCCGGCCTCGGAGAGGTCGTTCCGCTCGGCGGCGTGACCGACGTGACGGACGACGTGAAGAGCATGACCGGCCAGGTGCGGCTCGAGACGGCGGCCGGGCAACTGGTGGTGGGCAAGATCCTGGGCACCCAGGCGGCGCAGTTCGCCCTGGATCTCCGTGAGCAGCTCCGCTCGCCCGGGCTGACGCCGCGCGACCCGGTCGCCGAACTCCTGGAACTGCGCGAACGCCATGCGGCCGGGCTGGTGAGCGACGCCGACTACCGAACGGCGAAGGCCAAGCTCCTCGACCAGCTGTAGGCCCTTCGGCCCAGGTCAGACGGGGCGCACGCGCGTTCGGCCTCGCTCCGCGCGGCCGCCCTGAGCAGGGGTGATCACTGACCGTCCACCCATCCGGCGGTGGCGATGATCATTACGCCGGATGGGTGCAATGAGCGTAAGTTTGCGTCCGGATTCGGTGTTCAGTCCGTGTCATGGAATACTGGGTCTTGGTTACAGTTCTTGAGTTCGTGTCATAGCGGTCCCAAGGCAGTCGATCGTCTTGGGACTTCTCGGATCTTGTGTCCGAAATGTCGCACTCGTCGACGAACCCGGAGAGACGAAACACGTCCCTCTGATCGGTCACATGCAAGGAGAAACAACATGGCACAGGGAACCGTCAAGTGGTTCAACGCTGAAAAGGGCTTCGGCTTCATCACCCCCGAGGGTGACGGACCGGATGTCTTCGTCCACTACTCGGAGATCCAGTCGGGCGGCTACCGCTCGCTCGAGGAGAACCAGAAGGTGACCTACACGGTCACCCAGGGTGCGAAGGGCCCGCAGGCCACCGGCGTCACCGCCGTCTGATCTGCGTTGATCCTCGGACCTAGGTCCTAGATCTTCCTGCTTCAGGGCGCCACTCCTTCGGGAGTGGCGCCCTGAAGTGCTTTCCGGGTGGGGTCAGCCAGTAGCTGCTGCAACTCGCGCACCGCGAGACGCCCCGCGCGGTTGGCCCCGATGGTGGAGGCCGAGGGGCCGTAACCGACCAGGTGGATCCGTCGATCGGTGGCCACCGCCGTCCCGTCCATCACGATCCCGCCGCCGGGGGCGCGCAGGTGCAGCGGTCCCAGATGGTCGAGCGCCGCACGGAAGCCCGTGTTCCAGAACAACACGTCGGCGTCGAAGCGCGAGCCGTCGGCCCAGACCACGCCGGCGGGGTCGATACGGCTGAACATCGGCCGGCGATCCAGCAGCCCCGAGGCCAGGGCCGCGCGAACCCCCGGCGTCAGGCCCAGCCCCGTCACCGAGACCACCGACCTCGGCGGCAGCCCCCGCCGCACCCGATCGGTCACCATCGCAACCGCGACCCGGCCGGCTTCCGGGCTGAAGTCCCGCTCGAGGAAGACCGGTGTCCGGCGCGTCACCCAACGATGATCGGCCGCGTGCGGAGCGAGCTCCAGCAGCAGTTGCACGGCCGAGATGCCACCGCCGATCACCACGACCCGCGCACCGTCGAACTCGCCCGGGTCGCGGTAGTCATGGGTGTGCAGTTGCCGGCCGGCGAAGGTATCCGCGCCCGGATAGAACGGCCAGAACGGCCGGGACCAGGTCCCGGTGGCATTGATCAGCGCCCGCGATCGGTAGAGATGGCCGTCGGTGCTGGTGGCGACCAGGTGCTCGCCGACCGATTCGACCGACCGCACCCTGACCGGGCGGCGGATGTTCAGTCCCATCTCGGTTTCGTAGCGGGCGAAGTACGCCGGGACGGCCACTCGGGCCGCCGTCATCGGGTCGACCGGCGGAACTGCCGAGCCCGGGAGTTCTCGGATGCCGTTGACCGTCTCCATGGTCAAGGTCGGCCACCGGTGCTGCCACGCACCGCCGGGGGCGGCCTCGCCGTCCAGCACGAGGTAGGACAGACCGGCCCGCTGCAGGTGGAACGCGGCTGACAGCCCCGCCTGTCCGGCCCCGATCACCAGCACGTCGACGTCCACGCGGCCCCTTCCGGCTTCAACCGGCACAACCGAGGAGCACCCGGAGTTGTTCCCGCCGTTGGTGGCGCCGACAGCCACGGGAATGATGGCCGCGGCGTCCGACGGGAGAGCACATCCCAACTGGCCGAAGCACGAACCGGGCCTGCCCCGGGAGCCTGTGCAACGGACTCGCGGACCCCGCCCGTCCTAGGGTGGGGCGAGAAGCGAGGAGATGCACGTGGCGAGAATGCGAGATCTGATCATGGGGGTCGGCACCGGGTTGGTGGCGATCACGCTGCTCGCGGGGTGCGGGGCCAGTTCGTCGGGGTCGCCGGTGAGTTCCAGTGCGGGCGCCCCGAGTTCCGGTGCGTCGGTGTCGGTCCCCTCCGCTGCGACGACGGTGTCGCCCCCGAGCACCGAGACCCGGCCGCCGGGGAGTTCCGGGATCGGCAGCTCCCCGGCCGGACCGTCCGCCCCCGCAACGACTCCGTCGAGGTCGACCGTCGTTCCGATCCCCCTGACCACGCCGGCCGACGGAGCGAAGCTCACCTTGACCGGCACGGTGGAAGCCGGGGTCGAACCCAGTTGTCTGATCCTCACCGACGAGAAGACGGGGTTGCGGGTGAATCTGACCGGCGGGGATCCCAAGATCGTCAAGGTCGGAGCGGACGTGACGGTGACCGGCCAGATCGTGAAGAACATGATGAGCTACTGCCAGCAGGGCGAGGTGTTCAAGGTGCAGAAGGCAGCGGCGAAGTGAGCGCCCCGGCAAGATGGTCGGGCGGACGGAGGCCGACGTACCGGCCCATCGACTCGGCGGCCGCCGCGAAGAACTCGTCGGCCGGGTCCATCGAGCCCACCAACTGCCCGAACAGCTCGAATGTCACCATCCCGAACAGTTGGGTCCACGCGACGACGCCGCGCAGGGCGACCCCGGGCGGGAGCTGAACCGCCAGGGCGGTGGTGACCGTGCCCAACTGATCCCGGAGCCGATCCGGTAGCCCCGGCGCTCCCTCGGCGGTCACATCCGGCTCCGCCCCGACCAGGGCCCCGATCGAGAAGGCGTGCTGGAGCACCCCCATGATCACCGTCGGCACCCGCCCGGCGGGGACGATGGTGTCCTGCGGCGCCCGGTAATCCGGTATCGGTGTGCCGAAGATCAACTCGTATTCGTGACGATTGCCCAGCGCCCAGTCCCGGACGGCGTGGCTCACCGCGCCCCAGCGATCCCACACGCGATCGACCGGGATCGGGGCGTCGGCCGCCTCGACCGCCGCGCCGAGTGAGTCGTACGCATCGATGATCAGGGCCGTCAACAAGTCGTCCCGGGTCGGGAAGTACCGGTAGACGGCCGACGAGACCAGGCCGACCTCGCGGGCCACCGCCCGCACCGACAGCCGGGCCGGCCCCTCGACCCCCAGCTGTCGGCGCGCGGCGTCCTTGATCGAGCTGGTCAAGGCGGCGCGGGCCAGTTCCCGGGCCGTCACGCTGGCGTTCATGCCCCCATCATGCCGCATACGGAGAGCGCCGATCAACGACGAGATCACTGCTCTTGACAATGCCGCGAGCAGAGAGTTCACTGATCCATAACGAGAGCACCGCTCTCTCTGTTGGAGGAGGACCTCATGTCGACAGTGCGATACGTGAAGCCGGGCCGTTGGACCGCCGCGTTCAACTCGGTCACGGCCCTGATGACCCGGATGGGGATCACCGTGTGGGGCAGCCGTCAGCTCTACGTCCGCGGGCGTTCCAGCGGACAGATGCGCCAGACCCCGGTCAACCTGCTCACGTTCCAGGACCACCGCTATCTGGTCGCACCCCGCGGAACCACCCAGTGGGTGCGGAACCTGCGCGCCGCCGGGGAGGGCCAGCTGCGCCTCGGCCGACGGATCCAGACGTTCACCCCGACCGAACTCGCCGATGAGCAGAAGCCGGCCATCCTGCGGGCCTACCTCAAGCGCTGGAAGTTCGAGATCGGCGTCTTCTTCGACGGCGTGGGGCCCGACGCCACCGATGCCGAACTGCTCGCCATCGCCCCTGGCTACCCGGTGTTCGAGATCGCGACCGAGACCGGCGCCGACCCTCGTTCGTCCCGGTGAGGCATCCGACGTACAGGTCCGTGATCGAAGGTGGAATCCTGAAGAGGTGAGTCCTTTCGTCGCCAGTCTCTGGGTCGCCCTCGCCTTCACCCTCGCCACCTGGGCGCTGTCCTTGATCACGGGTGACCACTCGTGGGTCGATCGGATCTGGTCCGTCGTGCCGGTCGTCTACCTGTGGATCTTCGCCGTCGGAGCCGGGCTGGCCGACGCGCGGCTGGACGTGATGGCCGGGCTCGTCACCCTCTGGGGCGCTCGACTGACGTTCAACTTCGCGCGGAAAGGCGGCTACGCCAAAGGCGGGGAGGACTACCGGTGGCCGTTGCTGCGCAGCCGGATGTCCGGTTGGCAGTTCGCGTTGTTCAACTTCTTCTTCATCTCGGCCTACCAGAACGCCCTGCTGCTGGCCATCGCCCTGCCGACCGACACCGCGCAACGCCACCAGGGTGGGTTCGGCGTCATGGACGTGCTGGCCGCGATGGTCTTCCTGGTGCTGCTGATCGGCGAGACCGTGGCCGACCAACAGCAGTGGAATTTTCAGCAGCGCAAGAAGGCCGACGCTGCCGCGGGACGCCCGTCCGGGGTCGGCTTCCTCCGGGCCGGATTGTTCCGGTACAGCCGTCATCCCAACTACTTCTGCGAGATCGCCATCTGGTGGGTCGTCTTCGCGTTCGGCGCGATCGCCGCCGGCTCGGTGGTGCAGTGGACCGCCGGCGGAGCAGTGCTGCTGACCCTGCTGTTCGTCGGCTCGACCAACTTCACCGAGGGCATCACGGCCGGGAAGTACCCGGAGTACGCCGAGTACCAGCGCACCACGTCGGCCGTCGTCCCCTGGCCGCCCCGACGCTCGGCCGACCCGCAGACCAGCCCGGCCTGAGGCCTGCGACCCGAGCATCCCCGGCGCCGTCTCCCGCGGCTCGGCCGGAACCGCCCGCCGGCACCGGGTCAGGCGCTCATCTCGACCAGCTTGAGCGCGGTGGTCCAGTTCCGCATGGTCACCGTCACCCCGAGCTTGCGGTCCCAGTCGACCGTGCCGAAGAGCGACTTGAGAGCGCCCTGCGGGCACCACAGATAGCAGTGATCGCGGTCGATGTGATGAAGCCCACCGACCGCCGGATCCACATGTTTGGCCTTCACCAGATCCTCGAAGGCGGCCACTCGGCCCGCGTCCGGGATCGCTGAGAAGAAGCCGAGCAGGTGTTTGGCCGGATCGTCGGCGATGTCGGAGTAGGGGTCCGATCCGACCGCTGCGACCAGCTGGGCATGCGTCCGGACGACCACCCTGACGTCGAGCTTCAACTCGTCCAACAGGGCTTTCTCGATCGCCCGGCCGACTGCGTCCCCCGGGTCTTCGGCAGTGAACGCGGCATTGCCGCTCTGCAGGTGGGTGGCCACGTCGGCCAAGCCGAGGCCGGACATCACGGCCCGCAGGTCGGCCATCGCCACCCGTTTCGCCTTGCCCACGTTGATCCCCTTGAGCAGGGCAACGTATCTCGTCATCCGACCTCCAGCCGAACGGGCGCCACCGAAGGGGGCCGCGTCCCCCATGGCGCCCAATGTTGACGCGAGAACGTAATCATTCGCGGGCCGACAGCCGCGACAATATCCGGGTGAACGACATCATCCCGTCCGTCCAGACCGCGGCGCCCAACGGGCACTACGACGCGATCAGCGTCGACCAGGGGGCCTTCAGCTCGACGGCGGCCGCCAGCGTCAACACCGACACGGTCATGCTGCAGCACTTCGGCACCAGCAACTTCCCGAACATCGCGGATTACGCGTTCCTCTCCGATTGTGAGACGAACTGCCTGATCGCACCATCCGGCGCGGTCGAATGGTTCTGCCTTCCCCGCCCCGATTCGCCCAGCGTGTTCACCGCCCTGCTCGACCGGTCCGGCGGGTCGTTCCGGTTCGGGCCGTTCGGTGTGAAGGTGCCGGCCGCCCGCCGGTATCTCCCCGGAACCCTGGTCCTGGAGACCACCTGGCAGACGCCGACCGGGTGGGTGGTCGTCCGGGATGCGTTGATCATGGGTCCCTGGCACAACGTCGACGAGCGGTCCAAGACCCACAAGCGTTCGCCCACCGATATCGACGCGGCCCACTGCCTGCTGCGCACGGTCCGCTGCATCTACGGCACCGTCGACATGTCGATGGTGTGCGAGCCGGTGTTCGACTACGCCCGCGTCGGCGCCAGCTGGTCCTATCCGACGAACAACTACGCGCAGGTGATCGCCAGGGCCGACGGACAGCCGACGCTCACGCTGACCAGCTCCCTGCGCCTTGGCATCGAGGGCCGCGCGGCGATGGCCCGCACCAAGATGTCCGTCGGCGACTCCCACTTCGTCGCGCTGACGTTCTCCGAACTGCCGCCGCCCATGTCGACCGAGGAGGCCCACCGCCAGATCGACAAGACCGGCGAGTACTGGCGCGAGTGGTTGACCCAGGGTTCGTTCCCGGACCATCCGTGGCGCATCTTCCTGCAGTCGAGCGCGTTGGCCCTCAAGGGCCTGTCGTACGCGCCGACCGGGGCGCTCCTGGCCGCCGCGACCACCTCGCTGCCGGAGACACCGCACGGAGAACGGAACTGGGACTACCGCTACACCTGGATCCGTGACTCGACGTTCGCCCTCTGGGGCCTGTACACCCTCGGGTTCGACCGTGAGGCCAACGACTTCTTCTTCTTCATCCACGACGTCACCAAGGACAACCCGGACGCCCTGCAGATCATGTACGGCGTCGGTGGCGAGCGGCACCTGGAGGAGTCGACCCTGGACCACCTGTCCGGATACGACGACGCCCGCCCGGTCCGGATCGGGAACGGCGCGTTCGGGCAGCAGCAGCACGACGTGTGGGGCGCACTGCTCGACTCGATCTATCTGCACACCCGGTCACGGGAGCAGATGCCCGAGGAACTGTGGCCCATCGTGGTGGCGCAGGTCGAGAACGCCGCCTCGCACTGGCGGGCACCCGACCGCGGCATGTGGGAGGTGCGCGGCGAACCGCAGCACTTCACGTCCTCGAAGATCATGTGCTGGGTGGCCCTTGATCGCGGCGTGCGCCTGGCCCGCCTGCACGACTCGAACGCCACCGCCGACAAGTGGCAGGCCATCGCCGACGAGATCCACGCCGACGTCCTGGCCAACGGCGTGGACGAACGCGGCGTGCTGGTGCAGCGGTACGGCGACACCGCCCTGGACGCCTCTCTGCTGATGGCTCCCCTGGTGCGGTTCCTCCCGCCGGACGACCCGCGTATCCGGGCCACCGTGCTGGCCATCGCCGACGAGCTCACACACGAGGGGTTGGTCCTGCGGTACCGGGTGGCGGAGATCGACGACGGCCTGGCCGGCGAGGAGGGCACCTTCACCATCTGCTCGTTCTGGCTGGTCTCCGCGCTGGTCGAGATCGGGGAGGTGGACCGAGCCCACGCCCTGTGCGAGCGCCTGCTCTCCCACGCCTCCAGCCTCGGGCTGTACGCGGAGGAGCTGGACCCGCTGACCGGGCGTCATCTGGGCAACTTCCCGCAGGCGTTCACCCACCTCGCGCTGATCAACGCGGTGACGCACGTGATCCGGGCCGAGGAGAATTCGCACGCCTTCGGTTTCAACCCGGCCAACCGGCAGAGCTGAACGGCTCCGGCCGGGTCACCCCCTTGACGCGACCCGGCCGGATGTCAACGGGTACCGCCTCGTTTGCGTCGGTACATGTCCTCGTCGGCCGCCGACACCAGGTCCATCTCGGCCATGTGGTCCCGTGCGGCGGCAGTGCCGATCGACGCTCCGAGCGCGATCGGGCGACCGTCCACCTCGATCGGCACGGCCAGCTCGGCCGCGACTCGGTCCCGCAGGTCGGCGGCGGCGTGCAGGTCACCGGGGGCGACCACCACGAACTCGTCTCCGCCGTACCGGGCCAGGAAGCTCTCCGGCCCGGTCGCCTCGGACAGCCGCCGCGCGATCTCGACCAGCACCCGGTCGCCGACGACGTGCCCATAGGTGTCGTTCACCGACTTGAAGCCGTCCAGGTCGACCACCAGCAAGCTGAACGGGGTCGCGGACCGGCGGCCCCGGAGACGGCCGTCGAGGTGGAAGGTGAAAGCGGAGCGGTTGGCCAGGCCGGTGAGAGGGTCGGTGGCCGCCTGCTCGGTTCGGGACAACAGGACGTGCGCGGTGTGGCGCAGCGCGAATGCCACTCCGAGCAACGGGAGCAGTAGTACAGGGGCCTGGATGGCGACGAAGGCCAGCATCGGTGTGACCATCGAGTCCAGACCCCAGAACGACGGGCCCTGCCGCAGTTGTTCCGCCAGCTGGGCCAGGGTCAACCGGTCTCGGGTGGCACCGACCCCGAGCAGGAGCAGGGAGTTGGTGACGCGGGACGTGACGGCCAACGCGACGACCGACACCAGCAGGGCCCAGGGCAGGCCCACATGCCCGCCCAGCGCGGTCTGTACCGCCGCCGCCGCGCAGCCCGAGGTCAGTCCACCCAGGCCCGCCCCGGTGGCGTTGAGCCACGGTCGCCACCACGGTCGCCGGAATTCGACCAGCGAGTTGAGCAGGCCACCGATGAAGTGCAGCGGGATCGCCCGCGGACCGAAGGCCAGCACCGCCGCATCGGCCAGCGATACCGACCAGATCATCCCCGACCACACGGAATTGGTCGGTGCGGCGACGGATTGACGTGCCAACGGCAGCACCGGATAGATCTCGACCGCGACGACCAGCGCCAGCAGGAGGGCCAATGCCGGCCACGTCGAGCGACCGACGAACACGGCCCCGAGCGGGCGGGCCAGCAAGGCGAGATAGCTGCCGATCAAACCGGCCATCAGGACGACCCAGAGCACGCGGAACGACACCGACAGGCGACGGAAGGGCATCGTCCGGTGATCGATGGCCGACGCCGGATCGCGGGCAGGCAGCGCTGTCACGACTCTCCTTGCTTCGGCACCGACGGGGGCACGTATGAGAGCCGTCCGGGGACCGGACAGCACGTCATAGTGCGTGATACGGCGCACATTAACCCGAACGGCCTACGGACTGCGGACCACTCATTTCTCTGTCACCCATCCGCGCCAGAGTCCGAGTCGGGAACCCTCCCAGCGAGGAGTCCCGGCCCCCCGCCGCCCCCGGCCGTCCGCTCCTCGTGTCGAACCGGACCGAGAGGGTCCCCTTGCTACCGGACGACGAACGCGGTCGAGCAGGACCAGCCGATGTCGCCCTTGACCGCGGACACGGTCACCGCGACCCGCTGACCCTTCGCGGCGGAGCCGGTGTTGAAGCCGCTGACGGCGGCACCTGTCTTCGACCCGGTGGTCAGATGGGTCGTTGTACCGGACCGGAAGTGAGCACTCACCCTGACCCGGACGCCGGCGCCGATCTGGCCGATCCGGATCGCCACGTAGGAGTGCTGATGCACGGTCGACGCAGATGGTGCTGCGGTGCAGCCCAGCACGACGGTCGGGGCCTTGGCCGGTGCGCTCGCCGAGGCCGAGCCGACCGGGACGAGGATCATGGTGAGACCGGCGACGACCGGGGCGAGCAGGGCACGAGCGCGCATGGCGAGCAGCTCCGAATGAGGGTTGGGGTGTGCCGTCGACCATATGGGCGGCTGATCATCCCCGACAGGGACGGGCGCGGTTTTCCACCATCCGTGACCGAGTCATCACCCTGACGAGTGAAAATCAGTCTTCAGGGTCCGACGTTCCCTGTACTTCAACGCAGAGTGACGAATCGGGGGGTCGCGTCAACCCAGACGGGGGTGGGTCCGGTCGCGGGACCTACCTGCTCGTCAGGCCCCGCGGACGCCGGCCAGCAGCATCTGCGCGACGTCGATGACCTCCACGTCGGCGCCCACCGGTTCGTCCTGCCCCTGACGAGCGGTGAGGCCGTCGGTCAGCATGACCCGGCAGAACGGGCATCCCGTGGCGACCTGGGTGGCGCCGGTCTCCAACGCCTCGTCGACCCGCTCCAGGTTGATCCGTTTGCCGATCTTCTCCTCCATCCACATGCGGGCGCCTCCGGCGCCGCAGCACATGGAGCGGGCCTGGTTACGGGGCATCTCGGTGAGCTGCAGGCCCGCGGCGGCGATGAGTTCGCGCGGCGGGGAATACACCTTGTTGTGCCGGCCCAGGTAGCACGGGTCGTGGTAGGTGACGTTCGCCGGCTGGACGTCGACCTTGCGGACCAACCGCTTCTCGCGCACCAGCTTGTTCAGCAACTGGGTGTGGTGCACGACCTCGTATTCGCCGCCCAGTTGTGGGTACTCGTTGAGCAACGTGTTGAAGCAGTGGGCGCACGACACCACGATCTTCTTCCGCTTCCGGCCGCCGAATGCCGCGTTGATCGTCTCGACGTTCTGCTGGGCCAACATCTGGAAGAGGAATTCGTTGCCGGCCCGCCGAGCCGGGTCACCGGTACAGGTCTCCCCCGTCCCGAGCACCGCGAACCCGACCGCGGCGATGTGCAGCAGCTCGGCGATCGCCCTGGTGGTCTTCTTGGCCTTGTCCTCGAAGGCGCCCGCGCATCCGACCCAGAACAGATACTCGTGGTCGTCGTCGATCACATCGGTGACCACCGGCACCTCGAAGTCCAGGCCCTTCGCCCAGTCCATCCGGTCCCGCTGGTTCTGGCCCCACGGATTTCCCTTGTTCTCCAGGTTCCGGAACAGACCACCCAGCTCGGAGGGGAACTCCGATTCGATCATCACCTGATAGCGGCGCATGTCGACGATGTGATCGACGTGTTCGATGTCCACCGGGCACTGCTCGACGCACGCACCGCAGGTGGTGCAGTCCCACAGCACCTCTGGATCGATGATCCCGCCCACCTCGGGTCCGCCGATCAGCGGGCGCCCGGCCTCCAGCATGGCCAACGGATTCTCGTGGGCGAACGCGGCGAGGGCTTCGTCGGAGAGTTTCTCGACACCGGCCATGTCGGTGCCCCCACCGGCCGCCAGATAGGGCGCCTTGGCGAACGCGTGATCCCGCAGGGCGAGCATCACCAGCTTGGGCGACAACGGCTTCGCCGTGTTCCAGGCCGGGCACTGCGACTGGCACCGCCCGCACTCGGTGCAGGTGGAGAAGTCCAGCCAGCCCTTCCAGGTGAAGTCCTCGATCTTCCCGGCTCCGAAGGTGTCCTTCTCCGGATCCGCCTTCTCGAAGTCGAGCACCTCGCCGTTGCTCATCATCGGACGCAGCGCGCCCAGCGCCGTCCCGCCGACATCGGAACGCTTGAAGTAGATGTTGAAGAAGGCCAGGAACCGGTGCCAGGCAACGCCCATGGTCAGGTTCCGCGAGATGACGATGGCCCAGACCATCGAGATGATCACCTTGATCAGGGCAACGACACTGATCGCCGCCAATGACGACGGCAGGATGTGCCCCAGTCCGGTCGAGATCGGCGCCGCCCAGGTCGGATAGGGCAGATTTCCGGTCGCCGATTTGAACCCGCGGATGAGGAAGATGCAGATGCCGATACTCAGGATGACGGCCTCGACGAAATAGGCCTGCGGGAAATTCGAACCCTGGAACCGGGAGCGCCGGTTGACCCGCCGCGGATGGGCGAGCTGACGGATCGTGATCAGGGTCGCGATGCCGAGCACCGTCGTCAGGCCGATCAATTCCACGAACAGCCCGTACCAGGCCTGATGGCCGAGCCAGGGGATCTCGAACTGCGGGTGGAAGGTCTCCCCGACGGCCTCGACCAGGGTGAGCACCAACGCTCCGAAACCCACCATCACGAACCAGTGCGCGACCCCGACGATGCCCCACTTCAACATCCGGGTGTGCCCGAGGAACTCCTTGACCAATGTCTTCGCGCGGGGCAGAACCGGGCCGCTCCGCGTCGGGTCGGGTCGACCCAAGGTGAGCGTGCGGTAGATCTGCAACGCGGCCCGGCCGAGCATTCCGAACCCGACGACGATGAACGCGGCCGACACCAGGCCGGTGACGTAGTTGTAGCCGCTCATCGGACGACTGCGCGGGTGAGCGCGGTCATGGGCCCGGCGCAGGTTGTCATCGGCGGTCGCTCCTTCGCGGGTCCGGGCCGGAATCGGCTGACTACCGAAACACCGCTCGCGACCCAGTGGTCAGTCAGGGGCGGCCGCGACACTTCCGAGCACGCGGCCGTCGGTCGGACCATACGAGGTTACCGGTCGGTAACCGAAGCGCGGGCACGTAGCCGGACGGAGCGAGTGGTGCGCGTCACGCCCAGTTGGCCGACCGGGCGGCCCTGGTCAGCGGCGGGTGTCGTCCCGGCGGAAGTTCAGGTACGACCGCGAGGGCGTCGGGCCGCGCTGCCCCTGGTAACGAGACCCGTAGATCGACGAGCCGTAGGGGTGCAGCGACGCCGATGTCAGACGGAACAGGCACAGCTGCCCGACCTTCATCCCCGGCCAGAGCGTGATCGGCAGATTCGCGGCGTTGCTGAGCTCCAGCGTGATGTGGCCGGTGAAGCCCGGATCGATGAACCCGGCCGTCGAGTGGGTGAGCAACCCCAGCCGCCCCAGTGACGACTTGCCCTCCAGCCGCCCGGCCAGGGTGTCGGGCAGCGTGACGGCCTCGAACGTGGAGCCCAGGACGAACTCACCGGGATGCAGGACGAACGGGGCGTTGTACTCGACCTCGACCATGCTGGTCAGCTCGTCCTGCTGCTGCTCGGGGTCGATGTGGGTGTACTTCTGGTTGTTGAACACCCGGAAGTAGCGGTCAAGCCGCACGTCGATGCTGGCGGGTTGGATCAACGTGGGGTCGAACGGATCGAGCCCGAGGGCTCCCGATTCGATCTCGGCGCGCAGGTCACGGTCGGACAGCAACATGCGCGTGAGCCTATCCGGGTTCTCGTGGAGCTTCGGTCGCGTGGTGCGCAATCCGCGGCGCACTCGTCACATTCCCCCCACTGGTAACGCCGGTCGGCACCGGTCAGACCACCGGCGGTGCTACCGGTGGCGCCGCGGTCTTACCTGAGCCCCCACCAGGCACGGCGACACCAGGCACGGCGACACCAGGCACGGCGACACCAGGCACGGCGACACCAGGCGCGGGGTCGGTCGGCCCGGCCGCGCGAGGTACCGGGGACCCCCACCGGGTTGGGTATAGTGGCCGAACCATGCGGGTGTAGTTCAGTGGCAGAACTTCAGCTTCCCAAGCTGATAGCGCGAGTTCGATTCTCGTCACCCGCTCCATCGCCGGCCGTTGCCCTGCGCGGAGCGGCGGTCAAGCGCGAACGGCGTCCCGCCGCCGTGTTCTGCCCCGTCCAGAGACGTCGTCGGCCGTTCGGGCTCGGTCCGCCGGCCCATCCGATGGGAATGTCGGACCACCGATCAGGCGTTGGAACTGCTGACATCAGCAAACCCCGACGGAGGAACCCGTGAGTACGTCCACCCTGACCGGCAGCACATTCGAAGAGACCGTCACGAGCAACGACATCGTGCTGGTCGACTTCTGGGCATCGTGGTGCGGCCCGTGCCGGAACTTCGCACCCGTCTACGAAGCCGCAGCGCAGGACAACCCGGACATCGTCTTCGGCAAGGTGGACACCGAGGCCGAGCAGGCCCTGGCCGGCGCGGCGGGCATCACTTCGATCCCGACGCTGATGGCGTTCCGCGACGGCATCCTGGTCTTCTCCCAGCCGGGGGCTCTCCCGCGCAAGGCACTGGACCAGGTCATCGAGGGCGTCAAGGGCCTGGACATGGACGAGGTCCGGGCCAGCATCGCCACGCAGCCCGCAAGCTGATCCCTCCATCCGGCGTCGACCGCGGTCGTCGCCACGGCAGTGAACCATCGCCCCGGCGGGCACCCCCAAACCCGCTGGGGCGTAAGGTTTACCAGAGCATTACCCGGCCGGCGAGGGGCGCTCACGGCGGCCGGACCACCCGGATCATCACGCCCGTCCGCGGAAGGCCACCGCGCTCCGTGATCACGGCAGGGCCATCCGGGCTAACTCATCTCCCATGAGTCTCACATGTCTTGACCGGTCATCTTTAGCCCTGGTAAACCTCCGCAGGGTGCCTTCCGCACCGGGACGAGATGACATTTGGGGAGATGATCCATGATCAAACGCCGGATTTTCCGGTCAGTGGTGGCTGGAACGGCAGGAATTCTCGTTCTGCCCTTCATGGCGGTCGCCGCCAACGCGGCTACGGCCGCCCCGTCGGAACTCACCGTGCCGGACACCGCCCCGACCTGGGCGACTCCGGCCAATGCGGCCGGAACCCCGGCGGCCACTGACAAGATCTCGATCCGGGTGGCGCTGCAACTGCGCAACGCGGGCTCGGCCGAGAGGGCCGCTCTGGCGGTCAGCGATCCGGCATCCCGTAATTACGGGCAGTACCTCAGCGCGGCCCAGTTCAACGCCCGTTATGCGCCGACCGAGGCCTCGGTCGCCCGGGTCAAGAACTTCCTGGCCGGCAACGGGCTGACCGTCACCGGCCAGGCAGCCGGGAACCGGTGGGTCAGCGCGACCGGCACGGTGGCCCAGCTCGACAAGGCCTTCCACACGACCCTGAGGACCTACACGTACCGCGGCGACCAGCGGCGTGCCCCGTCCTCCGACGTGAAGGTGCCCTCCACCGTGGCCGCTGACGTGTCGACCGTGACCGGCCTGACCCAGGGTCGACCGTGACCGGCCTGACCCAGGGCTCGGCCGTCCACAAGCCGCAGACGGCCAGGGTCCCTGACCAGCGGAACGACGGCGCGAAGCGCTCAGCGGCCGCGACGCCGTCGGTGGCCAAGCCGCCCGCCAGTCAGTGCTCGGACTACTGGGGCGAGTTCCAGCAGACCGTGCCCGCGGTCGACGGCCAGACCTCGGTCAACACCTACATCTGTGGCTACCAACCGTCTCAGTTGCGGAAGTCCTACGGCACCGATGGCGTCGTCAAGGGCGGCACGACCGGCAAGGGCGTCACCGTGGCCATCATCGACGCCTACGCGTCCCCGACCATGGAGTCGGACGCCAACGCCTACGCGACGACCTTCGGCGAGCCGACCTTCAAGCCGGGCCAGTACACCGAGACGACGTTCGGCCCGTTCAACCTCCAGGACGAATGCGCCGGCGAGGCCGGATGGAACGGCGAGGAGACGCTCGACGTGGAGGCCGTGCACGGCATGGCGCCGGGTGCCTCCATCCACTACATCGGGGCCCAGAACTGCGACTCCGGCATCGACGACGCACTGAACTACGTGGTCCAGAACCACACCGCGGACATCGTCAGCAACTCCTACGGCAACCTGGGTGAGGACATCGGCTCGGACGAGATCGCCCTGGAACACTCGATCTTCCTGCAGGCCGCCCTCGAGGGCATCGGCATGTACTTCTCCTCCGGTGACGACGGCGACGACGTGATCGACGGCCTGAGCCCGACCCCGGACTACCCGGCGTCCGATCCGCTGGTGACTGCGGTCGGCGGGACCAGCCTGCTGCTGGACAAGAGGAACAACCGGGTCACCGAGACCGGCTGGGAGACCTCGCTGGACTTCATCGACTACAGCGGATCGACCGCCGTCTATTCCGCCCCCCTGCCCGGCGAGTTCGTCTTCGGCGCCGGCGGCGGCACCAGCTCTGTGTTCGCCCAGCCGTCCTACCAGCGCGGGGTCGTGCCGAACTCGCTGTCCCAGGTCAACGGACAACAGAAGATGCGGGTCGTCCCGGACATCTCCGCCGACGCCGATCCGTACACCGGGTTCTACATCGGTGAGACCGTCGACGGGCAGTTCGGCATCAGCTCCATCGGTGGCACCAGCCTCGCCGCCCCGCTGATCGCGGGCATCCAGGCCGTGGCCAGCCAGCACCGGCGGTTCCCGATCGGGTTCGCGAACCCGATGCTGTACAGCATCAACGCGCACTCGTTCGCCGATGTGCTCGACACGGCCAAGCCGATTCGCTTCGCCAGCGTGGGTGCCAGCTACACCGGGACGTTCAACACCGGCGACACCCAGACCACCACCCGCGGCTACGACAACACCACCGGCCGCGGAACCCCGAACGGGGTGACGTTCCTGCTCAGCGAGCTGATCTACCCGTTCCGCTTCTGACCCACCGATACCGCGGCAGCGGGCCGGTTCCCACCCCGGGGCCGGCCCGCTGCCGTTCTCGCCACCTTGTCCGGACCGCCCGGGCGAGACCCGGTCAGCGCTCGACGTCGTGTAGGTGATGCTCGATGTCGTGCAGGTAGTAGAGCCCCAACGTCTCCATGGTGAACACCGACCCGTTGCTCCGGCGGCCCACCCGGGCCCACTGCGCGTCGCTCAGACCGGAGAAGACACCGGCCGCGGACACGGCCTCCCGTTCGATCTCCCGCGCCACATCGGCCGGATCGGCCTCCCAGTACCGCTTCTCGAGGGCCGTCTCGTCCTGGTTCCAGTTGGCGAAGACCGGGTCCTGCTGCTCCTGGATCAAGCGGCCCCGCCGGCCGAAAGTGGTGTGCACATCCCTGGTGTGACACCCATATTCGACGATGGACCAGATGGTCGGCGCCGGGCGGGTGGCCGCGTCGGCGGCAGAGAGCGCCGTCCGCCAGCGCGGCGTGGCGGCCAGGAGTCGATCGGCGATCCGGTGTCGATCGACGGCGGACGTGGTGAACCCGCATTCCGGACAGGGCCGGTCCAGCACCCAGGTCCAGTCCTTGTCGTCGGGATCGGGCACGGCCGGAAGGTCATCAACAGTCACCTGCGCACCGTAGCGGGGCCAGACCCGTGCCGAGCCGCCACCCTTCGGTCGATCCCTCGCGGTCAGGTCGTGTCGTGCCCGGAAGCGCTCCACCCGACCAGCGTCAGGATCCGGCTCCTGACCACCACCCCGGTGGGCCGCACGTCCTGGTACTGCGGGTACTTCGCGGCCAGTGCATCGACTGCGGCCAGGTCGTTCTCGGCCGTGCCCGCCGTCGCCTCCGCGTCGGCCCGCACCCACCACAGTCGTTCCCAGTCGTCGTCGTAGTGCTCGACCAGGAAACTCACCCGCGGATGGACGGCGATGTTCTCCAGCCGCCGCAACGCCGTCGTGCTCTTGGGCTTGTGGTCGATCGCGAACGCGATCCCGTCGTCGAGCAGTACGAACGTCACCGGAACCAGGTGCGGAGCACCCGTCCGGTCCACGGTGCCGAGCACGGCCCGACGGGCGGCAGCCAACCGCGTTCGGGCGAGGTCAGTCGGCAGGCGCGGCATGGGGCCAGCCTGCCACGGCGGACCCGGTCCGGTGCCAGGCGCCCGACGACGGGCTATTTGGCATCCGCGTAGCAGTCGACCACCACGGGCCGAACCGGGGTGGCCGCCGTACTGCCCGGGAAGACCAAGCGCCGCGCCGACTCCGCGGCGGCGATCGTGAGCTCGCCGACCTGTTCGGCGGTTCCGATCGGCGTGTGCACCACCAGCTCGTCATGCTGGAAGAAGACCAGCTCGGCCCCCGGTACCCGGCGGAGGTCGCGGCGGAGGCCGGACAGCCAGACCCCGGCCCAGTCGGCGGCCGAACCCTGGACCACGAAGTTGCGGGTGAATCGGCCCCAGCTGCGGGCGATCTGCCGGGCTCGCTGCTCCTGGGCCGCGGTGGCCTCGGGCAACGATCCGGCCTGCAACTGGTCCCACCAGGCCGGACCGGGCGGCGGGCTGGTCCGGCCGAGCACGGACTGGACGGTGCCCCCGAGCTCGCCCTGGCGGGCCGCGTCCTCGACGCAGGCCATGGCCACCGGGTAACGCCTGCGGAGCGTCCCCAGCAGACGGCCGGCCTCCCCGGACGTGGCGCCGTACATCGCACCCAGCATGGCCACCTTGGCGTGCGCCCGGTCGCCACCGAACCCGTCGTCGGCCAGCGCGGTGTAGAGATCGTTCTGCTGGGACACGGCCTGCAGCACCGGATCCCGGGAGATCGCGGCCAGCACCCGCGGTTCCAGCTGAGCGGCGTCGGCCACCACGAAGGTGTACCCGGGGTCGGCGATCACCGCCTGCCGCACCAGCTTCGGGATCTGCAGCGCCCCGCCGCCGCGGGCCGCCCAGCGCCCCGACACCACCCCGCCCGGCACGTACCCGGCGTGGAATCGGCCGTCCCGCACCCACTCCGCCAGCCAGTTCCAGCCGTTGGCGGTGAACAGGCGGGACAGCTCCTTGTAGGCCAGCACCGGAGCGACGGCCGGATGGTCGATGTCCTTGATCACCCACGAGCGGGTGGACTCGATGTCGAACCCGAGTCGCTGGAATGCGGCTTTGAGTTCCACCGGCGAATCCGGATTCAGCGGCGTCCCGAACGCGTCGACGATCTGGTCGGCCAGCTCGGCCAGTCTGGCCGGACGCGTCCCGGCCGTCGGCCGGGGGCCGAGCGCGTCGGTGAGGATGCGGTCCAGCACGTCGGCGCGCAGCGGCAATCCCAGCCATCCCATTTCGACGGCGGCCAGCGCCGCCGCGGACTCGGCGGCGACCAGCAGCTTGAGCGGCCGGTTGTCCCCGATGCGAGCGACCTGGTCGCGGTACGCGGTGGCCAGCGCGCTCAGCGCGTCGACCGATGACGGCGAAGCCGGCCCGAACAAGGTGGGGTGTCCGACCGGCGTCCCGGACGCGGGGTCCGGCGGGACGGCCAGCCCGTTCACCCGCGCGTGCACCGCGGCCGCGGCCGCCGGTGCTCCATAGTGACCCTCCCGGCCGAGGAGGATGCGCTCGGTCAGCGTGACGTCGTGGCAACGCAGCGGGCGGAACCCGGTCGGCAGCAGGGGCGCGTAGATCGGTTCGGTGGTGTCCCACAACCAGCGCACGTCGTCGGATTCCAGGCGACCCAGGGTCGCCGGATCGGGGACGAACTCAGGCTCGGCGACCGGCTGTCCCTCCGGCGACAGCGCCTGCATCTGCCAACCCGATCCGCGGGACACCAGGGCGACGATCACGGTCGTCATTGTCCCGGGCGGTGCGAGGTCGTTCGGACACCCTTTCCCGTAGACCGAGTCTTGAGCAGTCGCTCAACCCGTGATCTACTTGGCGTTGAGCGACTGCTCAACATACGAGGATCAGGAGGAACGTCGTGCATGACGAATCCGACGAGGGGCGGATCAGCGTCAGATCCGACGCGTGCGGACCAGATCTGCTGACCCGGCGACCCTGGTGGGCGGCCGTCGTCGCCGGAATGTCGTCGATGCTCGCCGCCGGGTTGCTCGCAACTCTCCTGCGCCTGCATGCCGGACCGCCGCTCGCGGTGCTACTTGTCGGGTCCGGAGTCGTCGGCGTCGCCTGTGCACCAAGGGCCTTCTGGGGCAAGTCCGCACTGAGTCGCCACCATCCGATGGATGCCCAAGGAGGGAGAGCATGACGCTCACCATCCGGGCGGTGGTGTTCGGTTCCATCGCCGGGGCAGCCGTGGGTGCCGCCATCGGATTCCTCGCCGGATCCCAAGTGGACATGAGCGTGGGAGTGCTAGGGATCGCGTTCGGGGGGATCTACGGAGGGGGCGTCGGCGTCGTCTGCGGTGCCTTGAACGGAGCCGTTCTCGCCGTCGTGCTCGCGCGTCGGGTGCGGTCGGCATGGGTGGCACCGACAATCACCGGCCTCGTCTCAGCCGCCGTCGGGGTCGGCCTGATCGCCGCCGAGGAGACCGATGGCCCGCCCGGCTGGCCGGTCCGGCTCTGGATCGGGGCAGCCTTTCTCCTGACCGGCGTTGTGGGAGGGTGGGTGGTGACCAGAAGGGGCGCCCGTGACTGATGCACGCCAGAAGTTGCTCGACGCGGCACTGGTCACCTTGCGGGACAAAGGCATCGCGGGCACATCGGCGCGCGTGATCGCCGGCGAGGCCGGCCTGAGCCAAGGATTGGTGTTCTATCACTTCGGCAGCGTCGATGCGCTGATCGATGCCGCTTGCCGCACCGCCACCAAGGCCCGGGTCGACCTCTACCGGGATCGGTTCGCGCGGGTCACCTCGCTGCACGACCTGCTGGCGCTCGGGCGCACCTTGCACGACGAGGAACGAGCAGCCGGCAGCGTCACCGTCATGGCGCAGGTGCTCGCCGGGGCCCAGCAGTCCCCGGCGTTGGTCGAGGCGGGCCGCCACAGCCTCGACCTGTGGCTGTCCGAGATCGAGTCCACCATCCGCAGGGTGATCGTCGAGAGTCCGATCGCCGACGCGATCGACGTACGCGGGCTGTCCCGGGCGGTCAGCGCCGCGTTCATCGGGCTGGAACTGTACGAAGGCGTGGATCCGGCCGGGGCCACCGACGCGTTCGCCGCTCTCGACCAGCTGGCGGTCCTGATCGAAGTGGTGGAGGACCTCGGCCCGATCGCCCGGCGGGCCCTGCGCAACCGGATGCGCAAGGCCGCCCGCTGACCACGCCCGCGGCGGTGGGCGGGGTCCTCGATAAACTGATCCTCGTGAGGAAGCCACCGACCCCGATGGTCCGTTCGTGAGTTCGCCGACCACGCCCGCACCAGCCCGCGCCGCGATTCTGACCGTCGACGACGATCCCGGCGTCTCCCGCGCCGTCGCCCGTGACCTGCGGCGTCGCTACGGGGAGAGGTACCGGATCGTCCGGGCCGAGTCCGGCGCGACGGCGTTGGAAGCACTCAAGGAGATGAAGCTGCGCGGCGACGAGGTCGCCGTGCTGCTGGCCGACTACCGGATGCCGCAGATGAGCGGCATCGAATTCCTGGAGCAGGCCATGGACCTGTACCCGGTGGCCCGGCGGGTACTGCTGACGGCGTACGCCGACACCGGCGCGGCCATCGAGGCCATCAACGTGGTCGACCTCGACCACTACCTGCTCAAGCCCTGGGATCCGCCGGAGGAGAAGTTCTACCCGGTGATCGACAACCAGCTGGACGCGTGGCTGGCCGCGGACCGGAGGCCGATCTCGGAGATCAAGGTGATCGGTCATCGTTGGTCGGCCCGATCGTCCGAGGTCCGGGAGTTCCTGGCCCGCAACCAGATTCCGTATCGATGGCTGTCCACCGACGAGGCCGAGGGCAGTCGCCTGCTGGCCGCGGCGCAGGCCGATCCGTTGGCCCTGCCGGTGATCATCGCTCCGGACGGCACGGTCAGCGTCCAACCGACCGACGCCGAGTTGGCCGACGCCGTCGGCCTGGACACCTCTCCCACCGGCGACTTCTACGACATCGTGGTGATCGGCGGCGGGCCGGCCGGGCTCGGAGCCGCGGTCTACGGGGCCTCCGAAGGCCTGCGCACCGTGTTGGTCGAACGGATGGCCACCGGTGGCCAGGCCGGGCAGAGCTCCCGCATCGAGAACTACCTGGGCTTCCCGGACGGAGTCTCCGGATCGCAACTCACCGATCGGGCCCGTCGGCAGGCCACCAAGTTCGGGGCCGAGCTGCTCACCACCCGCGACGTCGTCGGGTTGGAGGTCAACGGGTCGGCCCGCACCGTGCGGTTCGCCGATGGCGCCACCCTCGACGCGCACGCCGTCATCCTGGCCACGGGGGTCTCCTACCGGCGCCTCGGTGCGCCCGGGCTGCAGGACTTCACCGGGCTCGGCGTCTTCTACGGCTCCGCCATGACGGAGGCGCCGCATTGCCGGGAGCAGGACGTCTACATCGTGGGCGGCGCCAATTCCGCTGGTCAGGCCGCGGTGTACCTGGCCAAGACGGCCCGGTCGGTGACCATCGTGGTGCGGGCCGCCTCCCTCGAGGCGTCCATGTCGTACTACCTGATCCAGCAGATCGCCGCGATCGACAACATCACCATCCGCACCTGCAGTGAGGTGATCGAGGCCGCCGGGTCCGACCATCTGGAGCGGCTGACCATCCGGGACAACGCGGCCGGCACCGACGAGCAGATCGACTGCGGCTACCTGTTCATCTTCGCCGGCGCGGCGCCGCACACCGACTGGCTCGACGGCGTCGTGCTCCGGGACGATCACGGATTCGTGCTCACCGGGCCCGACCTGTCCCCCGACGGGCGCCCGCCGGGCTGGACCCTGGACCGGCCGCCGTATCACCTGGAGACCAGCGTGCCCGGTGTGTTCGTCGCCGGCGACGCCCGCGCCGAGTCCGCGAAGCGGGTGGCCTCAGCCGTCGGCGAAGGGGCCATGGCGGTGATGTTCGTGCATCGCTACCTGGAGAAACTGTGACCGCCGGCGAAATACCGGACGCTGGAGAGTTGTTGTCGATCACGGAGGCCGCATCCGGCGGCATGGAGACACGATGACCATCAAGACCGACCCGATTCCCTGCGACATCGACGAGCTCAGGACGCTCTTCCTGTTCGAGAAGCTGAACGACGAGCAGCTCGACTGGATCTGCCGTCACGGCCACACCATCCACGCCGAGCCGGGGGACGTCTACGCCGAGGGCGAGCCGGCCACCTGTTTCTACGTGCTCCTGTCCGGAACGCTGGTGATGTCGAAGCTGATCGGCGGCGAACAGGTCGAGATCACCCGGTCGTCCCAGGTCGGTGCGTACACGGGAGCCTGGCAGGCCTACATGGGCGATCGGGTCCCGCAGGTCTACAACACCTCGATGCGGGTCGTCGTGCCCAGCCGTCTGCTGGTGATCGACGCGGCGGACCTGGCGACCATCATGCAGGAGTGGTTCCCGATGGCCGTGCACCTGCTCGAAGGCATGTTCATCGGGCAGCAGAACATGAAGCAGACCACCGACCAGCGGGAACGCCTGCTGGCGCTGGGCAGTCTGTCGGCCGGGTTGACGCACGAACTGAACAATCCGGCGGCGGCGGCCGTTCGGGCCACGTCGTCGCTGCGCGACCGGGTCGCGCACATGCGTCAGAAGCTCGGGGCCATCTCCGCCGGTTCCTGGGACCGGGCCACCCTGAGCCAGCTGATCGGGCTGCAGGAAAAGGCGGTGCAGCAGGTGGCCAAGGCGCCGGCCCTGACCCCGCTGGAGGCGTCCGACCGCGAGGACGCGCTCAGCGACTGGTTCGAGGACCACGGGATCCGGAACGGCTGGGAGCTGGCCCCCACCTACGTGCAGGCCGGGCTGACCTCGGACTGGCTGGACGGGGTCGATGCGGTGGTCGGACCGGATGTGCTCGAAGGTGCCGTCCGGTGGATCAACTACACGGTCGAGACCGAACTGCTGATGAACGAGATCGAGGACTCGGTCACCCGGATCTCGACCCTGGTGCAGTCGGCCAAGCAGTACTCCCAGCTGGATCGAGCACCGTTCCAGGTGGTGGACGTGCACGAACTGCTCGACGCGACCCTGCTGATGCTGAGCGCGAAGATCGGCAAACAGGTCACCGTGGTGAAGGACTACGACCGGACGTTGCCCCACGTCGCCGCGTACGCCTCGGAGCTGAACCAGGTGTGGACCAACACCATCGACAACGCGATCCAGGCGATGGCCGGGGTGGGCACGCTGACGATCCGCACGGCCCGGGACCGCGACTGGCTGCTGGTCGAGATCGGCGATACCGGTCCCGGCATCCCGGACGACATCAAGAACCGCATCTTCGAACCGTTCTTCACCACCAAACCGGTCGGCCAGGGCACCGGCCTCGGTCTGGACATCTCCTGGAGAATCGTGGTCAAGAAGCACCACGGCGATCTCAAGGTGGTCTCGCAACCCGGCGACACCCGCTTCCAGATCCGACTTCCGCTGACCCCGCCGGAGAACGCGGCCCCCACCGAACAGGAGACCACCTCATGACGGAGTCCGTCCCCGGCATCAACCCGGACGTCGCCCCCAGCGGCGCTGGATGTGTGGAGTGCGACGCGACCGGCGGCTGGTGGTTCCATCTGCGGCGGTGCGCCGACTGCGGGCACGTCGGCTGCTGCGACAGCTCACCCTCGCAGCACGCCTCGGCCCACGCCGCCACGGCCGACCATCCGTGGATCCAGAGTTTCGAGCCGGGCGAGGACTGGTTCTACAGCTACGCCACCGAGGAGATGTACAACGGTCCGGAGTTGGCTCCGCCGACCGCTCACCCGGCCGACCAGCCGACGCCCGGTCCGGCCGGTCGCGTCCCGGCCGACTGGATGCGGCACCTCAACTGAGCCACTCCGGCGGAGCCGAACCCAGAGGCGCCGCCGGCACGGACCACGACATCCGGGCCGGGCCGACCGCGAGCGGCCCGGCGAGGCGCTCGCCGGGACCCCAGAACGTCTGCTCCGGCGTCCGAACCGGTGTCAGCTCCTCGACCGGGCCCTGCTCCGGGTGGGCCTTGAAATCTTGCAGGAACATGGCGGTGCGGGCCAGTGACACCCTGCTCACGCTGCCCAGTCCGGTCCGGCGACGCTCGCACATGGCCCGCAACGCCGCCGTCGCCGCGAGATAGCCGGTGGCGTGGTCGAGGGCCTGCACCGGCAACGGCGTCGGAACCGAATCCGGAGCACCATCCGGCGGGAACGCGATGCCGCTGCTCATCTGGACCAGCGAGTCGAACCCGCGCCGATTACGCCAGGGCCCGGACCAGCCGTAGGCGTCCAGCATGACCTCGACCAGACCCGGCCGAGCACCGTGCAGTTCCCGCTCGCCCAGTCCGAGGTGGTCCATCGCCCCGGGCCGATAGCCGTGGATCAGCACGTCGGCCTCGGCCAGCAAGGCCAGCAGCACGTCCCGATCCACCCGCAGATCCATTCGTGCGCAACGCTTTCCGATCGTCATCTCGGCCTCGAGCGCCGGCTCCTCCCGGTCGGGAGGGTCGATGCGCAGCACCTGTGCCCCGAACCCGGCCAGGAACCGGGTGGCCGTCGGGCCGGCCAGCACGCGGGTCAGGTCGAGCACCTTGAGGCCGTCGAGGGGACGCGTCGCCGGACCGGTCTCCGGGATGACGGCCGCGATGTCGGTGAACACCCGCGACGAGAGCAGGTCGTGGGCGACGGCCATGCCCTGGTGATGATTGCGCCATTGCTCCGGACTGCGCAGCTGGGCCGCACAGCCCCCGGCCTGCACCACGGCGCGTTCGAGTTCCCGGGCGCCCCATCCGCGGACGACCTGCGCGACGTGGTCCCGGGCGGCGGGCCGCCGCGCCGGATCGGCAACGCCGATGACGGCCAGCGCGACCTGACGGTGCCGGGGGTCGTTGGTGTGCAGCCTGACCCAGCCGTCGGCGCATCGGTAGTCGCCGGCCACCGAGTCCCACGGGTCGGGCAGGGACCAGCCGTCCGGACGGAACGACATGCCGAACCAGCCCGCGGCCAGCGCCCGGTCGACGACGACCTGGGCCCCGGGGTTCGCGAACTCGGACAGGGCCAACCCGGCGGCCCCGATGGTCGCCGCGGCGAGATCGGCCACCGGGTACCGCGAGCCGATCCCCCGGGCCCCGTCGAACTGCACCCGCTCGGTGAGATCGGCCGTCCCGCCGACGGCGGACCACACATGGTCGAGCAGCGTCCGATCGATCCAGCTCATGCCCCGATGGTGCCACCGCGGGCAGATCAGGCGGCTCGGCCGGGGGCGATATTCGCCCCGACAACCTTCAGTCACCCGTGACCGATGGCTCAGGTCTCCGGATGCAGTTGGCGGCGGATCTCCTCGAGCTTGGCCCGCCCGGCCTGTTCGCGGGCGGCGCGCTGCTGCTCGGCGGTGATCGCCGCCTGCTGCTCCGCCGCCGCCCGGGCGGCGGCCTCACGTTCGGCCTCCGCGGCGGCCAGCTCGGCACTCCCGGCGGCGGTGGCCAGCCGGCCCTGGATCTTGTCCCGTACGTAGTCCAGGCTCGGCACTCCGGCTTCGGAGTAGTCCGGCGCCGGCATCGACGGATACGGCGACAGCGACGGGATCTCGACGATCTCCGCGTCGACGACGTCCTCGTCGTCGTCCAACGGCGGTGGGGCGTCGGCCAGCGCGGCCGTGGAGACGATCTCAGCATCCAGTGGCGGAGCAACGGCTCCGGACTGGTCTTGGTCACGGTCGGGGCCGGGTGCCTGGTCCATGACGTCTCCTCTCCTGCGGGGAACGAGGATCCAAACCCTACCGGCGGCGCGCCGACGCGGCCGTCATCGCGGCCGGCGACCGATCACGGCCGTCCGACCTTGCCTAAGTTACCGACCAGTAATAACCTGGGCCTACTCGCCGGTAACATCGCTCTCCGATCGAGCCCGGCCAGGCCGTCCGACCCGTGCCAAACCATCGCCGCAGGGAGATTCATCGTGAGTCACTACCGTTCCAACCTCCGTGACCTGGAGTTCAACCTCTTCGAGGTACTCGGTGCCGGCGACCGCATGGGCCGTGCCCCGTTCGCCGAGATGGACGCCGAGACCGCACAGGGTGTGCTGACCGAGTTGGAGAAGGTGGCCGCCGGGCCGCTGGCCGCTTCGTTCGTCGACGCCGATCGTCATCCGCCGGTCTACCATCCCGAAACGTTCTCGGTGACGATGCCCGAGTCGTTCAAGAAGTCCTTCGCCACGGCGATGGAGGGCGACTGGTGGCGTCTGGAACTGCCGACCCACCTCGGCGGCTACGGGGCCCCGCCATCGCTGCGCTGGGCCGCCGCCGAACTGATCCTCGGGTCCAACCCGGCCATCCAGATGTACAGCTCGGGCCCGAACACGGCCAAGCTGATCCACGAGCTCGGCACGCCCGAGCAGAAGAAGATGGCCGAGACCATGATCGAGAAGCTCTGGGCCTCGACCATGGTGCTGACCGAGCCGGATGCCGGCAGTGACGTCGGCGCCGGCAAGACGAAGGCCATCCGTCAGGAAGACGGCAGCTGGCACCTCGAGGGCGTCAAGCGATTCATCACCTCGGCCGAGCACGACATGAGCGAGAACATCGTCCATCTGGTGCTGGCCCGCCCGGAGGGTCCCGGCGTCGAGACCCGGCCCGGCACCAAGGGCCTGAGCCTGTTCATCGTGCCGAAATTCCTCTTCGACGCCGAGACCGGCGAGCTCGGCGAACGCAACGGCGCCTTCGTCACCGGGCTCGAGCACAAGATGGGGTTGAAGGTCTCCACCACCTGCGAACTCAGCTTCGGCCTCAACGGCACCCCGGCCGTCGGATACCTGGTCGGCGAGGTGCACGACGGCATCGCCCAGATGTTCCACGTCATCGAGTACGCCCGGATGATGGTCGGCACCAAGGCCATCGCCACCCTGTCCACCGGCTACCTCAACGCACTCGACTACGCCAAGATCCGCGTGCAGGGCGCCGATCTGCTGCGGTCCGGCGACAAGACCGCCCCCCGCGTGACGATCATCCACCATCCCGACGTCCGCCGGATCCTGATGCGGCAGAAGGCCTATGCCGAAGGCCTGCGGGCCACCTACCTGTACACGGCCGGCTGGCAGGACCGCATCGAGGCCAAGGACGTCTCCCAGACGGTCGATCTCAAGCTGGCCAAGCGGGTGAACGATCTACTGCTGCCCATCGTCAAGGGGGTCGGCTCGGAGCGGGCGTACGAGAACCTGGCCCTGTCGCTGCAGGTATTCGGCGGCTCGGGGTACACCCAGGACTACCCCATCGAGCAGTACATCCGCGACGCCAAGATCGACACCCTCTACGAAGGAACCACGGCGATCCAGGCCCAGGACTTCTTCTTCCGCAAGATCGTCAAGGACAACGGCGCCGCCCTCTCGGTGGTCGCCGCGGAGATCGGTGAATTCCTGGCCGCGCAGAGCACCGAGGGCAGCCGCCACAAGGAGGAACTCGCCCTGCTGCACACCGCACTGACCGAGTTCCAGGCGATGGTGGGTTCCCTCGTCGGGTTCGCCCTGGCCGCGGCCCAGGATCCGAAGAGCCTGTACAAGATCGGCGAACACGCGGTGTCCTTGCTGATGAGCGCCGGCGACCTGCTCATCGGATATCTGCTGCTGCGCCAGGCCGTGGTCGCGCAGCACGCCCTGGACAACGGCGCCTCGGCCAAGGACGTCGACTTCTACAACGGCAAACTGGCTGTTGCCCACTGGTTCTCGCGCAACATGCTGCCCGAGATCACGGCCCGCCGGGCCATCCTGGAAGCCGCCGACACCTCGCTCATGGAGATCCCGGAAGCGGCGTTCTGACCTCGGCGCTCAGGTCCGTTCGGCGACGAAGATGAGTTCCGGTGCGGTATCGGTCACCGCTTCGCGGGTCCAATCGCCGAACACCTGACGAACCGCGAAGCCGGCGTCGGCCAGGCTGGTACGCACCTGCGCCGACGTCCGGAACCGCAGGGTGCTGGGGCTCAGGACGACCCGGCCGTCGGCGGTGAAGACCGTGTGTCCGGTGAACGAGACGAAGTCCGGGCGCACGTCGGTGATCTCGACCCAGGTCTCGAACGCCTCGGGGCCGTCATGGGCGCGGTGGCTGTCCGTCCGGTTCCAGGCCCTCCAGCCGCGAGCCGACGGATTCCTGGTCTCGAAGGCCAGAACGCCGCCGGGGCGCAGCGCCCGGGCGCAGTCGGCCAGCACGGTGCGCCACTGCTCGTCGGTGAGGAAGACCTGCGCCGCGTGGCCGGTCATCACCACCAGATCGGCCGTGGCCGCCGGCAGGGCCGACGAATCCCCGTCCAACCAGCGGACCTGATCGGCACCCGGACGCCGTCGGGCCACGTCCAGCATGGCCGGCGCCGGGTCGACTCCGGTGACCGTCGCGCCCTGCGCGGCCAGCTCGACGGCCAGGGCACCGGTGCCGCAGGCCAGGTCGATGATGTGGCGAGCGTTCAACTCCCGGGCGAGGGCAAGGTAGAAGTCGAAGTCCTGACGGGCTGCGTTCGCGGTGTCGTAGATCGCGGCGACCCGTGGATCGACGTAGTGCTGGTCAAGATGCACGGCTCAGCCTCGACGGCGCCGGTGCGGCCCGAATTCCAGACTCAGCATGGCGGCCAGCGACGGGATGAACGCCCGGCGCTTGAACAGCACGTAGCGGTGCTGGCCGAGCCCGTGGAACTTGCGCAGGAAGGTGTACAGCGACTCCAACTCGAGCAGGCCGTCGCCCAGATGGACCAGGCGGTAGAGAGCCTGGCGGACGCGACCCCGGGCGGCGTCGTCGAACAGTTCGGGGAACGCCGCGAACGACAGCGACAGGTGCACGGCACCGCGTTGCCGCGCCCAGGCGACCATGTCGACCGCCATGCGCTCGTCGGTGCCGTTCGGCGCGTCGGGCCGGCGGCAGGGCACGTCCAGCGACACCTCCCGGCCGCCGTCGGCCGTGCCGTACCGCTGGAACCCGGCCACCGCCCCCTTGCGGTCCCGGGCGATCACCAGCCACAGGCCAGGGATCTCACCAGTGAGGAGCCGGTCGAGGATCATCGAGAAACCGCGCCGCTGATCTCCGCGGTCCACCGCGTCGGCCACGGCCAGCAACTCGCGCCGCAGCGGCTCGTCGATGTCGGCCTCGGCCAGCACCTCGGTGGTGACCCCGGCATTGTGCGAACGGTTCACCGCCTGCCGCAGGTTGCGGAACTGCCGGCCGTTGAGATGGAAATTCTGCACGTCCAGGACGACCTCGCGGCCGAACGCGACGGAGCGCAGACCCGGGCCGCCGCCGCTCCGGTCGGCCCACAGATCGCGGCAGCGCTCGCCCGCACCGAGCACGGCCACGCGCCAGCCGTTGCCGCGGCAGAAGGCGGTGAACTCCCCGATCAGCGAGGCGAAAGCGGACGTGTCGCCGACCGGATCGCCGCCGACCACGGCGATACCGAAGCGGGTGCGGTACCCGACGGCCGCCGTACCGGCCGCATTGAGGAAGTAGCTCTTGCGCGAGTGCAGGACGAACGGAGCCAACGGGTCGTCCGGTGTCTCGTCCACCAGCGGGATGATGAAATGCAGCATCGCCGGGTCGGGCC
Organism: Nakamurella panacisegetis; assembly: GCF_900104535.1. Classification (NCBI taxonomy): domain Bacteria; kingdom Bacillati; phylum Actinomycetota; class Actinomycetes; order Nakamurellales; family Nakamurellaceae; genus Nakamurella; species Nakamurella panacisegetis. Next base: position 2,263,024 of record NZ_LT629710.1, on the reverse strand, counting down.
GGCTGGGGGCCGGCAGGACCAGGGCGAAGCCGACCAGTACGGTGGCGACGAAGCCGATCAGGCCGAAGTGGGTGGCGTCGGCCGCGATGGCCACGACCAGGCCGACGGCGGCCAGACCGACGTGGCGGGCGGTGAACGGCCGCCGCAACCGGATGCCCCGGCCCAGCAGGATCAGGGCGGCCACCGACGCGAAGATCCAGGCCCGTTCGACGTGCCGCTCGGTGAGACGATGGGAGTACACGGTGATCAGCGCAGCGATGACCAGCACTGCAACGGCGGCGGCGTCACCGGTCCAGACCCACCTCCGGCCACCGGCGTCGCTTGCGTCCCGGCTGGGCAGCACCTGCTGCGCAACCGGTTCGATGTGCTCGAGGTCGGTCACTCATCGCTCCACAGTTGTCATACTCGTTTCACATATATCACTCAGAGAACAACACTGACACCCGTTTGCCGTATTTCCGCCTTCCCCGGGAACGTCGGCCTTCTCACGTAAGGGGTGGCTGATGACGTCGGAGCCGGATCCGGGTGCGCCCGCCGCACTGGCCCGGCTGGACCGGGCCGTGGCGGAGTGCCGGGCGTGCCCCCGGCTCGTCGCGTGGCGGGAGCAGATCGCGGCGCAGAAGCGTGCGGCATTCCGCGACGAGGTGTACTGGGGGAGGCCGGTTCCCGGATTCGGGCCGGCCGACGCGTGGCTGGCCGTGGTCGGGTTGGCGCCGGCCGCGCACGGCGGGAACCGCACGGGCCGGATGTTCACCGGGGACCGCAGCGGCGACGTCCTGTTCGCGGCGTTGTTCCGGGCCGGACTGGCGTCGCAGCCGCATTCGGTGTCCATCGGTGACGGATTGACGTTGACCGGGGTCCGGATCACCGCACCGGTGCACTGCGCACCCCCGGACAACAAGCCCACTCCGCAGGAACGGGACACCTGCGCGCCGTTCTTGGCCGCGGAGTTGCGGATTCTCGCCCGGACCGTCCGGGTCGCGCTCGTGCTCGGGGCCTTCGGTTGGCAATCGCTGCTCGCCGCATTGGGATCGATGGGCTGGCGGGTCCCGCGACCACGGCCGAAGTTCGGGCACGGGGCGGAGGTCGAGCTGACGAGCCCGGACGGAGCACCCCTGACTGTCCTTGGCTGCTACCACGTGAGCCAGCAGAACACTTTCACCGGTCGCCTCACCCCCGCCATGCTCGACGCCGTGCTGGCGCGCGCCGCCGCGCTACGCTCGCCCTGACGCCGCTCGCACCGGTCCGGGCAGCGGCGGCGGCCCGACGGAGGCCGAGCCCTCACATACCGAGCAGTGCCGCCAGTGCCTGACGGGCCGCCGCGTTCTGGGCGGCCTGGGCGCTGAGCTCAGCGGCGAACTGACGGACCCACTCGTCGATGCCGATCTCCTTCCGCGAGATCACCACACCCCCGACCACCTTGCGGACCTGGGCCTGCACGGCGCCGTGCCGACCTTCGGCCAGGTCCAGTTCGCGGTCGGTCCCGCGCACGGTCAGCCTGACCGGCCGGCCGGGGCGGCCGGCCATCCGGTCGCCCATCGAACGCTCGTACTGGACCTCGACCACACCTCGCGGGAGGGCCTCGCCCAAGGCACCGGTCAGGACCCGCGCGAACGACGCGACGTCGTTCCGGTCGTTGTGCAGCATCGCGGCCAGCAGCTGCACGTCCCCCAGCGGACCGAGGCCGCTGGACTGCGCGGATCCGAACTCGCCGTCGCCGGAAGTCATCGATCGGCCAGAGGCAGCATCAACTGCGGCGTCGGGATCGAGTGGTCGGCCCGCAGCGGCCGTACGGCCGTGCCGACGGCGAAGAACTCCGTGGTGTGACCGCCCCATCGGTGGGGCAGGGACAGCAGGTTGACCCCCACGATGCCCTCGGCCTGCAACGCCTCGCCCTCGGCCTGCATCCGGCTCATCGCCAGCTCCCGGGCGTCGTACAGCGCCTCGGTGAACTGCGGGATCTCCACGTTCTGGCCGATGTTGGAGAACATCTGCCCGAACCGCTGATGGGCGATGTGATAGACGCAGGTGCCCATCACCATGCCGAGCGGTGCGTACCCGGCCTGCAGCAGGGTCCAGAAATCCTGACCCGACAGGTCCGACGTGAACGGCTTCCCGGTGTTCGGCTTCCAGCCGAAACCATCGGGGGCCGTCGCGGTGTCGGCCTTGACGGCCGTTCCGACGGCGGTGAATTCGGCGAGGTCGGAGCCGAACTCCTTGAACTCGATCTCCAGGCGGACGGCGACCACGCCGTCCGCGCCGAGCACGTCGGCCTCGGCCTCCATCCGGGTCATCGCCAGTTCCCGCGCGTGGTACATGGCACCGGACAGGGTGCCCAGCTCCTGGTTCTGGCTCCAGCGCCCGGCCTGGAAGCCGACGTGATAGATGCTGGAGCCGAAGACCAACCCCAGCGGCCGGAACCCGGCCTCGCGGACCAGCAGGAATTCGTTGACCGACAGGTCGGACGTGAACATCGCGGTGGGCTGGCCGGGGCGCATGGAGGCCAGCCGGCGCAGAGCGTCCTGCGGGATTCCGAGAGCGTCGTGCTCGATGGTCATCAATGGTCCTTCGGTGGGGTCATGACAAGGGGTCGGGTCATCGTGGATCGGTCATCGGAGATCGGTCATCGCAGGGGAAGGAACGAAAGGGAGGTCGGCCGGGGTTTCACGCCGGGGCGGGCGAAGGCGACGATGCCGGTACCGAACATCCGGGCCTCGGCCAAGTGGTCCCGGTGCCCGTCCGACGGTTCCTGCTCCCAGACCCGCATGCTCGATCCGGTGATCAGCACACCCTCGGCCGCCTTGGCCGCCGCGTGTGCGGTGACCTTCTGCCGAGCCTGGTGCCGGACCAGGTTCGTCAGCTCGGTGAACCCGGATACCTCCGTGTTCACCCAGCTCCGGGATTGGGCGTAGGTCTGCCAGTCGTCGTGCCGGACGGCCAGGGCGATGCCGTAGACGATGGACGTCGGAATCCACCCGTTGCGCATCAGCTTGCACACATCGGCCCCGGACAGGTCGGTGAGGAACGGCGTCGCGAGGACCTTGGGAACGGCGTCCGCCCCGGATCGCTCCTGTCCCAATCGGACCGCGCTGCCCAGCGCGACGAACTCGTGATTGTCGTTGCCCAGGTGGGTCACCGTGATCCGCACGTCCATGACGCCGTCCGCACCCAGCATCGTCGCCTCGGTCGCGAGTCGCTGCAGCGCCGTGTCGTAGCCATGACGGACCGAGTCGACGTACGGGGCGTAGCTGCCGAAGGTCGTGACCCGGGCCTGCCGATAGTTGTTGCCCCAGTAGCCGCATCCGGCCCAACCCTGCCATCCGAGGTGTTGGACGATGCAGCCCATCACCTCACCGACCGGATTGAGGCCGACCGAACGAGCACTGGCAGCACTCGGCACGGACAGCAGGGAAGTGCGCACACCGGAGGCGCGGGCCCGGGCAATGCGGTCCAGCGCCACCTGCGGAAGTCCCGCGTTCACCGTCATGCGTCCCGCCTTCCGCTCCAGGGCAACGCCAAGCTACACCTGACCCCTGGGAGTCTCCCCAGATCGGTTACTAGCGCAAAATACCGGCCGCTCGGGCCGAACGGAGCCAGTCGGGAAATTCGTGCAGCAAGCGGCGGTACAGCTCTCCGTCGTCGATTCGATCGATGTCCGTGACGGGGAAGAAGCCGACGTTGTCCACCGTCCGCCCGGTCATCTCGTCCAACTTGGTCAGCACCCCGAAGTTGTTGTTCCCGATGCCGACGAACTGCCAGAAGGCAGGCAGACCCGACGCCTTCTTGATGAGGTTGGTGATTTCCTTCTTCTTGGTGAACCCGCCGTCGGTGAAGAACAGCACCAGAGTCGGACCCTGTTGTCCGGCCAGGGAATTGATGATTTCGTTCATGATCGGAATCTCGTCGTTGTATCCGCCGATGTCCCGGTAGTTGATGCCCTGATGGACGCCGCTCATGTGAATGAAATCGGCCATCCAGCGTTCCAGGTATTCGACCCGGATGTCCGGCAGTTTCGCGAATTTGACCGCGTAGAGATAGCACTCGAGGGATCCGTCGTCATCGAGCTGGATCGCCACCGGCACCATGCGCTCGATGACCCGGTGCACGATTCCGGCCGCGTATTCGTCCGCCATGGAGCCGGTCTTGTCCAACACCAGGACGATCCGCGCCCGCTCATTCTGCGCGCCCTTGGTCATCAGGACCTTGGCCACCTCACGCTTGCGCAGGTCCAGCTTCTCGCGTTTGACGAGGGACAAGCCGGCCTCGCCGGGAACGGATCGGACACCGTCGGCCTGTGGGGCGACCGCTGGCGGGGCTTGGACGGCCGGGGCCGGCGGGACCGCCTGCGGTGCGGGCGGAGTCGCAACCGGCGCAGTCGGAACGGGCGGGGCCGGGGTCGGCTCGTCGTCGACGCTCACGCCGTGCTCCTTGGCCAGCCCGGAAAGACCCTCGGTCCAGCCCGCCGACACGTTCCGGACCTTCCAGGCACCGCCGCGGCGGTAGATCTCGACCAGCACGGCCGCTCGTTCGGTGGTCAGACCCGCGGCCGGCGCCGAGTGCTGGTCCGACGGCCCGCTGACGGTCACCCCGAGGCCGGCGATCCCGGCCAACGAACCCGGGACGGAATCGTCCAGCGACACGGCGACGGCCAGCTTGTCGATCCCGGCCGGCACGCCGGCCAACTCGATGGACAGCCGATCGGCGGCGGTCAACCGGACCGCCCCCTCGGGGGAGGCCGGTTGGTTGAAGAAGATGAAATCGGCGTCGCTGCGGACCTTTCCGGTGTCCGTCAGCTGGAAGACCATGAGGTCAACCGCGCCCTGGCGGGCGCCCGCGACGGCCACCTGAAGGCTGGTACCGGCGATGGGGGCATTGCCCCCGCGAGTCAGATCAGGCATACCCGCCACCCTGCCAGAGCGACGCCGCGGTTCGCGGGCGATCGGAGAAATCACTCCCCGGCCGGTCGCCGCCGTCGGCCGCGCATCCGGTTCCGCTGTTCGGCCAGGATGCGGTCGAGGGCCTCCCGACCCTGAGGTTCTGGATCGGGCCCGGACGCTCGGCCGGAGGGTTCGGCGACCTTCCCCGGGTCGGGCTCCGGGACAACCGCTCGGTGGGCCGTGCGGCGACCACGCTGATCGCCGGTGAGCGCGCCCGGGTCGGCCGGTCGGTCGGCCAGTGCGTCGAGCCATCGGGCCAGCCGCTTGGCCAGCGACGTCATCGGCGCAGGTCTCCCCCGGGTGCAGTCCATCCCCCCGGGGTCGGCGGGGAGAACGGCGGCGGCGGCGGGAGACTGCCGCCGGGGGGCGGGAACCCGCCGGGCATCGGGTAGGTCGACCCGGGCGGCTGGGCATTGATCGTTGCCGCGACCGCAGCGGGTTGCCGCTCGCCGGACGGCGGCGGCGGATAGGCGGGCGCCGAAGGCGGGGTCGGATAGGCGGGAGGCGGGGTCGGGGCCGGGGCCGGGGCCGGATAGGCGGGAGCCGGAGGCGGGGTCGGTTGCGGCGGGTAGCCGGCCGCCGGCGACGGGGAGACCACGCTCGGCAGCACCGGCGACGGCAGCGCCTCGGGCGCCGGCTCCTCGTCGACGCTCACGCCGTGCTCGCCGGCCAACGCCGACAGCCCGGCCGCCCACCCGGCCGAGACGTTACGGACCTTCCAACCACCGGCGCGGCGGTAGATCTCCACCAGCACGGCGGCCCGCTCGGTGGTGAGTCCGGAGGCCGGAGCCTGCGAACCACCGGTGACGGTGACGGCGAGTCCGGGGATCGACGCCAGCGACCCGGGCACCGAATCGTCCAGGGCGACCGCGACGGCCAGGGTCTCGACCCCCGCCGGCACCGCGTTCAGATCGGCGGTGACCCGATCCGCCGCGACCAGCCGGACGGCCCCCTCCGGCGATGCCGGCTGGTTGAAGAAGACGAAGTCGGCGTCGGTGCGGACCCGGTGGTCGGGGCCGAGTTGGAACACCATCAGATCGACCGATCCCTGTCGGGCACCGGACACCGCCACCTCGACCACACCGGCCGGCAGCGCCGCATTCGCCCCGCGCGAGAGAACCGTCATGCTTCCGAGCTAACCACGGACGCCGGCCCGGCGGCGTCAATTCGCTCGCCTCGTCCCGCCGTCGGGCGCCTAGAGCAGGGTGACCCGGGCGATGGCCCTCATCTTGTTCACCGCGTCCAGCGCCGCCACCTTGTACGACTCGGCCAGCGTCGGATAGTTGAAGACGGCGTCGACCAGGAAGTCGACGGTGCCCCCGCAGCCCATCACCATCTGGCCGATGTGGACCAGCTCCGTGGCGTTGGTGCCGAACACGTGGACGCCGAGCAGCTCACGCGACTCGGCGTGCACCAGCAACTTCAAGATGCCGTAGGAGTCGCCGAGGATGGCCCCCCGAGCCAGCTCCCGGTAGCGGGAGACGCCCACCTCGAACGGCACGTTCTCGCTGGTCAGCTGATTCTCGGTACGGCCGACGTAGGAGATCTCGGGGATCGAGTAGATGCCGATCGGCTGCAGGTCGCCCAGCTTGCCGCCGACCGACTCGCCGAACGCGTGATAGCTGGCCCGGCGACCCTGTTCCATGGACGTCGCAGCCAGCGCCGGGAAGCCGATGATGTCGCCGACGGCATAGATGTGGTCCACCGCGGTCTGGAAGTTCTCGTTGACCTCGAGCCGTCCGCGTTCGGCCGGTTCGATGCCGGCGGCCAGCACGTTGACCGTGTCCGAGGCTCCCTGACGCCCGGCCGAGTAGAGCACCGTGTCGGCCGGGATCTTCTTGCCCGACTCGAGAATGGTCAGCGTGCCGCCGGCGTGCCGCTCCACGGTGCGCACCGACTCGCCGAACCGGAAGGTGACCGCGAGGTCCCGGAGCTGGTACTTCAGCGCCTCGATGATCTCCTCGTCACAGAAGTCGAGCATCCCGGACCGCTTCTCGACCACGGTCACCTTGGTGCCCAGGGCGGCGAACATCGACGCGTACTCGATGCCGATCACCCCGGCCCCGACCACCACCATCGACGCCGGTACCCGGTTCATGTTCAGGATCTGGTCGGAATCCACGATGGTCTCGCCGTCGAACTCCACCGAACTCGGGCGGGCCGGGCGCGTTCCGACGGCGATGACGAACTTGTCGGCCGTCAGGTCCTGTTTGACGCCGTACTCGTTCTCCACCTCGACGGTGTGCGGGTCCACGAAGCGGGCCGTGCCCGGGATCAGCGCGACCCGGTTGCGGGAGAGCTGGTTGCGGATGACGTCGATCTCGCGGTTGATGACGTGCTGCGTCCGAGCCGAGAGGTCGGCCACCGTGATGTCGTCCTTGACGCGGTACGCCTGGCCGTAGAGCTCCCGTTGGTTGAGACCGGTCAGGTACAGCACGGCCTCGCGGAGTGTCTTGGAGGGGATGGTGCCGGTGTTGATGCAGACACCGCCGACCATGTTGCGGCGTTCGATGACGGCCGCCTTCCGGCCCAGCTTGGCCGCGGCGATCGCGGCCTTCTGGCCGGCCGGGCCGGATCCGATGACGATCAGGTCGAAGTGGTCCATGACGGCTCATTCCTGTCGGGCGGGAATTCGGTGCGGCGCGCCCAGGGCGGGTGGCGGCGCAGGTCAGATCCTTCGGCTCCGGTGCCGCTCGTCATCTTCGTCCATCGCCGCGGCGCCGGTGAAGCCGGGCTTGCGTGTCGCGGGGAAGCCGGGCCGACCCAGGCACACGAACTCAGACGAACACGCGGACGCACGACGCGACCTGATGGAACGGCAACTCCGACACCCCTCGACGATCGGCCTCGGCCTGAGCCACCGCCGCCATCTGACCCAGTCGGGCCTCCCGCTCGGCCTCCGGCATGACGGCGAAGACCGAGTGGGTGGCCAGGAGGGACTTCAGTGCGGCCGGGGTCATCATGTGTTGCCATGGGAAGAGCCGCGCCGCGAACGGCACTCCGGCCAAGCCCTGCTCGGCCCAGGGATTGGCCCCGTCGTCGGTCGCGTCGTCGGTGCCGACAACGTCCGGATGCAGCGCGGCCAGTTCGTCGAGCCAGGGTTCGCGCGGGCCGGCTTCGTTGCCGATGATGCCGAGCCAACCGCCCGGGCGCAGCACTCGCCGGACCTCGGCCACCGCCCTCTGGTGGTCGAACCAGTGCCACGCCTGACCGACCAGCACCGCGTCCACGCCGCCATCGGCCAGCGGCAACGCCTCGGCCGGAGCGTTCGCCAGCTGGACGTGCGGATGGTTCGCCCGAAGGACGTCCAGCATGTCCGGGTCGGGTTCCACCGCGACCACCTCCACTCCGAGCCGGACCAGCACTCCGGTCAGTTTCCCGGTGCCGGCCCCGACGTCGGCGACCAGACGGGCGTTGTCGGGGACCAGCCAGCGCACGGCCTCCTCCGGGTAGCTCGGGCGCCAGCGGTCGTAGTCGGCCGCGAAGGTGCCGAAGACCCGTGCGCGCCGGGGATCAACGGGCCCGCTCACAGGTACATCCCGCTGCCGCTGCCCGCGGCCTCGCTGGCCACCGCCTGCAGATCCCGTTCGCGCAGCACCAGGTAGGTCTCGCCGCCGATCTCCACCTCGAACTGATCGTCCGGGCTGAACAGCACGCTGTCACCGATCTTCACCGACCGGACGTGCTGCCCGATTCCCTGTACCTCGCCCCAGATCAGCCGCTTGGCGACCTCGGCGGTGGCCGGGATGACGATGCCGCCGCGTGACGTGCGCTCGCCGGCCGCGCCGGAGAGCTTGATCAGGATCTTGTCGTGCAGCATCTGGATCGAGCGAGGATGGTTGGGCACGGTCCGAGCCTAAGGCGTCGCGGCCGCGATCGGCCCGGCCTTCAGGACGCCGATCGTCCGGAACCGGGCCTACATTTCCTCGGCATGAGCACAACCGAGATGACGGTCGACGGTTATCGGATCGAGGCGCTCGGCCCGGGGACGTGGGATGCGTTCGCGGGCCTGGCCGAACGGCACAACGGGGTGTGGGGCGGGTGCTGGTGCACCTGGTTCCACCTCCACCCCGACCCGCCCGAGCGCCGGGAGCTCGGGCATCGCGAGTTCAAGCGGCAGCTGGTGCAACAGGACCGGACGCACGCGGCGCTGGTGTTCGACGGTGACGAGGCGATCGCCTGGGCCCAGTTCGGTTCGGTGGCCGAGCTGCCGAACATCCATCACCGCAAGGAGTGGGAACAGGGCGTCACCCAACCGCCCGACTACCGGATCACCTGCCTGTTCGTCGACCGCCGGTACCGCCGCCAGGGTATGGCCGCGATCGCGGTCCGCGGAGCCCTGGAGCTGATCGCGGCGGCCGGCGGCGGTCTGGTCGAGTCCTACCCGCACGACGTCCCGCCGGAGAAGAAGATGTCGGCGTCGTTCCTCTACAACGCCACCCGCAGCATGTACGAGCAGCTGGGCTTCACCTATCAGCGCCCCAAGGGCAAGGGCAACTGCGTGATGACGAAGACGGTCTAGGGTTCCAACCTGGTGTCCAGCGGCGGCGGCATCAGCCGCTCGTTGGCCGCGGCGATCCGGGCCAGCACACCGAGGGCGTAGGCGTCGGCCGCGGTCTCCGCCTCGATGTCCTCGTCGGGGCGGGGCGGCAACCGGACCGTCACGATGAACCCGGCCGATCCCTGTTCGCCGGCCCGGAGCGAGACGAAGGTCGGTCCCATCAGCTCACGGAGCTGGTCTTCCCGCGGCAACCAGAGGGCATCGTCCAGTCCGACCGAATCCAGCGCCCACTCGGTGGTGCCGTTGAATCCGAGCACCCGGGCGTCGGCCGGGCCCTGGGCCTCGATCGTCATGTCGGAGAGGGTGAAGACGTCGCTGACGAAGTTCTCGTTCACGATGCTGAACCGGTCCCCCATGGCCGGAATCCAGCGGACGCCGGCGTCGCGCAGGGCGACGGCGAGTTCACGGCTGATCACGGTGGCCTCCGATCGTCGATTCGACCAACTCTACTGATCGGGCGGGACACCGATCAGGGCTTGTGACCGACGGCGAAGATCCGGCGGAACGGGAACAGGGTGCCGCCGCGACGCCGCGGATACGCAGCACGTAGCCGGCTCGCGTACTCGGCTTCGAAGGCGGCGAACTTCTCCGAGGCCAGCGCCGCGCGCAGCGGCCCGAGCGCGGTGCCGCGGACCCACTCCAGCACCGCGTCCTCCCCGGGCAGGACGTGGACGTACTGCGTCTCCCAGGCATCGGCCGACCATCCGGCGTCCAGCAGCAGTTCCGCGTACCCAGTGGCGGTGTCGACCGACGGCAGAAGTCCGGGGGTGCCGGCCAGCTCGGCGGTCAGTCCCTGGTCGCGAACCACGTCGCGGATCAGGGTGTGGGAGGGCGCTTCGAAGTTGCCGGGCACCTGCCAGGCCAGCCAAGCGCCGGACGGCAGCGCCTCGGCCCAGTTCCGCAGGAGTTCCCGGTGGGTCGGTACCCAGTGCAGGGCGGCGTTGGTGATCACCACGTCGGTGTCGGGCCCGGGCTGCCAGGATGCGATGTCCCCGACGACGAAGGTGGCCCCGAAGTCGGCCGGCGCCTGGGCGATCATCTCCGGTGACGAGTCGATCCCCGTGACCGAGGCGCTGGGCCAGCGGTCGGCGAGAGTCACGGTCAGGTTGCCCGGACCGCAGCCGAGGTCGACCACGGTCCGGGGGTTCTCGGCTCGGACCCGGCCGGCCAGGTCGAAGAAGGGGCGGCCGCGATCGTCGGCGAAGCGCTGGTACTGATCAGGGTTCCAGGTAATCGTCACGCGGCCGATGGTAGGCCGGGGGGCACGACCGGCCGCCGAGCCGGGGCCCGCCGCGAAATCCGGTGGGACAGCAAAAGACCCCGGGGGCTGCCAGGTCGGGGGTCCGGCAGCAACCGGGGTCAAGTGTGATGTCGCTGAACGCGGCACGGGCGTTACAGGAAACTTCGGCTGAATTCCTGCGGGTGGACCACGCACTCGGCGGCGCTGCCGGATCCCGGCGGGGAGGAGAGCCCGCCGCGACCACTCCGGCCGGCCACAATGCGGCCGGCTGGGCGTCCGATCAGCGGGTGTAGCCCTGGCGCTGGGCCATCAGGATGATCTCGTCACGCATCGCAGGGGTGGCGGCGCGCTCGATGGCGCGACCGATCTCGCGACGGTTGCGGGAGATCTCGCGGTTGTTGCGGATGGCGTTCGTGATGCGGCTCATGATGTTCCGTCCTTACGGGTGTTGCAGTACTGCCGACGGCCTCTTCTTCGGTGCCACCGCCGGGCTTGCTGTCTCTGACACCTTGTATGACGTTCCGGCCCCCCTTTTCGTTACCCGATTCGCCGGTGAAGCGCGTCACACACCGCCGAATCAAAGGCTAATCAGGACTCTTACCCTCATACGTCCGGCGAAAGCTCTCCAAGACGAGGCGGCCCCCCGACCGCCGGGGCGCGCCGCCCGGCTTCGTCGGCCGCCTGCTCCTCCTCCTCGGGCCGGCCGTCCTGCTCGTCCGGCTTCCGCTCCGGCGCCGGGCCGATAGCCGCGGCCAGCAGACCCGAATTGGGCATGCTGATCGGGCCCTCGTCATCGGTCTCGATCGTCGTGTAGAGCAGGCCGGCGGCCACGATCACGCCCTCGAACGGCCCCCCGAGCGCACCGGTCCGCACCTTGACCCGGGTGCCGGGGACGTAGGGCCGGGCGAACAGCAGCACCAGTCCGGCGAAGAAGTTGCCCAGCGTCTGCTGGGCCGCGATGCCGATGACGACGCCCGTGACGGCCCCGCCGACCAGCAGGTTGCCCAGATCGATGTTCAGCAGGCCGAGCAGGCCGAGCGCCACGGTGAGGTAGCCGACGATGGTGATGATCAGGCGGATGGCGGACGCAGCGGCCAGGCCCGCCTTGTTGGTGGTCACCCGGGCCAGTTCACGAGCCACCGACCGGGTGGCCAGCGCTCCGGCGAGCACGAAGACCACGGCCAGGGCGACGACGATCACCGTCAGGTAACCCGGTTCGACGTCGACGCGGTGCCCGAAGAAGGTGAACACCGCTGCCGTCGTGCGGCCCAGACCGCCCAGCCGCTCTCCGACGACGAAGGCGATCATGGTGATCAGGACGGCCGGTACCGCCTTCTTCAGGTCGGGCCGGGCGTTGCGGTCGATGGCCTTGAGCAAGGCCAATCCTCGCCGGCGCTGTCGGTCGGCCGAATCGGAGGCGGCCGGCGTCGATCCGGTCGGGGCAGTTGACGAGTCTTCTGTCATGCCGACCATGCTGTCAGGCCGGGACCACGGGCCGTCGGAGACCAAGCGGCCCGTGAGGCGTAACTCACCGCACCGCCCGGCCGCTCGTCATTTCCAGCGGAAGTGGACGAAGACCCGGCCGAAGTTGTCGGAATCCTTCTCCACCCGGTGGTAGAGCGCCTTCACGTCCTTCTGGGCCAGGAACCGGAGCACGTGCTTCTTCAGTGCACCCGATCCCTTGCCCGGGATGATCTCGACGAGCGGCGCCTTCTTGGCCACCGCCTCGTCGATGATCGCGCGCAGGGCCCGGTCGATGTCCCGACCCGAGTTGTAGATCTCGTGCAGGTCGAGCTTGAGCTTCACCGGCCCGCGATCAGAACGCCAGAGCCAGACCGGGGTCGGCCAGCAAGGCACCGACGTCGGCCAGGAACTGTGAACCCTGCTGACCGTCGATGACCCGATGGTCGAACGAGAGCGCCAGCTGGCACACCTTGCGGACCGCCAGCTGCCCGTCGACCACCCACGGCGCGTCCTTGATCGACCCGAGGGCCAGGATCGCCGATTCGCCCGGGTTGATGATCGGGGTTCCGGTGTCCACGCCGAAAATGCCGACGTTCGTGATGGTGAAGGTGCCGCCGGCCATCTCCGCCGGCAACGTCTTCCCGGCTCTGGCCTTGTCGGTCAGCCCGCCCAGGGCGGCGGCCAGACCGCGCAGGTCCAGCTGATCGGCGTCCGGGATCACCGGAACGATCAGGCCACGCGGAGTGGCCGCGGCGATGCCCAGGTTGACGTAGTTCCGGTAGACGACCTCGCCGCTGTCACCGGCCCAGACCGAGTTGATCTCCGGTGTCCGACGGGCGGCCAGGCAGACCGCCCGGGCGGCGAAGGCCAGCGGGCTCAGTTTGATGTCGGAGAAGTCGGGCCGCTTCCGCAGCCGTTCGCGGAGCTCCATCATCGGGGTGACGTCGACGGTCAGGAACTCGGTGACGTGCGGCACGGTGAAGGCGGACGCCACCATGGCCTGGGCCATCATCTTCCGGACGCCCTTGACCGGCACCCGCGTCTCCCGTGGGTGCGAACCACTCCCGGCCGGCACCGGCGGGACGGTCGACCCAGGTGACGCCGCAACCGGTGTCGCCGGAACAGGTGTCGCCGCAACTGATGTCGCCGGAGCGGCGGCCGTCGTGGTCGCGACCGGGGCCGTCGGTGCGGCGGCCGCCTCGACCTCGGTCCGGGAGATGACACCGTCCGCGCGGCCCGGGCTGACCGTGGACAGATCGACCCCGAGGTCCTTGGCCAGCTTGCGCACGGGCGGCGTGGCCTTGGGGGCGAACGATGCCGCGCTCTTCGGGACGCGCGCGAGATCGAAGCCGAGGTCGTCGACCGGCCGCATCTCGCCCTTGCGGGCCCGCCGGGCCGAAGCCGGCGCGGCCGACACGTAGCCGACGAGCGTGGCGATCCGGCCGTCGGCCGTCATCTCCCCGATCTTGGCCCCGCCGTTCTCAGCCGTTGGCGCCTCGGGAGCGGGGGCGGACGACCCGCCGGGTTCGGTGTCGATGCTGATGATCGGGGTGCCGACGTCGACCGTCACGCCGGGTTCGACGAGCAGCGCCGTGACCCGACCGGCGTACGGGGACGGGAGTTCGACCGCCGCCTTGGCCGTCTCGATCTCGACCATGATCTGGTTGACCGTCACCGTGTCGCCCACGGCGACGTGCCAGGCCAGGATCTCGGCCTCGGTGAGGCCTTCGCCCACGTCGGGCATCGGAAACGTCTGGATGTTCGTCATGTTCGGCAGGGTTCCTCAGTAGGCCAGGACGCGGTCGACCGCGTCCAGGACTTTGTCGAGATCCGGTAGGTAGTAGTCCTCGAGCTTGCTCGGCGGATACGGCACGTCCAGACCGGCGACCCGCAGTACCGGCGCGGCCATCGAGTAGAACGCCTCCTCCATCACCCGGGCGGCGATGTCGCTGGTGATCGACGATTCGCGCGGCGCCTCGCTGACCACCACCAACCGGCCGGTCTTGCGCACCGACTCCAGCAGGGGGGCGAGGTCCAGCGGGGACAGTGACCTGAGCTCGACGATCTCCAGCGAGCGACCCTCGGTGGCGGCGGCATCGGCCGCCGAGCGCAGCACCGGCATCGACGGACCGTAGGACACCACGGTCACGTCCGTGCCCGGCCGGCGGACCACCGTGGAGAACGTCGTCGCCGGGGCGGCGTTGACGTCCAGCGGGGCCTTCTCCCAGTACCGGCGCTTCGGTTCGAAGAACACGACCGGATCGTCGGAGGCGATGGCCTCCTGGATCATGAAGTAGGCGTCGGAAGCGTTGGAGCAGGTCACCACCCGCAACCCGGCGATGTGACAGAAGAACGACTCCGGGGCCTCGGCATGGTGCTCGACGGCGCCGATCCCACCGCCGTAGGGAATCCGGATCACCATCGGCATCCGGACCTTGCCCTGCGTCCGGAAGGTCATCTTGGCGACCTGCGAGATGATCTGGTCGAAGGCCGGGAAGACGAAACCGTCGAACTGGATCTCGGTGACCGGGCGGTAGCCACGCATGGCCAGGCCGACTGCGGTCCCGACGATCCCGGACTCGGCGAGCGGGGTGTCGATCACCCGGTGCTCGCCGAAGTCCTTCTGCAACCCGTCGGTGACCCGGAAGACTCCGCCCAGCTTGCCCACGTCCTCCCCCATGATCAGCACCTTGGGGTCGTTCTCCATGCTGGCCCGCAGCCCCATGTTGATCGACTTGGCCAAAGTGGTCGAGGTGCCGGATGCGGCCCCATTGCTCGTCTGCGTCATCGGGACACCTCCTCGTCCGCAAAGCCGGCCAGGTAGGCCAGGAGTTCGGCCTGCTGCTCCTCGATCTGGTGGTTCGGTTCGGAATAGACGTGGCTGAGCATCCGCTCGGGCGGCGGGACCGGCATCGCCACGCAGAACGCGCGGAACCGGGCCGCGAGCTCGTCGGCCTCGGCGTCGACCGCATCGAAGAACGACGAATCGGCCATCCCGGTGCGGGCCAGGTGCACCTTGACCCGCTCGATCGGGTCGAGCAGCTTCCAGGCCTGGGCCTCGTCGGCCTGCCGGTAACGGGTCGGATCGTCGGACGTGGTGTGCGCGTCCATCCGGTAGGTGAAGGCCTCGATCATCACGGGCCCGTTGCCGGTGCGGCACTCGTCCAGCGCCCACCTGGTCGCGGCCAGGCACGCCAGCACGTCGTTGCCGTCGACCCGGATGCCCGGGAATCCGTACCCGCGGGCGCGGTGGAACAGCGGCACCCGGGACTGCCGTTCGACCGGCTCGGAGATGGCCCACTGATTGTTCTGGCAGTAGAAGACGACGGGCGAGTCGTAGGCGGCCGCGAAGACCATGGCCTCGTGCACGTCACCCTGGCTGGTCGCCCCGTCGCCGAAGAAGGCGATGGTGGCCTCCGACGGCCGGGAGGTCGGCCCGGCCGGGCCGACCAGGCCGTCGAGCCGCTGCCCCATGGCGTATCCGGTGGCGTTGATGACCTGGTTGCCGATGACGATGCAGTAGCCACTGAACCGGGTCTCGTGCGGATCCCAGTTGGTGTGCTCGACGCCGCGGAACAGGCCGAGCAGTTGGGTCGGGTCGATGCCGCGGCACCAGGCGACGCCGTGCTCGCGGTAGGACGGGAACGCCATGTCCTGCGGCTGCATCGCCCGGCCGGCACCGATCTGGGCGGCCTCCTGGCCCAGCAGCGGCACCCAGATCGACAGCTGCCCCTGACGTTGCAGGGCGTTGCCCTCACGGTCGAATCGGCGCACCAGCACCATGTCGCGGTACAGACCCTGGAGCAGTTCAGCCGACACCTCGAGCGGGTAGTCCGGGTGGGGGTGGTACTCACCCTCCGGGCTGAGCAGCTGGACCAGGTCCTCACCACCGCTGGTCGCCTTCAGGCCCGCGATGACCTGATCGGGAGACGGAGTCGCTCCCGGGTGCGGTGTGGCGCCGACCCCGGCCGCACCTCGTGCCTTCACTCCCCGCGCTGTCGTCAGGCTATCGATCCACTGCTGATTGACCACCGGTACATCTCCTCGTCGAATGGGTCCCGCCCCCCGGGATCGCCGGTGGGTCGTGGGCGCCGCGCAGGAGTAGCCGAACCGGCCCGTGGGTGGAGCCGCCCGGCTGCTGAAGTCGGCGTTGACGGTCAGCATTTGCCTCGCTCTTGCCTGGCCCGATGGCGTTCGGCGCAAACGATCTGCCTCAGATACTGGCACGGATTCCCGGGCCGGGTGATCCCGGCCACCTCCGACCGTCGGAGGCCCGAATGTAGGAGGTGGGCGGCACCGCCGCTCGCGACGTCATGGGCTCGGCCATACGATCACTGCTGAGCGGGCTCACCTGGTCGCTCGGACCGGTGTCAACCGTCGATCCCCGTCGAGTACTGAGAGGTCACAGTGGAGCTGGAACACCGATTCGAGGTACCGGTCGGCATCGAGACCGCGTGGACGACCCTGCTCGACATGGAGAAGGTCGGGCCCTGCTTTCCCGGCGCCACCCTGGAGACCGTCGACGGCGACAGTTTCACCGGGTCGGTCAAGATCAAGCTCGGCCCGATCCAGCTGACGTACAAGGGCAAGGCCAGGATCGTCGAGAAGGATCCGGTGGCCCACCGGGCCAAGATCGAAGCCTCGGGCAACGCCGCTCGGTCGGCCTCCACCGCAGCCATGCTGGTGACGGCGACCGCCACCGCCGTGTCACCCAACCGCACGGCGGTCGACCTGGTGACGACGTTGTCGATCACCGGTCGCCCGGCCCAGTTCGGGCGGGGCGTGATGGTCGAGGTCGGCAACAAGCTGATCGGTCAGTTCGCCGACGCCGTGTCCACACAGCTCTCCGGTCGCACCTCGGGCGGGGCCGAACTGGTCAACGAGGTCAACCCGGACGAGGTCGCGGCCGAGGTCAGCGCCGCCTCCGAGGCCGCGTCGGCCGCCGGTTCCGAGCCCTACCGCTCGATCGGTGCGCACCGGGTCCCGGGGGTGGCCCCGGAACCGATCAACCTGCTGCAGTCGGCCGGCGCACCCATCGCCAAGCGGCTGGCCCCGGTCCTGCTCGGCATCATCGCGCTGCTCCTGCTGCGCCGGATGGCCCGGCGGCGGCGCGCTGCTCGTGCGGCTGCGACCCAGGACTGATCGGCGACCGCAGACCCCTCCGGCGGTCGAGATGCGGCCACGTCACGTGCCGGGCGGACCGTTATGGACCGACGCCGCGGGAAGGTCGACGATGCGGAACACGGGGTAGTCGGCGGCGATGCGCTCGAACGCCGACAGCGGCGCCCCCCGGTCGACGGGAATGTGCGGGCGCGCGCCCGGAGCTCGTTCCAGGTAGCGGCGCAGGATCGGGGCCCGCTCGGTCACGTCGACCTCCTCCAGGCGGACGACGGTGCGCCGGCGACCGTGGCCCAGCACCGCCCGGCCACCGGCGGCCCTGACGTTGCGAACCCAGTTGACGTTCGGGCCGAGCATCGACACCAGATAGCGTCGCCCGTCGACGTCGGCCACCGCCAATGGAACCGAGATCACGCGCCCGGTCCGACGGCCCGCGACCTGCAGGGTCACCATTCGTGAGGGAAACAGCTTGCTCAGCACGGTGTCGAGCCGGTTCAGCGGCCGGGCCCACCAGTTCGGCCGGCCGCCCCGGTACATCCACCGGTAGTAGCGGTTCACCCAGTCAGGCATCTGCGCCTCCACCCGGGTTGGGCCAACCCGCGGGCCGCCCATGGCCCATCGTGCCGTCGATCACTTCTGATTCGGGGAACTCCACGACCACGAGCCTGCCCCGTCGGACCGGATCGCCGGTAGGGCCGAACGAACCAGTGCGCGGGCCGTCAGGCCCACCTCATTCTTCCTCGGCGACCTACTGATGGGCCACGACGGGTTCCAGGTGAGTTCCTGGGCGAGCAGCGCGGAGGTGCTGGGTGATGAACAGGGCCGCTCGATCGAGTGCATGATCCGCCTCGTCGATGACGCCGACGAACGCCTGGAACACATGCGGTGCGTTTCCGGTGATGTCGAGGATGACGTCGATTTCGGCGTCGCGTGCGCGCTGGGCCAGCCGCACGGAGTCGTCCAGGAGCAGTTCATTGGTGCCGACCTGGAGCAGGATCGGCGGGAAGCCGGTGAGGTCCGCGAGGACGGCGGGAGCCAGCATGGGTTGCTCTGGATCCTCGCCGGCGAGATAGAGCCGGCCGGTGTGCTCCATCCCGTCGCCGGTGAAGAAGGGGTCGACATCCCGCTTGGTGCTCATTGTGGCGCCGGTGCGGGTGTGGTCCAGCCCGGCCGAGAACGCCACGATCGCGGCCGGCATCGGCAGGCCGGCATCGCGGGCCGCGATGCACGTCGTCACCGTGAGTCCGCCACCTGCGGAATCGCCGGCGAAGACGATCTGGGCGGGGTCGGTGCCACGGTCGAGCAGGCTGCGGTACGCCGCGACGCAATCGCGTATCGCGGCCGGGAATGGGTGCTCGGGGGCGAGCCGGTAGTCCAGCGAGATCGCCCGCACGCCGGTTCGCCTGACCAGGTTCGCCGTGAGGACCATGGCGGTCTGCGGCGATCCGAGCACGAACGAACCGCCGTGGAAGTACAGGATGGCTCCTTCGCGGGCCTCTCCCCGCGGCTCGACGAGGACGGCCCGCCGGCCGGCCAGTTCGGTCGGCGAGTGCATCACGCCGCCCGGAAGTGGGAAGGTCGCCATGAACGCGGCGAAGTCCTCCCGCATGCGCTCGACCGACTCCGGCCCCGTCGGTTTCGGCGCGGTCTGCAGTGTCGTGTCCAGCGCCTGCCGTTGCTCCCTGCTCACGTCGTCTCCTCAAGCTGAAAATGCTGGAAATGGAGTTACATGCCATGGCATGTTTGTTAAACTGTATGCCGTGGCACCTACTTTGACAAGCGAGCAGCTCACCGACTTCTTCGACAACCTGGTCCGGTGCGAGACCCGGCTGTACAACGCACTGGGCGATCGCCTCCGGGCCGAGCACGGCATCACCACGTCCCAGTTCGAGTTCCTGCGCTATCTCGCCGCACACCCGGACTCACGCGTGGGTGACATCGCCGCGAACTTCGCGGTCGGGATCGGCGCCATCAGCAAGGTGATGGATCGCCTCGAAACGGCGGGATGGGCGATCCGGGTCCCGAACCCGTCGGACCGACGGTCGTCCCTGATCAGCCTCAGCGCCCGCGGGGCCGCACTGCTCACCGAGGCCGAGCCGACTTTCGGCCAATGCCTCCGAGAGCTGGTGTCAGGCGTCGTCCGCGCGGACCAGATCGACGCCGCGGCAGGAGTTCTCGCCACTCTGCGCCGCTCGCTCGAAGCCGCCCGGGTCGGCCTCCCGACCGGATAGCGCTCTGGGGTCCCGATGGCGATCGGGACCCCAGCCGCAGGTGACGGGCCAGTGGTTCAGCCGGTGTGCCGGGCGGCGTCCTCGATCACGCTCTCGACCGCCACCGGCTGGGAGATCAGCGACAGGTGCGAGGCGTGGATCGTCGTCACGGTGGCATGGGCGCGCTGGGCCATGAACTGCTGCGCGGCCGGCGGGATGGCGTGATCGTCAGTGCCGATGACGGCCCAGCTGCGGATGCCGGTCCAGGCCGGCGGGCCGGAGACGTCGGCGAGTGCGGAGGCGGCGATGGGTCGTTGGGTGGCGGCGAGTTCGGCGTTCTGCCGAGGCGAGAGGTCATTGCCCAGGACGCTGCCGAACTGGGTCGGCTTGACGTAGGCGTCGACGACGCCGCCGGCTGACGGGACGAAGTTCAGCGCGGCCGGCACGAGCCGGCTGCCGGGGAACTGCGTGTTGATGCTGTTGATCGTCTCCCCCTGGGCCGGGATGAAGGCGTCGACGTAAACCAGGGCCTTGACGTCGGGGTTTCCGGTGGCGGCGTTGGTGACGACGAAGCCGCCGTAGGAGTGGCCGACCAGAACGATCGGGCCGGAGATGGTGGCCAGATAGCTGGCCAGGTACGCCGAGTCTCCGGCGACGCCACGCAGCGGGTTCGGGGGTACGTCGACGGTGTATCCGTCACGCTGCAGGCGCGTGACGACGCCGCTCCAGCTCGAACCGTCGGCCCAGGCGCCGTGCTCCAACACGATGGTCGGCTTGGGGCGGGGCTGGTGGTTGCTGGGCTGAGTGCTTCCGGACGGCGAACTGATGGCGGTCGAGGCAGCCGCGCCGGTCGCGGGACCGGCGATCACGCCGGCCAGGGCGAGGCCGGCCAGCGCGAATCGCATCGTTCGCGGGCCGAACCTGAAGGATGGGCGCATGGGAGGGTCCTTTCGGTGACGGTGTACTGCTGGGTTGGCCGTGATGAGGTGTGGGAGTCAGAGGCCTTGACGGCGGAGCCAGGACAGGGTGTAGTCGGCGATCTCGCGCCAGCCGTGGTCCAGGACGAGGGAGTGGCCACGGTCGGGGAACACCTGGTAGTCGGTGACCGCACCTGATCCGGAGTAAAGCTTCTGGGCCGCCTGGGCGACCACCGCCGGGACCGTGTGATCCTGGCCGCCGCCCAGGATCAGCAGCGGTCCGCGATCACTCCGCTTGGTGTCGACGGCCGCCGGGGAGGACTTCTTGAAGTTGGCGACCGAGGCCTCGAACAGTGGTCTGCCGGGCCCGGGAATCGCGAACCGGTCGAACAGCTCGCCGGACTCGGTCGCGCTGATGGCGTTACCGAAGCCGTATCGGAACTGCTTGCGGGTCAGGGCTACGGCCCGCTTCTTGTTGCCCGGCTTGGACAGAACCGGCAGCGCCGAACGAATCTGGGCCAACGGCAGTGGCCTGACCCCCTTGATCTGGCCCGGGTCGATGGCGATGGCCGCCGCGGCCACGCCTGCGGCCAGCAGCTTCTGCGCGATGAGGCCGCCGAACGAGTGCCCGATGACGATCGGTGCGGCCGGCAACCCGCGAATGACGTCGAAGTAACCGTTGGTGATCTCGTCGATGCCTTTGTTCGCGACCCCGGCGGCGTTGGCCCGGGTCTGCGCGGCGGTCCCCGAATCGCCCGGCCAGCCCGGAGCGATCGGGTCGTACCCGGCCGAGGCGTACAGCTCGACCCAGGGCTGCCAGGCGTCCGAGTGGATCCACAGGCCATGAATGAACACGACGGGGATTGCTGGGGTCATGAGGCTCTCCTTCAATTGGTAGACTAACTAGTAACTCCACCAATGACCATAGAGCAGCTCATGAAGCCGCGCAAGCAGGAATTCCACGGCCGCCGATGGCCGACACCGGAATGGGAAGAGGTGAGGCAGACTGAGAGGCGACATGACACACACGGAGACGAGCCCAGCCGGCGGTGCCCCCGCTGCCGTCCACCCGGCCACGAAGGTGCCGATGCGGGAGCGCATCGTCGACGCCGCCACTGAGTTGTTCTACGCGCAGGGCCTGCGTGCGGTGAGCGCGGAGAAGATCATCGCCCAGGTGGGCATCACGAAGGTCACCTTCTACCGGCACTTCCCGACGAAGGACGAGTTGATCGTGGCCTACCTCGAGCGACGCGCCGAATGGGAACGCGACGCCATCGCCGGCGCCCGGAAGGCAGCCGGGAACATTCCTGACGTGTTCCGGATCGTGGCCCAGGCCATCGGGGCCGAGAGTTGCCGTCCAGGATTTCGGGGTTGCCCGTTCATCAACGCGGCAGCCGAGTACGCCGACCCGGACCACCCGGTACGACGGGTGGTGGATACGCATCGCCGCTGGTTCAGACAGGCCATCCAGGATCTTCTCGACGAGATCGAGGTCGAGAACTCGGCCCGGGTCGCCGACGAGTTGGTCATGTTGCGTGACGGTGCGATGGTCAGCGGCTACCTCAGCGACCCGGCCACGGTTGCGGATGCGCTGTACAACGCCGGCCGCGCAGTGATCGCGTTCAGCTCCCGATCCTGACCACCGGACGCGGCCGGCCCCCGCGAGCCGGCTTCAGGCCAGACCCAAGCGCGACTTGAGGCCGGCCAGTTCGGCGTGCAGGGACTCCGGGACGGTGTCGCCGATGAAGTCGAACCACTCGTCGATCAGCGGTAGCTCGGCCTTCCACTCGTCCACGTCGATGGCCAGGGCAGCCTCGACGTCTTCCGGTGTGACGTCCAGCCCGTCGATGTCCAACTCGCCCGGGGCCGGGACCAACCCGATCGGGGTGGACTGCGCGTCGGCCCGCCCCTCGAGGCGGTCGATCACCCATTTCAGCACCCGGGAGTTCTCGCCGAAGCCGGGCCACAGGAATCCACCGTCGGCGGCGCGCCGGAACCAGTTGACGTAGAAGATCTTCGGCAGTTGGTCGGCATCCGGCCGGTCGCCCAGGTCGGCCCAGTGCTTGAAGTAGTCGCCGGCGTCGTAGCCCATGAACGGCAGCATGGCCATCGGGTCACGACGGACCACACCGACCGCACCGGTGGCCGCGGCGGTCGTCTCGGACGAGAGGGTGGCACCCATGAACACACCGTGATTCCAGTCGCGCGCCTGGGCCACCAACGGAATGGTCGTCTTGCGCCGGCCGCCGAACAGGATGGCCGAGATGGGGACGCCGACCGGCTCGTCGTACTCAGGGGCCAGGATCGGGCACTGCGTGATCGGCGTGCAGAAACGGGAGTTCGGGTGAGCCGCCGGTTGTCCGGCCGACTCCAGCTTGTTCCCGTCGGCATCCAGACCGGACGGAGTCCACTCGCGGCCCTTCCAGTCGGTGAGGTGGGCCGGCGGCTCCGGCGTCATGCCCTCCCACCAGACGTCGCCGTCATCGGTCAGGGCGACGTTGGTGAAGACCGAGTTGCCGGCCTCGATGGCCTTCATGGCGTTGGGGTTCGTGGTCCAACCGGTCCCCGGGGCCACCCCGAACAGCCCGTATTCCGGATTCACCGCGTACAGCCGTCCGTCGGTGCCGAACCGCATCCAGGCGATGTCGTCGCCCAGCGTCTGTACCTCCCACCCCGGGATGGTCGGTTCCAGCATCGCGAGATTCGTCTTGCCGCAGGCACTCGGGAATGCGGCCACCACGTAGTGGACGTCCTTCTCGGGCGAGATCAGCTTGAGGATCAGCATGTGTTCGGCCAGCCAACCCTCGTCCCGGGCGATCACCGAGGCGATCCGGAGCGAGTAACACTTCTTGCCCAGCAAGGCGTTTCCGCCGTAGCCGGAGCCGAACGACCAGATCGTCCGCTCCTCGGGGAACTGGGTGATGTACTTCGTGTCGTTGCACGGCCACGGCACGTCCGCCTCGCCCGGGGCGAGCGGCGCACCAACCGAGTGCAGGGCCCGCACCCAGGTGCCGCCGGCATTGATCAGTTCCAGAGCCCGGTCACCCACCCGCGTCATGATCCGCATGGAGGCCACGACGTATTCCGAATCGGTGATCTCGACGCCGAGCATCGGGATTTCCGCCTCGTACGGTCCCATGCAGAACGGGACGACATAGAGCGTCCGGCCGCGCATGCTGCCGCGATAGAGGTCGGTCATGATCGCCTTCATCTCCGACGGCGCCATCCAGTTGTTGGTGGCCCCGGCGTCCTTCTGCTCCACCGAGCAGATGTAGGTGCGGTCCTCGACCCGGGCCACGTCGCTCGGATCGGAGGCGCAGTAGAAGGAGTTCGGCTTCTTGGCCAGTCGGACGAAGGTGCCCGCCTCGACCAGCTTGTCGGTCAACGCCTTGTACTCCGCGTCCGATCCGTTGACCCACACCACGGCGTCCGGCTCGGTCAGCGCGGTGATTTCGGTGACCCAGTCCAGCAGGGCGGCGTCGGTGGCCACGATCGGGGATGCCGGTTCGGGCACGGTTGCGGTCGGATCGGGCACGGCAGCCAGCCGCGTGCGGGCGGGCGACGCGGTCGGACGACTGGGCACGGCGATCTGTTCGAGGGGCGGATTGACAACGGCGGTCATCGACACCATCTCCTGTTGATTTTCGTTTGATTGGCGCCCATCGGCCAACATTCCCGTCGGCGCAAAGCCAGCGGCAACCGGCCGACTCTGGCGAGGATTCCGCTGACTTTAGCCACGGAGTCTACGATTTCGCCGGTGATCTTGTGAGGCGCACACCACAGAATCGTGAAAGAGATCGATTCAGAACACGTGATGGCACACACGTTTGTTTGAATATGTTGAGACTTGAATTGTTGTGGTCAGAAAATGAATTCGGCGTGCCATCCACCCAAATTCGGGCCCTGTGCCGCGCTCGGCCGGCTCGACGGGATGCGTGACCGGGGCCCAGGATGGACTCGCCCGAGAGGTCGGCACGGTCTGCTGATCGGCCGACGACGACGCCGGTCAGCACAACCCACCCCCGGGGGATCCGAACCCCACCCCGCGACAGCGCCTGCGGCCTACTGCGCCTTGGACACCGAGGACATGTTGAAGCCCTCCACCCGGACCGGCGGCATCGCGCTGCGGGTGAACCAGTCGCTCCACTCGCGGGACAACGCCGCCTGCGTCCGGCCCACCACCGCGGCCTGCCGCAGCACGTCGAGCGGCGACATGTTGAACCGGAAGTTGTTGACCGCGCCGGTGACCTCGCCCTTCTCGATCAGGAACACCCCGTCCCGGGTCAGGCCGGTCAGCAGCATCGTCATCGGATCGACCTCCCGCAGGTACCACTGGGAGGTGACCAGCAGCCCCCGGTCGACCCCACGGACCAGGTCGTCGACGCCCAGGCTGTCGTCACCCCCGTCGAGGATCAGGTTGTCTCCCACGGTCCGGAACGGGACCCCCTTCTCGGCTGCCAGGCTCCGGGTGTTGACCAGGTTGGCGATCCGTCCGTCGGCGATGATGTCCGTCCGTTCGATCCGGGCGCCGTTGTCGAACACCGAGAACGAATCGGACGATGACCCGGTCAGCACGAACGGTGCCGCATCCAACCCGCGGTACGCCGGGTCCGAGTACAGGTACAGAGGCTGCTCGGACAGGCGCTCCCCGAGCCGGGTGCCGCCGCCGGGGGCGGAGAAGGCCGAACGTCCCTCGTACGCACCGCGGGCGCCGGCCATCCAGGCCAGGTACAACAGGAAGTCGGCCACCGCGGTCGGCGGAAGAACCGTGTCGTAGCGCCCGGGCGGCAGGTCGACGGTGCTTTTCGCCCAGTCCAGCCGTCGGGTCAGGCCGTCGGTGACGGCCCGGACATCGACGTCGGTGAAGTCGGCCGTGTAGGCGCCGGCCCAGGACGAGCGGGCCAGGTCGGCTGACTTCGCGTTGACCTCCACCGTCCCGGTCGGCTGCACCCAGCGGCGCCGGATCCCGGTGGACGTTCCGAGGTAGCTCGTGCTGATCTCGTGGCGGGCGAACCCGAACAGCAGGCGGTCAGCCGACCGGGCTTCGTCGAACGAGGGGGCCAGGTCGGCGAGCAGGCGGCGGTAGACGCCGAAAGTGGTTTGTTCACCGGGAGTGTCGAAATCCTCGTCCGAACCGCCGGCCTGCTCCGGCCCGACCAGCTCGGCGTAGTCCTGCGCCCGCCCGGCCGAGGCGGCCGCGGCGGCCTCTCGTTCCGACTGCCGGACGACCTCGACGACGGTGCGCGCCGACGCCGCACCGGACGCGGAGGCGTTCACCGTTCCGGATGCACCTCCGACCACCGAGATGACGAACCACGACAGGTTGTCCGAGACGCCGCTGGTGGTGACCGTGTTGTTGGCCCACCGCACGTTAGCCGTGCTCTCGGTGGTCACCACCACCACACAACCATCGGAACGCGATGCGGCCAGGGCGATTTCGACGATCTGGACCGGCGTCAGGAGCGCTGGATCGGCGGTCGGCATCAGGCCCCCTCGTCAACTGTGTTGAGCACGTTGATGCTGCGGAACCGCGCCGAGGGGCTGCCGTGCGACACCGGAGCGGTCTGCCCGGGCTGCCCTTTGCCGCAGTTCAGGGCACCGCCCAGCAGGTACGTTCCGGGTCCGCCGACGGCGTCCATCGCTCCCCAGAAGTCGGTCGTGGTGGCCTGGTAGGCGACATCCTTGACCTGGCCGTCGATCTCGCCGTTCAGGATCCGGTAGAAGCGCTGCCCCGTGAACTGGAAGTTGTAGCGCTGCATGTCGATCGACCAGGACTTGTCGCCGACCACGTAGATCCCCCGCTCCACCCCGGCAATGAGATCGGCCGTCGAGCCGCCCCGCGGATCGGGCTGCAACGACACATTGGCCATCCGCTGCAACGGTTGATGCGACGGCGAATCGGCCAGCGCGCAGCCGTTGGACCGGTCGAGCCCGAGCCGCTTCGCGAACACCCGGTCGACCTGGTACCCGGTCAGGATTCCGGCGGTGATCAGGTCCCAGGACTGTCCGGCGACACCGTCGTCGTCGTACCCGATGGTGGCCAGGCCGTGCGGCACGGTCCGGTCACCGGTCACGTGCATCACCGGTGAGCCGTAGACCAGGGTGCCGAGCTGGTCCGGAGTGGCGAAGGAGGTACCGGCATAGGCCGCCTCGTAGCCGATGGCCCGGTCGTACTCGGTGGCGTGCCCGATCGATTCGTGGATCGTCAACCAGAGATTGGTCGGGTCGATGACCAGGTCGTACCGGCCCGCAGCCACCGACGGGGCCTTCTGCTTCTCCGCGAGATCATGGGGCAGGGAATCGATCTCGCCGTCGAAGTCCCAGGTGCCATCGGTGAGGTACTCGAAACCGCGGCCCACCGGCGGCGCGAGCGAGGACATGGATTCGAAGCCGCCGGACGCGGCGTCGACGGCCACCGCTTCCAGATCGGGCTGCAACCGCACCCGCTGCTGGGTCGTCATGGTGCCGTCGGTGTCGGCGTAGAACTTGTTCTCCTTCACCGAGTGCAGGCCTGCCCTGGTGTGCGCCACGCCGTCGGCGGCGAGCAGTCGCTCGGACCGATCGAGCAGCAGCGCCACCTTGTCCGCGGTCGGCACGCCGAACGGGTCGACGTGATACGCGCTGACCCAATGGACGTCCCGATGGATCGGTTCGGGCGCCCGCTCCACCCGCTCGGCGACGACCCCGGCCAAGGCCCGGGCGACGTCAACCGCCTGCCGGGCGGTCGCCGCCGCGGCATCGGTGGTCGGCACCACCGCGGCCGCAAAACCCCAGATGCCGTCCACGATGACCCTGACCGCGAACCCGGTGGTGGCCGAGTCGACGGCCGACTGCACGACCGTGTCCCGCAGGTGCAGCTCGCTGGTCATCAGCCGTTCGAAGCGGAAGTCGGCGAACGACGCACCGGCCGCGGTGGCGGCCGACAGGGCGGCGTCGGCCAGCCGGCGCATCGGGAACTCGAGGAACGCGGCGTCGATGCCGTGCTCGGGACTGGGTCGGACGCTCACCCCGTCACTGTAGGACGCGGCACCGACGCCTGGCTCGGGAACGGCAGGGTTGGTGGTCCGTCTCAGCCGGTGGTGGCCGCGGCGGAGGAGTCCGGCACGAACTTGCCGTCCGCACCCATGTGTCCGGTGGCCGCCTGCGTCCAGCCGCCGTGTCCGTCGGAAACGCCGATGACGACCTGACCGCCGGCCGAGATCTGGGTGATCTGGTCGGCCGTGCCGTCGCCGTCGGTGTCGGTGTAGCCGACGACGGTGCCGTCGGCCAGGTGCGTGACGACGGTGTCCGGTGTCCCGTCGCCGTCCAGATCGGTGGTCGGGTGGCCGAGGTCGTAGTCCTTGCCGTCCTCGCTGAAGGTGATGTCCCCGTCCGGCTCGTTTCCGCTGATCGGGGCGCTGTTCGGGACCGGCTCGGCGACGGTCCGGCCGTCGCCGGTCGGCTCGGAGGTGGTCTGGCCGGAGGTGGTGTGGTCCGAGGCCCCGGTGGCCGTGCCTGAAGTGGTGGTGTGGCCGGACGTGACCCCGGCCGTGTCGGCCGGGTCCAGACTGGCATCGGGGTTCGGAGTGCCGTCGGGCACGAGATTTCCGGAGGCGTCGAGATGCCCGGTGGTGGTGATCGTCCAGCCGCCGTTGTTGTCGGCCACCGCGATGACGACCTTGCCGTCCGCTCCGATCTGCGTGATCTGATCGGCGTGGCCGTCGCCGTCGCGGTCGGTGTAGCCGGTGACCGATCCATCGCTGTTGTGCACGACGGCCGTGTCCGGTGATCCGTCGTGGTCGAGATCGACGGTCGGTGTTCCGATGGAGTGGGCCGAGCCGTCGCTGC